>DASXVK010000810.1:0-7839 GCA_036504295.1 Polyangia bacterium
GCGCTCCTCTTCCTCGCGGTCCTGGGCGGCAGCGGGTGGCTGCTCTACGAGAGCGGCGCCCTGCGCATCGAGGGGCTGCCCGCCCCGGGTACCGACGCTGCGCTCGCGCCGCCATCAGCCGCCGCACCGCCGTCCGAACCGGTCGCCGCGCCGCCACCCGTGCCCGCGCCCCCGCCCGCCGTGCCGCCTGCGCCACCGCCGACCGCGCCGCCGGCCACGGCGCCGGCCGCCGCGCCCGCTACGGCGCCGGCCGCCGCCGCGCCCGCCGCGCCCGCGACCGCCCCCGCCGGCGCCGCCGCCGAGGACAACGCCCCGCCCGAGGAGCGCGCCGAGCCGGTCGCGCCGGTCCCGGCGGTCCCGGTCGACGAGTCCCGTATCGACCCGCCGGCCCGCCCGGCGCCCGCGGCCGCGCCGGCGCCCCGGCCGGTGGCGAAGACCCTCGCCCAGGTGAAGGGGCTGATCGGTGCCGGCCACACCGACGAGGCGATCGCCGGGCTGCAGCACCTGCGCCGCGAGTCCCCGCGCAACGCGTACCTCTGGTACCTGCTCGGCAGCCTCTACTTCGACAAGGGCTTCTGGTCCGACGGCCTCGAGACCTACCGCGCCGCGATCCACTTCGGCGGCGGCTACGCGCGCCGCCCGGTCCTCATCCGCAACGCCATCCGCGCCCTCGGCAGCGACAAGACGCAGCACAAGGCCGCCGCGCTGCTCAAGGCGGACATCGGCGGCCCCGCCCTGCCGCTGCTGCGCCAGGCGGCCCGCGCCGACAAGGACCCGAAGGTCCGCGCCCGCGCCGCGAAGCTCCTCAAGCCGGCGACGCCGCCGACCCGGCCCAAGCCTGCGGCGCCGAAGAAGCGCCACCGCTGAGTGGGGGCGCGCGGGGGCTCGCCCGGGTCCCGGCACGCGAAGGTGCCCCGCGCTGCGTAATGGCGACCGTCACGGGCCCCGACGTGCGGCCCCTCATGATCACGATGGCCGTCGAGCAGAAGGGCTCCGACGTGACCTTCGGCGAGCCGGTTGAGGACGAGGGCCTGATTCTCAGCTTGTTGCCGGGTTGGGGTGCACCGCAGGGATAGTGCGACGCCCGCCTCCGGGGGTTGACGCGGGAGAGCAGCGTGCCTACAATATATGCCGAATCAAGATCACGAGTCACCCATGCGACGACGCCTCGCTCAGCTCGAGCTTCCGCGCACCTCCGGTTGGGGCGGCAAGCGTCCGGGCGCCGGGCGCAAGCGCACCGGTGACCGCGCCCGCGTGCCGCATGTCACGCGGCCACCCCACGTCGGCCGCCACCCCGTGCATGTCACGTTGCGCGCGTGCGCCGACGTTGCCTCGCTCCGCGACGGCGCGCCCTTCAACGCGCTCGAGGCTGCGATTCGGCGCGCGCAACGCCCCGACTTCCGCATCGTCCACTTCAGCGTGCAGGGCGATCACCTGCACCTCATCGTCGAGGCGAGCGACCGCGCCGCCCTCGTCCGCGGCCTGCACGGCTTCGCCATCCGCAGCGCCAAGGCCCTGAACCGCGCCCTCGGCCACCGCGGGCGGGTCTGGGGCGACCGCTATCACGCGCGGGCGCTGCGGACGCCGCGCGAGACGCGCAATGCGATCGTCGACGTGGTCCAGAACTGGCGCAAGGCCGTCCGCGGCGCGCAGTGCCTCGACCCGTGCGCCTCGGGGTACTGGTTCGACGGGTGGCGAGGGCCGCGGCCGCCCTGGGCGCTGCCGCCGGATGAGCCGCCACCGACACGGCGGGCAAAGACCTGGCTGCTCCGGGAGGGCTGGCGCCGCTGCGGTCTGGTCGCATTCGACGAACGCGCGCGGGGCGCAGTCGACTGACGACGAGCTCCGGCAGGGTCACAGGATCGGCGGGTCGCAGTAGCTCTGCAGCACGACCTCGTTGATCGTCGCCGACAGCGAGAGCTGCCCGGCGCGGACCTTCTCGATGTCGAAGTTCTTGCCGTCGGTGCGCACCGGGATCGGCTCCTGCCCGTTGTAGGGCGTGCTCCAGCCATTGGAGACCGCGGCCCACGGCAGCCGCCGCCCGGTGCCGCACTTCGTCAGCGACAGCGGCCCCGGCGGGGTGAGCCGCGTGAAGGAGAAGACCCGCGTCCGCTTCGCCCGCAGCGCGTCGACGGCCTCGGGCATGGTGTAGAGCGCCGGGTAGTCGCCCTCGCGCGGGAAGTCGGTCTTGTCCGTGAGGCCGTCGCCGTCGCGATCGCCGTAGTTGTCGGGCCGCTCGAGGAAGGTGTCGTCGGTGACGAGGATGACGACGCGGGTGGCGGTGTCGCGCCACGGGAAGCTCGACGCCGCCGCGTAGAGCGCGTCGACGGAGTTCTCCTCGCAGATCGGGTTCTGCATGGTCGGCCCGGTCGGGCCGTCGCCGGGGTTGCGGTTGGGGGTGGTGTAGGTGGTCTTGTAGTAGCGGAACGCCGTCTTGAGCGTCGCGCCGGCGGTGTGCACGACGCCGCCCGCGAGCGGCCCGGTGTCGTCGAGCTTGTAGTTGTCCACGAAGGCGATGAGCCCGAAGTGCGGGTCGGGCGCGAGCCCGGCCGCCGCCGTCACCACCGAGTCGATCTCCGCCTCGAGCTTGTCGAGGATGAACTCCATCGAGCTGGAGACGTCGAGGACGAAGACGACGTCGACCACGTCCTCGCAGATGGTGGCGTCCCACGGGGTGGCGTCCCAGGCCGGAGCGTCCACCTGGGCGCCCGCATCCCGCGCGGCGGCGTCGATCTCGGCCCCGGTGTCGGTCGGCCCGCAGCCCACGGTCGTGAGGAGAGCGAAGAGCGTCACGCTGCGCCGCATGGCCGCAGTATCGCCACTCTGGCGCGGCGCGGCAAGGTGGACGCAAAAAACGCCCGGCGACCACGCCCAATTCGACGCTGGGGGGGAGGAACGTCGAACCGACCGAGCCGCCGGGCGAGACGAGACCGTGGTGCCAGTGCTACCGGACCGCCGAGGGACCGCCCCGACCGCGAGCGTCACCCCTGAGAGCGACCGCGGCGCCCCGGTGCGACACGGTCAAGAGGGAAAATACCACAAACGCCCGCGCACTGCTAGTACCCGAGTAAGAACACGTTCGGTATCGCCGAACATCGTTCTGGGGGTGCCGGAGGGCTCGGCAGGTGTCAGAACGACTGATCAGGAAAGCGGAACAGCAGATAGCGCGGGCTCGCGCCGTCGGGGTCGAGCACGATGGCGCCGTCCGCGTTCGAGCGGTTGCGGTGCACGAGGTGGGTGCTGTCGGCGTAGCTCCCACCCGTGCTGGTCGCGAACACCGAGATGCGCGCGCCGATCGCGATCTGGGCCGTGACGAGGCTGACGAGCTCGTTCATCGCGTGCGGGGTGAAGGCGTCGGCGTGCACCCCGAGGGTCGTCACGTAATCGAGCTGGGCGTCGGTGTGCCAGCCCTCGGCCCAGGCCGGGCCGGCGAGCGGCGCGTCCACGGTGTCGAGGAGCACCCGCGGATCCGCGGTGTTCGAGCGGACGTTGACGACCATGCGGTACGCCGCGCCGTGCATCATCACCTGGATGACGAGGTGGTCGCTGTTCGGCTTCGGGCACTGCGTGTCGGCGGGGCCGACCACCGCGAGCACCGTGCCGTCGACACGACCGAAGCTGGCGGTCAGCTCGGCGCCGAAGGCGGCCGCGCACGCCGCCGCCTTGCTGGCGTCGGCGCCGGCGTCGGCCGCGACCGCCGCATCGGCGGCGACCGCGCCGCCGCTGCCGCCGCAGCCCGCGAGCCCGAGCATCACCACCGAGAGCCAGGGAAGAACGCGCACCCGTGCACCTCCTCGTCGTGCGGGCGCACCATATCACGCGCGCGGGAGGGTGGGATGGTCTGGTGGCGGGGCGCTACTCCGCCGCGGCGGCCGGGCTCGCGGCGGTGACCGTCGCCGCCCGCATCCGGGCGACGAACGCCCGCAGCTCCGCCAGCAGGGCCTCGGGGTCGTGGGCGAGGCGCGGGATGTGGGCGACCACGGCCGAGCCGCTGATGGCGCCGGCCGCGCCGGCCGCGATGGCCTGGGCCACGTGCTCCGGCCGCGAGATGCCGAAGCCGAGCAGCGGCGGCGGGGCGCCGAGGGCGCGCAGGCGGGCGAGCAGGCGCTCCTGCCCGCCGCGCAGCGCCTCGTCGGCGCCGGTGACCCCGGCGCGCGTGACCACGTAGGTGTAGCCGCGGCCGAGGCGCGCGATCACGGCGAGCCGCTCGTCGCTGGCGTTGGGCGGGGCGATGAGCACGGGCGCGATGCCGTGGCGGGTCGCGGAGGAGACGAACGGCGCGGCCTCGAGCGTCGGCACGTCCGCGACGAGCACGGAGTCCACGCCGGCCGCGGCCGCCGCGCCGTAGAACGCGTCCACGCCGTGGTTGACGACGAGGTTCGCGTAGACGAGCAGGCCGACTGGGACCTCGGGCGCGGCGGCGCGCAGCTCGCGCAGCAGCGCCCAGCAGTCCCGCGTCCGGACGCCGGCGCCGAGCGCGCGCACGCCGGCCGCCTGGATCACGGGGCCGTCGGCCACCGGGTCGGAGAAGGGCAGCCCCAGCTCGAGGGCGTCGGCGCCGCCCGCGACGAGCGCGCCCAGGATGCGGCGGCTCAGCGCGAGGTCGGGGTCGCCGAGCATCACGAAGGGCACGAAGACGCCGCGGGGCGCGGCCGCCGCGGCCGCGAAGAGGCGCTCGTAGCGGGTCATCGCCCGGCCTCCTCCCCGAGGAGCTTCTGCACGTGCAGCATGTCCTTGTCGCCGCGGCCCGAGAGGTTCACGAGCAGGATCTCCTCCCGCTCCGCGGCGCGCGCGAGCGTGAGCGCGTGGGCCACGGCGTGGGCCGACTCGAGCGCCGGGATGATGCCCTCGGCGCGGGCGAGCGCGGCGAAGGCGGCGAGCGCCTCCGCGTCGGTCACGCCGACGTAGGTCGCGCGGCCCGTCGCCTGCAGGTGGGCGTGCTCCGGCCCGACGCCCGGGTAGTCGAGGCCGGCGGACACCGAGTGGCTCTCGTGGATCTGGCCGTCCTCGTCCTGCAGCACGTAGCTGACGGTGCCGTGCAGGATGCCGGGGCGGCCGCGCTCGAGCGTCGCGCCGTGCTTGCCGGTGTGCAGCCCGTGGCCGGCCGCCTCGACGCCGATGAGCCGCACGCCGGCGTCGTCGACGAAGTCGGCGAAGAGGCCGATCGCGTTCGACCCGCCGCCGACGCAGGCGACGGCGGCGTCGGGCAGGCGGCCGTAGCGCGCCAGCACCTGCGCCCGCGCCTCGCGGCCGATGACCCGCTGGAACTCCCGCACCATCGTCGGGAACGGGTGCGGCCCCGCGACCGTGCCGAGCATGTAGTGGGTGGTCTCGTAGCTGGCCGCCCAGTCGCGCAGGGCCTCGTTGATGGCGTCCTTGAGGCTGGCCGAGCCGGCCGTGACCGGGATCACGCGCGCGCCCATCATCTGCATGCGGAAGACGTTGAGCCCCTGCCGCTCGACGTCCTTCTGGCCCATGTAGACCTGCGTCTCGAGGCCGAGCAGCGCGCCGGTGAGCGCGGTCGCGACCCCGTGCTGGCCGGCGCCGGTCTCGGCGATGAGGCGCCGCTTGCCGAGGCGGCGCGCGAGCAGCCCCTGGCCGAGCACCTGGTTCGTCTTGTGGGCGCCGCCGTGCAGCAGATCCTCGCGCTTGAGGACGATGCGCGCCCGGGCGCCGCGGGCGAGGTTGCGGCACTCGTAGAGCGGCGTCGGGCGGCCGGCGTAGTCGCGCAGGAGCTCGTCGAGCTCGCGCCGGAACGCGGGATCGGCCTGGGCGTCCTCGAACGCGGCCTCGAGCTCCTCGAGCGCGGGCACCAGGATCTCCGGGACGAAGGCCCCGCCGAAGTCGCCGAACCGCCCGCTCGTCCTCATGCTGACTCCTGTGCGCGCGGGGCCCGGCCCGGGCCGCGCAGCGCCGCGAAGAAGGCCTCCATGCGGGCGGCGCTCTTCACGCCCGGCGCCTCCTCGAGGCCGGAGCTGGCGTCGAGGGCCCAGACGCCGAGCGCGTCCGCCGCCGCCGCGTTGTCGCGCCCGAGCCCGCCGGCGACGACGAGGTCGCCGCGCTCGGGGTGGGCCCGCACGACCTCCCAGTCGAAGGCGCGGCCGGTGCCGCCCGGGGCGCCGGGCTGCCACGTGTCGAGGAGCAGCCGGTCGGCGCCGGTCTCGGCGCGGCGCGGCGCCCGGTCGCGCACGCGCACCGCCTTCCACACCTCGCAGCCGGGCGGCAGCAGGGGCTTCAGCGCGGCGACGGCGGCCGGCGGCTCGTCGCCGTGGAGCTGCACCGCCGCCAGCCCGAGCGCGTGGGCGTGCGCCGCGATCGTCGCGGCGGGCGCGTCGACGAAGACGCCGACCCAGCGCAGCGGCGCCGCCGCCCGCACGCGGGCCGCGGTGGCGCCGTCGACCTGCCGCTTCGAGCCCGGCGCGAAGACGAGGCCGCCGTGCGTGGCGCCCGCCGCCCACGCGGCCGCCGCGTCCGCGGGGCGCGTGAGGCCGCACACCTTCACGCGGCCGAAGACGAGCTCGCGCACCGCCGCCGGGACGTCCGGCGCGGCGCACAGGGCGCTGCCGACGAGCAGGGCGTCGGCGAGCGGGGCGAGGCCGCGGGCGTCGGCGTGGCCGTGGACGCCCGACTCCGCGACGACGACCGGGCCGGCAGGCACCCGCGGCGCGAGCGCGCGCACCGTCGCGTGGTCGACGGCGAGGGTGCGCAGGTCGCGGCTGTTGAGGCCGATGACGCGCGCGCCCAGCGCGAGCGCGCGGTCGAGCTCCGCCGGCGTGTGCGCCTCGGTGAGCACGTCGAGCCCGAGCTCCGCGGCGGCCGCGGCGCAGCGCCGGTACTCCTCGTCGCCCAGGACCGAGAGCATGAGCAGGACCGCGTCGGCGCCGTGGCGCCGCGCCTCGTACACCTGGTAGGGATCGACGACGAAGTCCTTGCACAGCACCGGCAGCGGCACCGCGGCGCGCACCGCCGCGAGGTCCTCGTGGCGGCCGCCGAAGAAGGGCTCGTTCGTGAGCACCGAGATGGCGTCGGCGAAGGGCCCGTAGGCGCGGCCGAGGGCTACGGGATCGAAGTCGGCGCAGAGCACGCCGCGCGAGGGCGACGCCCGCTTGCACTCGAGGATGAAGCCGGTGCGCGGCCGGCGCAGCGCCGCCTCGAGGGAGCGGTCCGACGGCGCGAGGCCGGCGGCGAAGCTCGCGAGCGGCCGCGCGGCCATGCGCGCGCGCAGGTCCGCGCGCGTCCGCGCCACGATCGCGTCAAGCATCGGAGGCACGCGACAGCTCCACCAGCCGGTCGAGCCGGGCGAGCGCGGTGCCGGCGCGCAGCACCTCCAGCGCCTGCCGCGCGCCCTCCCGCAGATCCGCGGCCCGGCCGCTGATCCACAGCAGCGCGCCGGCGTTGAGCGCGACCGCCGCGACGTGCGCGGGCGCGCCGCCGCCGCCGAGCAGCGCCCGCAGCCAGGCGCCGTTCTCCTCCGGCGACGCCCCCGCGAGGGCCGCGAGCGGGTGCTCCGCGAGCCCGGCGTCGGCGGGCGTGAGGGTGAGCTCCCGCACCTCGCCGCCGCGCCACAGCGCCGCCTGCGTCGGGGCGTGGAGCGCGATCTCGTCGAGCCCCGCCCCGTGCACGACCAGGGCCGCCTCGCAGCCGAGCAGCCCGAGGGTGCGGGCGATGGGCACGCACAGGGCCGGGTCGTAGACGCCGACGACCTGCCACGCGGGCGCGGCCGGGTTCACGAGCGGCCCGAGGACGTTGAAGATCGTGCGGGTGCGCAGCGCCCGCCGCACCGGCATGGCGTGGCGCAGGCCCGCGTGGTAGTGCGGCGCCATGAGGAAGCAGACGCCG
>DASXVK010000811.1:0-7505 GCA_036504295.1 Polyangia bacterium
GCTGTACCGCTTCGACGCGCGCCCCGACCCCGCGGCCGGCCCGACGAAGGTCGCCGATCTCGCCTACCAGGCGAGCGAGGCCTGCCTCTTCCAGGGCCTGGTCGTCGTGGGCGAGCGCGGCGCGCCGACGGTGCACGCCTACGATCCGGCGGACCTCGCGACGGACCGCGGCCCGCTCACGCTCGCGGGCGGCACGTTCGTGCGCGCCTGCGCGGCCGACGCGACGCGGCTCTACGTGGCGCTCGCGGCCGGCAGCGGCGCCGACGTCATCGTCGAGCTCACGGCGGCCCCGGCGCTGGCCGAGGCGGGCCGCCCCGCGCTGCCGACCGGGCTCGGGGCGAAGACGCGCCTGCTCGATCTCGCCTACGACCGCCGCGGCGGCCAGTTCTACGGCCTCTTCGTCGCCGACGGCGAGGTCAACGCGACCGCGCTCGTACCCTTCACCATGGGCGGCGCGGCAGGAGCGCCGGTGGCCGCGCCCTTCGCGCTGACGAACCTCGGCACCTTCGCGCCGTAGCGCTAGTACATGAAGAGCTCGCCGATGCGGCGCTCGACGAAGAGGTCGACGAGCTGCGGGTCGAACTGCACGCCGCGGCTCTTCTGCAGGTTGGCGAGGCACTCCTCGAGCGTGAGGGCGCGCTTGTAGGGCCGGTCCGTCGCCATCGCGTCGAAGCAGTCGGCCACGCACACGACGCGCGCGGAGAGCGGGATGTCCTCGGCGGCGATGCCGTCGGGGTAGCCCTTGCCGTCCCAGCGCTCGTGGTGGTTGCGGATGGCCGCCATGGTGGGCTTGAGCATGTCGATCTTCGACGCGATCTCGAAGCCCACCTCGGGGTGGATCTTCATGTGCTTCCACTCCTCCTCGTCGAGCGGGCCCGGCTTGAGGAGGACGGCGTCGCGCACGCCGATCTTGCCGATGTCGTGCAGGAACGCCGCGAACTCGAGCGACTCCATGTCGTGCTCGGGGTAGTGGCACTCGCGCGCGAGCGCCATCGCGTAGGCGGCGACGCGGCCGCAGTGGCCCTTCGTGTACGGGTCCTTGGCCTCGATGGCCTCGGCGAGCCCGAGCAGCGCCTGGCGGTTCGCGGCCTTGAGCTTGAGATACGCGGTCTCGAGCTCCTTGGTGCGCTCACGGACCACGGTGTCGAGGAGCTTCTCGCGCTTGCGCAGCCGCTCGAACTCGCCGCCGAGCTTCTTGACCAGCTCCTTGTGCTCCCGGGCGACGCGGTGCAGCTTCAGCCCCTCGGTGATGAAGGTCGCCACGTTCTGGCCGGTCGCGGCGGCGCCGGCGAGGTGGAAGCAGGAGTCGGTCTGGTCGTCGGTGAGCGCCGCGCCGGGGCGGCTGATGAGGAACCGCAGCGTGTCCGGCCCCGCCGCGGCGACGCGCGTGAGCAGATCGAGGCCGTCCACCTCGGGGGCGCCGTGGACCGCGATGACCGCGGCGTACTGCGCCTCCCCGATCTTGCGCACGGCATCGGCCGTGGTGCGCACCGTCTCGACCACGAGGTCGGCGCGCTTGGCGGCCATGAGCTCGGGGGCCAACCCGTGCTCGTCGGCGTCGACCAGCAGCACGCGATACCCGATGGGAGTGTTCACCGTCGTAACGTTTCCCTTCGCCGCCGTGATTATACGAGACTATCCTCGCCTGCGTCACGGGACATTCACGCTTGCGCCGCCCGCGAGGGTGGTTACGATTCGCCTGAGAGATCGGGAGCCCCATCGTTGCAGTCAGCCCTCGGCAATACCCTCGGACTCAAGCCCAGCCAGCTCCGCATGATCGAGCGCGTCTATCGACGCCGCGTGTCACCGCGCGAGATCGTGTCACCGGAGCTCGGCACGTTCCTGTGCGAGATCTCGAGCGAGATCGAGCGGCAGGTCGGCATCCTCATCGACCGCCGCGGCAACATCGAGGCGGTGGTCGTGGGCGACGCGCACAAGCTGGAGCTGCCCGACGTCGGCCGCTTCCGCGCCGGCCAGGGCCGCTTCCGCGGGCTGCGCCTCGTGCACACGCACCTGCGCGGCGAGCCGCTCACGCGCGACGACCTCACGGACCTGACGAACCTGCGCCTCGACCTCGTCGCCGCCATCGACGCGGCGGGCGCGGGCGCGGGCCGGGCCGCGCAGGTGTACACGGCGCACCTCCTGCCGCCGGGGCCCGAGCGGCGCCTGTGGCAGATCGATCCCCCGCGGCCGCTGCACGCGCTCGAGGTGGACTTCGCCGCCCTCATCGCCTCCCTCGAGGAGGAGTTCGCGCGGACGACCGATCACACCCGGGCCCACCTGGGCTGGCCGCGGGCGCTGCTGGTCCACGTCGCCATCGGCCGCGCCGCCCACGAGGCCGAGGCCCGCATCGCCGAGCTCCAGGAGCTGTGCCGCACCGCGGGCGTCCTCGTCCTCGACGTGATCCAGCAGCGGCGCCCCGAGGCCGACCCGCGCATGCTGCTCGGCCGCGGCAAGCTCGAGGAGGTGGTGCTGCGCGCCAATCAGCTCGGCGCCGAGGTGCTGATCCTCGACCCCGACCTCACCCCCTCGCAGGCCCGGGCGGTGAGCGATCTCACCGAGCTGAAGGTGATCGACCGGACCATGCTGATCCTCGACATCTTCGCCCAGCGCGCCAGGAGCCGCGACGGCAAGGTGCAGGTCGAGCTGGCGCAGCTGCGCTACACGCTGCCGCGCCTCGTCGAGAAGAACACGATGATGTCGCGCCTCACCGGCGGGATCGGCGGCCGGGGCCCGGGCGAGACGAAGCTCGAGATCAACCGGCGCCGCGCGCGCCAGCGGATCCAGCGCCTCGAGCAGCAGATCGAGGAGCTCGGCCGCCGCCGTACCCTGCGGCGCTCGCTGCGCACGGGGCGCGCGCTGCCCGTGATCTCGATCGTCGGCTACACGAACGCGGGCAAGTCCACGCTGCTCAACGCGCTCACGCAAGGCGACGTGCTCGTCGAGGACAAGCTCTTCGCGACGCTCGATCCCACCTCGCGGCGGCTGCGCTTCCCGCGCGAGCGCGAGGTGATCCTCACCGACACCGTCGGCTTCATCCGCGACCTGCCGAAGGAGCTGGTGAACGCGTTCCGCGCCACGCTCGAGGAGCTCGAGGACGCCGACCTCCTCGTGCACCTCGTCGACGCCGCGGACCCGGCCTACGAGGCCCACATCACGGCGGTCGAGCGCATCCTCAACGACCTCGGCCTGGCCCAGACCCCGCGGCTGCTGGTGTTCAACAAGGCCGACCTGCTCGCCCCGGGCGAAGCGGCCGAGCGCGCGCGCAAGCACGGCGCGGTCGCGATCACGGCGAACGAGCCAGAGACGGCGCGCGGGCTGCTGGCGGCGGTGGAGGAGCGGCTGTGGCGCGAGGACGTCGTGATGCCGCCCGCGCCGGATGCGCCGTCGCGGGTGGCGGAGGCCTAGCAGGCTCCGGGAAAATGCAACACGGAGGCACGGGGACACGGAGTAAGGTCTTGAGTATCCAGAATCGTCCTCCGCGCCTCCGCGTCTCCGTGTTGCATTTCCCCGCACGCTCCTAGTCGAGAGCGCCGGCTACTTCTTCGGCACCGCCTTGAGGATCGGCTTGTCGCCCTTGATGGCGACGGTGAACTCGACCTGCCGGCAGCCGTGCTCGGCCATGATCTTGGGCGCCTGCTTGTTGATCGTGGCGACGAGCGACTCCAGCTTGAGCCCGTCGGTGTTCTCGCCGCAGAGCCTCTTCGCGTGCACCAGGCGGCGGAAGAGCGTCTGCACCTGATCGAGCGACATGCCGCCGGCGATCGCGCCGGGCGCGGGCGGGCGCGCCGCGGGCACGCCGCCCGGCGTCGCGCCACCCGGGCGGGCGGCGGCGACCCCGGCCCGCGGCGTGGGCGGGCGCGCGGCGGGCGCCACGCCCGCCGGGGGCGTGGGCGGGCGCGCGGCGGGGGGCACGCCGGCCGGGGGCGGGGCGGAGCGCGCGACGGCCGGCGGCCGCGGCGGCGGGGACGGGGCCAGCACCGGCTTCGTCGGCTCGTCGCCCAGCACGCCCTCGTCGGGCAGGTCCGCCTCCATGACCAGCGCCTCTTCCTCGGGCTCGGGCGGCGCCGGGGGCGCGGCGGCCGGGGCCGGCGCCGCGGCGCCATCGGCCGCGGGCACGCCGTCGCCGGCGATCTCCTCCTCCTCCACGTCGCCCGGGCGCTTGCGCTTCGGCTTCACCCCGAGCTCGGCGGCCGGGAACTCGACCCCGCGCTTCGCCATGTTGCGCTGCGCGCGGAGCACATCCCGCTCGTAGGTGCCGTTCTCGATCTCGCGCAGGATGCGGTTCCAGCGGGTGATGTAGAGGTTCCAGCGCTGGACGAGCGTGCGGTAGCGGAAGCGCAGGCCGGTGTTGCGGATCTGGCTCTTCGTCAGGTTGTTGATGATGCGCGTGACTTCCTTGCGCGGCACCTGCGGCTCGAGCTTCTCGATGCCCATGAAGTACTGCTCGTACAGGATCTTCAGGCGGTCGATGCGCTGCTCGAGGTCGTTGAGGATGGCCTCGGTCTCCTCCGACGACAGCTGCTGCCCGTCGCGGGTCTGGGACTCACTGGCCATGGCCGGCAACTATACCACGCGGGGCCGCCCGGTGCGTTCCGGCCTGCGGCGCGCCGCCGCCCCTGTGCTATAAGCTACCCGTGTCCGGCCCTGGCGTCGCGCTGCTGGTCGCCCTGCTGCTCGGGGTGCTCATCTTCGTCCACGAGCTGGGCCACTTCCTGGTGGCCAAGCTCTTCGGCGTGAAGGTGCTGCGCTTCTCCCTCGGCTTCGGCCCCAAGGCGTTCGGCTTCACGCGCGGGGAGACCGAGTACCGCATCGCCTGGTTCCCCCTCGGCGGCTACGTGAAGATGCTCGGCGAGGGCACCGGCGAGGAGATCGGCCCCGGCGACGAGGGGCGCGCCTTCCAGCACAAGCCGCTCTGGCAGCGCTACCTCATCGCGCTCGCCGGGCCGGTGATGAACCTCATCCTGCCGGCCTGCATCTACTTCTTGTTCTTCATCATGGTCGCGGTCGAGCGGCCACCGATCATGGGCAACGTGCTGCACGACGAGCCCGCCGACGGGCAGCTGCTCCCGGGCGACCGCATCGTCGCGATCGACGGCGAGCCGATCCGTTACTGGGACGAGTTCCGCCGCACCGTCGGCGACAGCGCCGGCAAGCCGCTGCGCTTCACGATCGACCGCGGCGGCGAGTCGCTGACCCGCTACATCACCCCGCGGCCGGCCCAGGTGATCGACGATTTCCGCCTGCCGAAGACCGTCGGCCAGATCGGCGTCACGCTCTACTACTACCGCCCGCAGGTCGGCATCGCGGATCCCGCGGGACCGGCGGCGCAGGCCGGGATCCGGACCTTCGACCGGGTCACGTCGATCGGCGGCCGCGAGATCAAGAGCGCCATCGAGCTCGAGGAGCGGCTGCGCGCGGTGGGCGGCGCCGCGGTCGCGGTCGCGTACCTGCGGCCGCGGCCGACCCTCGGCTTCGCCGACGTGCGCCAGTACCAGCCGCGCGCGGCGGTCGTCTACCCGGCCCGCGGCGAGGGGCCGGGCAAGCGCCGCTACGACATCGGCCTCGCCTCGGGCGAGTTCTACGTCTACGAGGTCGACCCGGCGTCGCCCGCCGCGGCGCTCGGGATCGAGCCCGGCGACCGTCTCACGCGCTTCGACGGCCAGCCGCTGCGCAACCGCGAGAAGATCGAGCGCGACCTGACCCGCCGGCCGAAGGAGACGCACCGCATCGCCTGGCTCGACGCCGCGGGCCGCGAGCACGAGCGCAGCTTCCTGCCGCTCGAGCGCGTCGAGATCGACGAGTACAAGCAGCGCCAGACCGAGGTCGTCTTCGGCGCGAACCCGGCGATGCCGTACTACTTCGAGCCGCCGGTCCCGGTCGAGGGGCGCTTCACCTACGCCGCGACCAACGCCGCGCGCCGCACCACCACCGCGGTCGTCGGCCTCGTGCGCATCTTCGGCGGCATGGCCCAGGGCGAGGTGTCGCGCGACGCGGTCGGCGGCCCCATCGCCATCATGTGGACCACCGCGGTCGCGGCGCGCAAGGGCTGGGACTCCTACCTCGGCGTCATGGCCGGCGTGAGCCTGTCGCTCGGCCTCATCAACCTGTTGCCGGTGCCGCTGCTCGACGGCGGCCACATGCTGCTCTTCACCATGGAAGCGATCCGGCGGCGGCCGCTGTCGCCGCGCACGCGCGACATCGCGGCCTACGTCGGCCTCGCGCTGGTGGTCTCGCTCATGATCTTCGCCCTCATCAACGACGTGGGCCGGTACCTGCTCGGGTGATGGATCTCCTCGCCATCGATACCGCGACGCTGCGCGGCAGCGTCGCCGTCGTCCGCGGCACCCCGGGCCCGGACGCGCCCGCGGTCGAGATTCTCGCCCGGCGCGACGCGCTCGTGACCACCCACAGCGAGATGCTCCTCGGGCTCATCGACGGCGCGCTGCGCGACGCCGGGGTCGCCGTCACGGCGCTCGGCGCCGTCGCCTGCGGCGCGGGGCCGGGCTCGTTCACCGGGCTGCGCATCGGCCTCACGACGGCGAAGGGCCTGTGCTTCGCCGCCGCGCTGCCGCTCGTCCTCGGCTCGTCGCTGCGGGCGCTGGCGCTGCGGGCGGTGCCGGCCGCTCCGGATCGGCTGATCGTCGCCGTGCTCGACGCCAAGAAGGGCGAGGTGTACGGGGGCTTCTACCGCGGGCCGGCCGCCGCGCCGGCGGCGCCGGAGGTGGCGATGAGCCCGGCCGCCTTCGCGCGCCACGCCGCCGCGGTCGCGGCGGGGGCGCCGGTGCTGCTGTGCGGCGACGGCGCCGCGACCTACGCCGCGGAGCTCCGCGCGGCGCTGCCGCTGGCGAGCTTCGCCGCGCTCGCGGGTGCCAGCGGGGCCGAGGACACGCCCGGGGCGGTCGAGATCGGCCGCCTCGGCCTCGAGCGGCTCGCGACCGACGGGCCCGCCGACCTCGCGAGCGCCGCGCCGGCGTACGTGCGGCCCTCCGAGGCCGAGCTGAAGCGGCCAAAGTAGAGCGCCGTTTTCAGGCATCCAAAGTTTCCTTTCCGCTGGCCAGCTTCTCCGTTTTCTGCACTGATACGTCAGGATCACCCCTGAGTACGCTGGGTTGCACGTAGCTGAAATAATGCACCATCGAGTGTGCTTTGCGTCCGGCGCGCCTTGACAGGGTCGCGTGGCGGGCGCTACCCTGTAATACTGCGGCGTCGGAGCCGCGGGTATGGAGCCGCAATGGAGCGTTCCGTCGAGAGCCGTGCGGTGGGGGGGAAAGAGCCGAGCGAGGTGCTGGCGCAGCTCAAGGAGCAGCACGCCAGGCTCGAATCGCGGCTGGCCGAGCTCGAGGGGCACGTCGCGCTGACCTCGGAGGAGCAGGTCGAGCGGGCGCGCATCAAGAAGCTGAAGCTCGCGACCAAGGACCAGATGCTGGCCCTGACCGCGTCGCTCTCGCGGCGCTAGGGCTGGCCACTCGAGCGCTCCCGGTGCGGGCCGCTGGCGCGGCCCC
>DASXVK010000812.1:0-11545 GCA_036504295.1 Polyangia bacterium
GGCGGGGGCCGCGCCCGGGCGCGCCGCGGGCTCGGCCGCGCCGGCGAGCTCGAGCAACGGGCAGCGCGCGAGGCCCGCGCGCTCGACCGCCGCGCGCAGCCGGCGCACGAGCTCCTCGGGGCTCGCGTTCAAGAGCGCCCGCCCCTCCGCCGACCGCACGTTGACCTCGACGTAGGCGCTGATCGCGGCCGCCCGCTGCTCCGCCGTGCCGCCCTGCAGCTCCGCCCGCCGCGGCGCCTGGCAGATGAGGTCGAGGTCCGCGGCGAACGCGGACGCGGCGCCGCCGGGCGCGGGCGCGACCGTCGGCGCCGACGCGGGCGGCGCCGCGCCGCAGCCGCCGGCGAGCGCGGCGAGCGCGGCGAGCGCGAGCGCGAGCGCGGCGAGGCTACCCCGGCCCGCCCCCGCCATCGCCCGCTACCCCTCCTCCGCCCGCCCCCGCAGCATCTCCTCCGGGAAGTGCGCCGACATCACCTCGCGCACCGCGGCCTCGATCTCGTCGGGGGTCGGCAGGTCCAGCACCTTGAGCGCGAGGTCGCGGGCGGCCTTCGCCGGCAGGCCGCGGATGATGCTCTTGACGAGGGGGATGGCGGTCGGGTTCATGCTCAGCTCGTCGAGGCCGAGGCCGAGCAGCACGAGAGCGAGCGACGGGTCGCCGGCCATCTCGCCGCACATCGCGACCGGGATGCCGGCCGCGTGGGCCGCGTCGACCACGAAGCGGACCATGCGCAGGATGGCCGGGTGCAGCGGGCGGTAGAGGTAGCCGACGTGCTCGTTCACCCGGTCGGCGGCGAGCGCGAACTGGATGAGGTCGTTGGTGCCGATGGAGAAGAAGTCGGCCTCCCGCGCCAGGAGGTCGGCGGTCATGGCCGCGGCCGGCAGCTCGATCATGATGCCGACGGGGATGTCGGCGGCGAACGGCTTGCCCTCCTGCCGCAGCTCCTCGGTCACCTCGGCGAGCACCGCCTTCGCCTCGCGCAGCTCCCCGACGCCCGAGATCATCGGGAACATGAGGCGCATCTTGCCGTAGGGCGAGGCGCGCAGCAGCCCGCGGAGCTGGGTCTTGAAGAGGTCGCGCTCCTTGAGGCACAGCCGGATCGAGCGCATGCCCAGCGCCGGGTTGGGCTCGGCCAGGGGCGCGCCGATCTGCGTCGCCTTGTCGCCGCCGAGGTCGCAGGTGCGGAACGTCGCCGGCAGCACGCCGAGCCGCTCGAGGGCGGCGCGGGTGTGCGACAGGTGCTCCTCCTCGCGCGGCAGATCGGCGCGGTTCATGAAGAGGAACTCGGTCCGGTAGAGGCCGATGCCCTCCGCGCCGTGGTTGAGCGCCCCGGGGATCTCGTCGAGGAGCTCGACGTTCGCGAGCAGGCCGACGCGCGTGCCGTCGGGCGTCTCGGCCGGCAGCTCGCGGTTCTTGAGCAGCTCCTGCTCGATGGCGACGCGCCGCCGCGCCCGGGCGCGGTAGTCGAGGACGAGCGACGGCGGCGGGTTGAGCAGCACCTCGCCGCGCGCGCCGTCGACGATGATGAGATCCCCGGTGCCGACCCGCGAGGTCACGTCGTCGAGCCCCACGACCGCCGGGATCTCGAACGAGCGGGCCATGATGGCCGCGTGCGAGGTGATGCCGCCGGCGTCGGTGACGAAGCCGGCGATGGCGGCGCGGTGGAGCTGGGCCGTGTCCGCCGGCGACAGGTTGTGCGCCACCACGACCGCGTCGGGCGGCGGCGCCATGCCCTCGACGTTCTCGCCGAGGAGGTTGCGCAGGATGCGGTCGCCGACGAAGTCGACGTCGGAGCGCCGCTCGCGGAAGTAGTCGTCCTCGACCCGGTCGAAGATGGACTTGATGTCCTCGACCGCGCGCCGGAGCGCCCACTCGGCGTTGATCTGCTCCTCGCGGATGAAGCGCTTGGCCGGGACGACGAGGTGCTCGTCGTTGAGGATGAGCTGGTGCGCCTCGAGGATGCGGAAGTGCTCCTCCCCGTGCGCCTCCTTGAGCCGCTGCTTGATGTGGTCGAGCTGCTCGTAGCTCTGGCGGATCGCCGCCTCGAGCCGCGCCACCTCGACCTCGATGGCTTCGGGCGGGATGTGGTTCTTGGGCGTCTTCACGCGGCGGCGGTCGAGCAGGTGCGCCCGGCCGATCGCGATCCCGGGGGACGCCCCGATCCCCGCGAGCCGCTGGAAGGCGCCGCTCACGCCGTCAGTCCTCCCCGAACTTGTTGTTGATGAGCTCCGCGAGGGAGGCGAGCGCGTCCTTCGCGTCCTCGCCGCGGGTCCGCACCGTGATCTTGGTCCCCTGCGCGGCCACCAGCATGAGCACCCCCATGATGCTCTTGCCGTTCACCACCTGCCCGTCCTTCTCGACGTCGACGTCGCTGCGATAGCGGTTCGCGATCTGCACGAAGCGCGTCGCCGCACGGGCGTGCATCCCGAGCTCGTTGCGGATGACGAAGCTCTGCTCCACGGTCTCGGTCATGGCTTGGCTGCTCCGCCCCCCGGCATCTCGGACCCCAGGCGGATGCTGCGCCGCGCGGTGTCGCGAAGGTAAGCCCCCAGCTCCGTCGGCCCGGTGTTCCGCCGGTCGCAGGTCGACAGCTTGATGAGCATCGCGAGGTTGACGCCGTAGAGGACGTCGACCACCCCCGTCGCGACCAGCGCCTGGCAGGCGTTCGCGGGGGTCGAGCCGTGCAGGTCGCACAGCAGCAGCACGCCGTGGCCCTGGTCCGCGGCCGCGGCGGCCGCGGCGACCCGGCGCTGGATGACGTCGACCGGCTCGCGCAGGTCGGTCGGCACGCTGACGATGTCGGGCAGCGGCCCGACGATGGCCTCGGCGGCGGTGACGAGGTCGCCGCACGCCAGGCCGTGCGTGACCACCACGACGCCGACGACCGGCGCCACCCCGGCGGGGCCGCCGCCGCCGGGCTCGGCGCTCTCGAACCGCGTACGCGTCACTTCCGCTCCACGTCCCGATGGCGGACGGTTACTGCGTAGCTCGCGCCGATCTGCTGCGCCAGCTCCAGAGCGACCGCGACCGAGCGGTGGCGGCCGCCGGTGCAGCCGATGGCCACCGTGAGGTAGGACTTCCCCTCGGCCTCGCAGCGCGGGACGAGGAAGAGCAAGAGGTCGGTGATCCGCCGCAGGAACTCCCGGGCGTCGTCGTTCTGGAGCACGTAGTCGGCCACCACCGGCTCGTGGCCGGTCCGGGACGAGAGCGACTCGACGAAGAACGGGTTCGGCAGGAAGCGCACGTCGAGCACCACGTCCGCCTCGGGCGGCAGGCCGTGCTTGAAGCCGAAGGAGACCAGGGCCAGGCCGAGGCGGGTGCCGCCGGGCCGGCCGTAGCGCTCCTGCACGATGCCCTTGAGCTGGTGCACCGAGAGGCGCCCGGTGTCGACCACGGCGTCGGCCGCCTCGCGCAGCCCCGTCAGCAGCCGCCGCTCGCGCGCGATCCCGCGGTCGAGGTCGTCGCCGTCGAGCGGGTGGCGGCGCCGCGTCTCCGAGAAGCGGCGCTTGAGCATCTCGTCGGGCGCGTCGAGGAACAGCACCTCGACCAGCTGGCCCGAGTCGCGCAGCGCCCGCAGCGCCTCGCCCGCGCCGAGCAGGAACTCGCCCTCGCGCGTGTCGACGACGAGCGCGGCCTTGCTCACGCCGCTGCCGTGCGCCAGCTCGACGAACTTCGGGATGAGCGGCATGGGCAGGTTGTCGACGCAGTAGAAGCCGAGGTCCTCGAGCGCCTTCAGCGCGGTCGACTTGCCGGCGCCGGCGACCCCGGTGACTACCACTATGCGCATGCTACTCGACCTCCTCGCCGCCGCCGGCCGCCGTGGGCGGCTGGGCCTCGGCGATGGCGCGGTTGAGGCGCTCCTGGAACTCGCGGGCCGAGTGGTGCCCCTGGAACTTGAGGAGCTGGTTGCGCGCCGCGACCTCGATGATGGCGGTCATGTTGCGGCCCGGCCGCACCGGGATGCGCAGCATGGGGATGTCCACCTCGAGGATGCGGTAGCGCAGCTCCTCGACCCCCAGGCGGTCGTACTCCTCCTCCTCGTTCCAGTCGACCAGCTCGATGACGAGCTCGATCTTCTTGGCGTCGCGGACCGCCGAGATACCGAAGAGGTCCTTCACGTTGATGATGCCCAGGCCGCGGATCTCCATGTGATGCTTGATGATCTCGGAGCCGGAGCCGAACACGGTGTTGGGCGGGCGGCGGCGGATGTCGACGATGTCGTCGGCCACGAGCCGATGGCCCTTCATGACGAGGTCGAGGGCCGCCTCGCTCTTGCCGATGCCGCTCTTGCCGAGCAGGAGGATGCCGACGCCGAGGACATCCATGAGCACCCCGTGCAGCGACGTCTGGGGCGCCAGGTGGTCCTCGAGGTAGCGCATGACCCGGTTGATGAACACCGACGAGAGCAGGGCCGTGCGCAGGACGGGCACGCGGTAGCGGTCGCCGGCCTCGACCAGCGCGGGCGGCACCTCGAGGCCGCGGGTGATGACGATGCAGGCCGGCTCGAGCGAGGCGAGGCGGTCGACGGACTTGCGCAGCTCCTCGGGCGAGAGGGTGCCGAGGAAGGAGATCTCGGTCAGACCGAGGATCTGGACGCGCTCGGGGTGGACGTAGGCCGTGTACCCGGTCAGCGCGAGGCCGGGCTTCTGGATCCGGGGCGCGCTGATGCGCCGCCCCAGGCCGGCCTTGCCCGCCACGAGCTCGAGCTGCAGCGTCTGAGCGACGTCGGCGAGCAGGTTCTGGATCCGGAGCGTCGGCATGGCCGCCTCGCGAGGCCGCTCCTGCGACCTCGGCCGTCACCGTTGACTAATACTTGCTGTCCTCTTCCACGACGACCCGATACATGGCGGCCGCGTCGGGGGCCCCGAGCAGCCGCTGGCGGAAGGCCTCGTCCTTGAAGAGACGGCTGATGCGCGCCAGCGCCTTGAGGTGCACCCCGGTGGAGTTCTCCGGCGCGATGAGCACGAAGAACAGGTGCGTGGGCCGGCCGTCGAGCGAGTCGAAGTCCACGCCGGCCCGGGAGCGGCCGATGCAGGCGACGAGGGCGGCGACCGACTCGAGCTTGCCGTGGGGGATCGCGACCCCCTCGCCTATCGCCGTCGAGGCGAGCTGCTCGCGCTCGCTGAGGACCCGCACGAGCGCCGCCCGGTCGAGGCCGGGCTCGGTCCGCGCGATGTGCGCGGCGAGCTCCTCGATGAGGGCCGGCTTCTCGGTCGCGTTGAGGTCGGGGAGGACCATGTCCTCCCGCACGAAATCGACGATCTTCATGGGCACGCGCCTCTTTGGGCGTGCGCCGTCCGGCTAGTGCCGGGCGCGCGGCGCCGACGACGGAGCCGCCTGGGCCGCGGCCTCGAGCGCCGCGCCGGCCTCGTCGGCTGAGCCGGTCTCGATCAGCCCGTAGTTCCCGTCCTGGCGCTTGTAGACGACGTTGACCTCCTTGGTCGCGGAGTTCATGAAGACCAGGAACTCGCTCCCGGCGAGGTTCATCTGCATCACCGCCTCGTCGACGGTCATCTCCTTGGCGAAGAACTTGTTCGACTTGATGACCTTCGGGGCGGCGCCCGCGGCCTCGGCCGCGGCCACCTCCTTGGCGAGGTCGTCCGGCAGCGTCATCGGCTCGAGGCTCTCGGAGTCGAGGATCATCTCGCGCACCGGGATGGTCGTGCCGGCGGCGGGCTTGTGGCTGCGGATCTTGTCCTTGTACTTGCGGATCTGGCGCTCGATCTTCGCCATGACGAGGTCGATCGAGGAGTACATGTCCTCGGTGATCTCCTCGCCCTGGAGCGTGAGGCCGTTGTGGAGCGTGATGTTCACGTCGGCGACGTGCTGGTAGCCGCGCTCGGTCGACAGGACGACGTGCGCCGTGATCGGATCAGGGAAGTACTTCTTGATGCGCTCCAGCTTCTCCTGGGCGTACTCCTTGATCGGTTCAGTGGCTTCCATGTGCCGGAAAGTGACGTTCACGCGCATACGCGGATCCTCCTCCTTGGGAGAGAGTGCTGGGGTACGGATCTACCACGGGGCGCACGAGGCGACATCAGAAGACTTGCTTCCGCTTCGATGAGCTCAGGATCCCGAGCTGTTCCCGGTACTTGGCCACGGTGCGCCGGGCGATGTCGATGCTCTGGTTGCGCAGCAGCTCGACGATCATCTGGTCGCTGAGCGGGTGCTTCTGGTCCTCGGCGCTGATGAGCTGCCGGATCTTGTTCTTGACGCTCTCCGAGGCGATGTCGTCGCCGTCGGTGCGCGAGATGCCCGAGTTGAAGAAGAACTTCAGCTCGAACAGTCCCTGGGGCGTCTGGACGTACTTGTGCGTGGTCACGCGCGAGACCGTCGACTCGTGCATCGAGATGTCCTCGGCGACGTCGCGCAGGATGAGCGGCTTCAGGTACGCGATGCCCTTGTCGAAGAACTCCCGCTGGAACTTTATGATGCTCTCGGTGACCTTGACGATGGTGCGCTGCCGCTGCTGGATGGAGCGGATGAGCCACTGGGCCGAGCGCAGCTTGTCCTGGATGTACTCGCGGGCCTGCGGGCTGGACGAGATGGCGGTGCGGTAGAAGCCGGAGATCTTGAGCTTCGGCAGGCCGTCGTCGTTGGGCACGACGAAGTACTTGTCCCCGATCTTGTGCACGTACACGTCGGGAGTGATGTAGTGCGGCTCCTCGGCCGTGTACATGCGCCCCGGCCGGGGATCGAAGCTCATGATGACCTTGACCGCCTCGATGATCTCCTCCGGGGTCTCCTTGAGATCCCGGGCGATGGCGGCGAAGTTGCGCTTCTCGAGGTTCCCGAGGTGGTGCTTGAGGATGCTGACGATGATGTCGTCGTCGGCGCCGACCAGCCGGGCCTGGATGAGCAGGCACTCCTCGAGGCTGCGGGCGGCGACCCCGACGGGATCGAACTCCTGGATCCGCGCGAGCACCGCCTCGGCCAGGTCGAGACCGACGCCGGCGTCCTGGGCGATCTCCTCGAGCGGCGGCTCCTTGAGATAGCCGTCCGGGTCGAGGTTGCCGATGATCATCATCCCGACCTGCTCCTCGTCGGGCGTGAAGTTCGACAGCTTGAGCTGCCACGTCAGGTGGTCGAAGAGGCTGGTCTTCTTGCTGAGCGTGGCCTCGAGCGAGGGCAGCTCGTCGCTCTGGGCGCGGGAGCCCGGCAGCGGCGGCGCGGTGGCGTAGTTCTCGAGGTAGCTGTCCCAGTCGATCTGGCCGACCGCCTCGGCGTCGCCCTTGATCTCGGTCGTCGTGTCCTGCGGCTCGACCTGGGGGGCGGGCGTCTCGGTCTCCCCCGTGAGCCGCGCCTCTTCCCCGGCCTCGGCGTCGACCTTCTCGCGCTCCTGGGCGGTCTCGACCCCATCCTCGAGGATGGGGTTCTCCATCATCTCCTCGCGCACGAGCTCCTGGAGCTCCATGCGCGAGAGCTGCAGCAGCTTGATCGCCTGCTGCAACTGAGGCGTCATCACCAGTTGCTGACTGAGCTTCAGATGGGGCTTGATCTCGATCGACATCCCCATCCTCGTCACACGGAGCCCGCGCTGCGGCTCCCGCTACTACATCCACGCCCTGAGGTTGGCACGGTTTTCTCCTGGAGTCGCACTAAGTTGGCGTCCTGACTCCAACTGCACGTCAAATGTACCACCCCGGAAGGTCAAAGTAAAGCACTTCGAGCGGTCCGGTACGGGATTTGCATTTCGACGGGGAGGGAACTCCTTAGGCCATCGGCCGGGTCGCGTCCGCGTCCGCGGCGCGCCGCGTCGTCTCGCCTTTAATCTCGCGGCGGGCGACGTCCAGGGCGGCGCGGACGAAGCGGCTGAAGAGCGGGTGGGGCTCGAACGGCCGCGACTTGAACTCGGGGTGGAACTGGCAGGCGACGAAGTACGGGTGCTCGCTCAGCTCCACCATCTCGACGAGCTGCTCGTCGGGCGAGAGGCCCGAGAGCACGAGGCCGTGGTTCTGGAGCTGGGCCCGGAAGTCGTTGTTCACCTCGAAGCGGTGGCGGTGGCGCTCGCTGATGTCGAGCTGGCCGTAGGCCTCCGCCGCCCGGGTGCCCGTGACGAGGGTGCAGGGGTAGGCCCCGAGGCGCATGGTCGCGCCCTTGTCGCGGATCTTGCGCTGCTCGGGCAGCAGGTCCACGACCGGGTACGGGGTCTTCGGGTTGAGCTCGGTCGAGTTCGCGTCGGCCAGCGACGCGACGTGGCGGGCGAACTCGATGACGGCGAGCTGCATGCCGAGGCAGATGCCGAAGAACGGCACCGCCCGCTCGCGGGCGTGCTTGATGGCGAGGATCTTGCCCTCGGTGCCGCGCTCGCCGAAGCCACCGGGGACGAGCACGCCGTCGACGTCCTTGAGCTGCGACTCGGCCCCGTGCTTCTCGATCTCCTCGGCGTCGATGTGCTTGAGCACCACCCGGCAGTCGTTGCCGATGCCGCCGTGGATGAGGGCCTCGTTCAGGCTCTTGTAGCTCTCGACGAGATGCACGTACTTGCCGACGATGCCGATGGTGACCGCGCGGGACGGCGACTTGACCTTCTCGACGATGCGCTGCCACTGGTCGAGCTCGGGGGCGCGGCTCCAGATGTTGAGCAGCTCGGCGAGCTTCTCGTCGAGCCCCTCCTCGTGGAGCATGATCGGCACCTCGTAGATGGAGCCCACGTCCTTCGAGGTGAAGACCGCGTCGGCGGCGACGTTGCAGAAGAGCGCCATCTTCTTCTTGAGGTTGGCGTCGATCGGCCGGTCGCAGCGGGCGAGGAGCACGTCGGCCTGGATGCCGATCTCGCGCAGCTTCTGCACCGAGTGCTGGGTCGGCTTGGTCTTGAGCTCGCCGGCGGCGGCGATGTAGGGGACCAGCGTGAGGTGCACCGAGACCGAGTTCGTGGGCCCGAGCTCGATCCGGAGCTGCCGGATGGCCTCGAGGAACGGCAGGCTCTCGATGTCGCCGACCGTGCCGCCGACCTCGACGAAGAGCAGGTCGTAGCCCTTCGCGCACTTGAGCATGCGGCTCTTGATCTCGTCGGTGATGTGCGGGATCACCTGCACGGTGCCGCCCAGGTACTCGCCGCGGCGCTCCTTCTTGATGACGGTGTCGTAGACCTGACCGGTGGTGAAGTTGTTGAGCTTCGACATCCGCTGGAGCGAGAAGCGCTCGTAGTGGCCGAGGTCGAGGTCGGATTCGGTGCCGTCGTCGGTGACGAAGACCTCGCCGTGCTGCAGCGGGTTCATCGTGCCCGGGTCGACGTTGATGTACGGGTCCATCTTGAGCAGCGTGACCTTGAGCCCGCGGTTCTCCATGAGCGCAGCCATGGAGGCCGAGGCGAGGCCCTTGCCCAGGGACGAGGCGACACCGCCGGTGACGAAGACGAACTTGGTCTGCTTAGACGGCCGCGACATGATCGGCGAGTCCTCGCTCGTTGTGGTGTTTGGGGTTTCGGGGGCGGGGGGTGGGGAGGGCTTGGGCTATGGCGTAAGTTATTGATATTAATACGCTACTTCGCAATTCGCCACGCCAGCCATGCAGATGGTCAGACTATAGGGGGCAGGGCCCGGCTTGTCAACGAGAACCACCAGCACCACCTGACCCACGGTCGAAGCCACGCGTCGGCCTCAGCGCCAGTACGTGAGGTAGATGATGACGAGGAAGAGGACCACCGAGCCGACCGCGGTCCAGAGGGCGACCGGGTCGGCGCCGGTGCGCCGCCAGAGCTCGTCGACCTGGGCGCGCAGCCCCGCGGGCAGCTCCCGGGCGCGCAGCGCCGTCAGGCGGCGCCGCGTGGCGGCGAAGTCGCCGGCCTTGAACGCGGCGACCGCGGCGCCGAGGGCGACCTCGTCCGGGTCCTGGGGGGGCTCGCCCGTGGCGGCGCGATCGGGGTGCGGCACGTCGCTCATCTCGGAGGCGAGAGTGTGCCCCAAGGCGGCCGGAAACTCAAATCGCGCCGCGCGCCGCGGGGCGCGGTGCTAACCTCGCGGGCCATGCCGTTCGACGTCGTCGGTTTCGGGGAGTCCTCTGTCGACCTCATGTGCGTCATGCCCCGCCACCCCGCGCCGGGCGAGAAGCTGCGCCTGACCGCGGTCGAGTCGCAGGGCGGCGGCCAGGTCGCGACCGCCATGGTCGCCTGCGCCCGGCTCGGCCTCACGGCGCGCTACCTCGGCGCGGTCGGCGACGACGACGCGGGCGCGCGGACCCTGCGCGAGCTGCGGGCGGCCGGGGTCGACGTGGCCGGGGTGCGCGTGGTGGCGGGCGCGGCGAGCCGCCAGGCGGTGGTCCTCGTCGACGCCGCCGGTGAGCGCACGGTGCTGTGGCATGGCGACGAGCGGACCCGGCTCGGGCCGGCGGATCTCGACCGCGAGCGGTGCTGCTCGGGGCGCGTCCTCCACCTCGACGCCACCATGCTCGCCGCCGCGCAGGCCGCCGCCGCCTGGGCCCGCGCCGCCGGGATCCTCGTCTCGCTCGACCTCGACACGCCGGCGCCGGGCGTCGAGGAGCTGATCGGCCTCGCCGACCTGTGCGTCGTCCCCCTCGCCTTCGCGTGCGCGCTCACCGGCGCCGCCACGGCCGGGGCGGCGCTGCGCGCGCTCGCCGGCCGCTGCCCGGGGCAGGTGGCGGTGACGCTCGGCCAGGGCGGCGCCCTCGCGCTCGACGGCGGCGCCGAGGTCCACGAGCCCGCCTTCGCCGTCGACGTCGTCGACACGACCGGCTGCGGCGACGTGTTCCACGCGGCCGCGATCGCGGCGCGCCTGCGGGGCCTCACGCCGCGGCCCTTCCTGCGCTTCGCCAACGCCGCCGCCGCCCTCGCGACGCGGCGCCTCGGTGCCCGCGGGGCGTGCCCGACGCTGGCGGAGGTGGAGGCGCTGCTGGCGACCGGGGTCGCGCGGTAGGAAGAATCAACAGGGAGGCGGGGAGACGGGGAGTAGGACTGGGTTGGGTCGCGCTAGCGCGCGGCTGACGTGCTCGAGCACCGCTCTCGCGCGTTCAGCGCGACCCAACCAAAATCCGTCTCCCCGTCTCCCCGCCTCCCTGTTGCTTGTTCCTACTTCCGCCAGCGCACGGCGTTGCGCCACCCGGCGCTCGGGCCCGGGTCGGGCGGGGCGAGGGTGTTCTCGGCGGCGGCGCGGGCGCCCTCGCGGGCGGCGTGGATCGCCGCCGCGGCCACCGCCACCTCGGTCACCCCATCGCCCGGCGGGACCGGGCTCGTGAGGTCCGCCTTGTGCCGCTCGATGAACGAGGTGTCGTAGACGCCGCGCCGGAACTCCGGGTGCGCGACCAGGCGCTTGTGGAACGGGAGGTTCGTCTTGATGCCGCGGATCACGTACTCGCCGAGCGCCCGCGCCATGCGGTCGAGGGCGTGCCCGCGGCTCTCGCCCCAGACGACGAGCTTCGAGATCAGCGGGTCGTAGAAGACCGAGATCTCGGCCCCGGGATAGACGCCGGAGTCGTCGCGGACGAACGGGCCGCCGGGGGTGCGCAGCGAGGTGATGCGCCCGGGGCTGGGCAGGAACCGCACCGGGTCCTCGGCGTAGATGCGGCACTCGATGGCGGCGCCGCGGCGCACGA
>DASXVK010000813.1:0-18002 GCA_036504295.1 Polyangia bacterium
CCCATCAGCTCGATCGCCGAGCTGCGCGAGCTCGTGCACCGCCAGCGGGAGGAGGGCCTCGCGCCGCCCGCGGCGCTGCCGCCCGCGGCGCCGCCCCGGCTCGACGGGTTCCCGCCGGCGGACGGCGGCCGCGGCCTGTTCGGGCTGGCCGCCATCTTCGCGAGCGCCGCGGGGCTCATCGCCGCGGCGCGCGCCGCCCGCGACGCGGGCTACCGCCAGCTGGAGGCCTACACGCCGTTCCACGTGGAGGATCTCGCCGAGACGCTGGGGCACAGCCGACGAACGGGCGTGCCCTCGCTGGTGCTCCTCGGCGCCTGCATCGGCGGCATCGGCGGCTATCTCTTGCT
Source organism: Polyangia bacterium (assembly GCA_036504295.1). Lineage (GTDB taxonomy): Bacteria > Myxococcota_A > Polyangia > JACRCY01 > JACRCY01 > DASXVK01. The sequence goes on from DASXVK010000813.1 coordinate 348, forward strand.
CTGGTACTCGGCGGCCATCGCCTACCCGTGGAACATCGGCGGGCGCCCGCTGCACAGCTGGCTGTCCTTCGTGCCGTTGACGTTCGAGCTGGCCGTGCTCGGCGGGTCGCTCTTCGGCTTCTTCGGCATGCTGGCAAAGAACCGCCTGCCCACCTTCTATCACCCCATGTTCAACGCGGCGGGGTTCGAGCGCGCCGTGGTGGACCGCTTCATCCTGTGCATCGAGCGGCCCGATCCGTTGTTCGACCTCGACCGCACCCGCCGCTTCCTCGAGGACCAGACCCCCCTCGAGATCAGCGCGGTGCCGGAGTGACCATGCGAGCTCATTCGTCGATCGCAGCGGCGCTTCTGCTCGTGCTCCTGGCCGGGGCCGGCCCGGCCTGCAGCGTCGAGAGGTTCGACCAGAACACGGTCGGGACCATGGCGCGCGAGCCTCGCGCCAACCCGCTCGGCCGGAGCGACTTCTTCGACGACCAGGGCGGGGACCGGAACCTCGTCCCCGGGGTCGTGTGGCAGGGCGCGAGCAGCGCGGCGGCGTCGCAGCCAGCGCTCTCGCGCGCCCTGCTCGAGCGCGGCCGCGAGAGCTTCGCCATCCACTGCACGCCGTGCCACGGGCTCACCGGGCACGGGACCGGGATGGTGGTCCAGCGCGGCTACCCCAAGCCGCCCTCGTACCACAGCGACCGCCTGCGCCGCGCCCCCGACGCCCACCTCCACCAGGTGATCATGGAGGGGCTCGGCAAGATGCCGCCCTACCGCGCGCGGGTGCGGCACGACGAGGACCGCTGGGCGATCATCGCCTACGTCCGGGCGCTGCAGATCTCGCAGCACGGCGCCGTGGATCAGGTGCCGCCCGAGCAGCGGCGCGAGCTCGAGCGCCCCCCGCGGGAGGGCGGCCGGTGAGCCGAGGCGACGGCGGCCGACGCGCCCCGCTGGCCCTGGCCATCGCCGGGGCCGTCGGCGTCGTCAGCGCCATCGCCGCCGTCGCCGCGGGCCTCGTCCGGTCGGACCACTTCTACCACGCCTACCTGCTGGCCTTCCTCGTCTGGCTCGCGGTGCCGCTCGGCAGCCTCACCATCCTCGGTGTGCATCACGTGAGCGGCGGGCGCTGGGGCCTGGGGGCCGCGCCGCCCGCCCGGGCCGCGGTCCTCACGCTCCCGCTCCTCGCGGCCGCCTTCGTGCCGCTCGCGCTCGGGCTGCAGCACCTCTACCCGTGGGCGCGCGTCGAGGAGGTCGCGGCGGACTTCGCGCTGCGCTGGAAGACGCCCTACCTGAACCTCCCCTTCTTCCTCGTGCGCGCGGTCGTGGCCTTCCTCCTCTGGAGCCTGCTCGCGCTCGTGCTGCAGCGCTGGTCGCGCCGGTACGCGGCGCGACCCGACCCGTCGCTGCGGGTCCGGCTGCAGGCCCTGGCCGCCGGTGGGCTGGTGCTGCACGCCGTGCTCTCCGGCTTCGCGGCCATCGACTGGATCGGCGCGCTGGCGAAGGAGTGGTACTCGAGCGTCTTCGGCCTGCAGATCTTCGTGGGGCAGGCGCTCAGCGCCCTCGCCGTGGCCGCGCTCGCCACGGGTCTGGCCGCGCCCCGGATGGACGCCGGCGACGCGCAGGTGCGGGGCGTGCGGCAGGACATCGGCTCGCTGCTGCTCACGCTGGTCGTGCTCTACGCGTACCTGGCGTTCTCGAACGGCTACGTGATCTGGATCGGCAACCTGTCCCACGAGATCTCCTGGTTCGAGCCCCGCGTGCACGGCGGCTGGAAGGCGCTCGGCCTCCTCCTGATGGTCATCCACTTCGGCGTGCCCTTCTGGGCGCTGCTCTTCCGGCGCGTCAAGCGCCACCCGGCCCCCCTCTTCGCCGTGGTGGTGGTCATCTGCGCCGCGCGCCTGCTCGACCAGGCGTGGATCGTGCTGCCCTTCGGCCCCCGGGGAGCGGGGATCTGGCTGCTCAGCCTGGTCCTGCTCGCGGGGCTGGGCGGGCTCTGGCTCGCGGCGTTCCTGTGGTTCTGGGGGCGCGAGCCGCGGCCGCTCGAGGCGACGGCGTCATGAGCGACGAGCCCAGGCTCCCATTCACGCCGCAGGGGCACCTCGAGCCGGGCGCGGAGCGCGACGAGTACCAGCCCGATGGCGCCAGCCCGCGGGGGCTGGCCCTGTTCACGATCGGGCTCTTCGTCTTCATCGGCGTCTGCCTGGTGGCGAGCGCGCTGCTCTTCCGGGGCCTCCGCAGCCGCCCCGTCTCGGCGGTGTACTACGACCAGCCGCTGCCCCGGCAGGCGGGCCCGGCCGCGGTCTGGGTCAACGAGCCCTACGACTATCAGCGCTGGCTGCGCGACGAGATGGAGCACCTCGACCGGTACCAGTGGATCGACCGCCGCCGCGGTCTGGTGCAGCTCCCGGTCGAGCGCGCCATGGAGCTGCTGCTCGCGGGCCACGCCGCGAGCCACCCGAGCGGAGGCGGGCCATGACCCGGGCCCTGCGCCTGCTCGCGGCGCTGCCGCTGCTGGCCGTGGGCGGCTGCGGCATGGACTGGCTGGTCCCGACCCGGGCCTCGACCGTGGCCCCCGCGGTCGACCACCTCTTCTTCCTGCTCCTCGGCATCTCCGGCTTCTTCGTCGTGGTCATCGCCGGGCTGGTGCTGACCTACATCGTCCGCTATCGCGAGGGCACCACGACCTCCCGGGTCGACCGCCTCAAGCGGCGCTGGGTCCTCGAGGCCACGTGGATCGGCATCCCGTCGCTGATGGCGCTCGGGATCTTCGTCTGGGCCGCGTTCCAGTACGTGGACATGACCTCCGCGCCGGCCGGCAGCCGGACCGTCTACGCCGTCGGCAAGCAGTGGATGTGGAAGTTCCGCCATCAGGATGGGCGTGAGGAGATCAACACCCTGCACGTGCCGCTCGGCGAGCCGGTGCGGATGGTGATGTTCTCGCAGGACGTGGTGCACAGCTTCTTCGTCCCGGCCTTTCGCATCAAGCAGGACCTGGTGCCCGGCCGCTTCACCACGACGTGGTTCCAGGCCACCCGCCCCGGCACCTACCTCCTCGAGTGCGCCCAGTACTGCGGCCACGGACACTCGGACATGCGCGGGGAGATCATCGTCATGAGCCCCGCGGACTTCGCCCGCTGGGCGGGCCCGGGCGCGCCCGGCGGCGGCGCCGTCGCCGGCACCCCCGGGACGCCGGGCGCCGAGCTGGCGGTGGCCGGCAGCATGGCGGGGCGGGGGCGGAACGCTTTCTTCCGGTACGGCTGCAACGCCTGCCACCTGCCGACCGCCGACGTCCGCGCCCCGCGGCTCGACGGTATCTTCGGCCGGCCGGTGCGCTTCCGCAACGGCCAGCAGGCCATCGCCGACGAGCAGTACATCCGCGAGTCGATCCTCGACCCGCAGGCGAAGATCGCCGCGGGTTATCCGGCGCCGTCGCTGATGCCCACCTACCGGGGGCAGATCGGCGAGGCGGACATCCAGGACATCATCGAGTTCATCAAGTCCATCCGCCATGGCTGGCCCCGGGGCGCGGCGTCACAACCCGCGGGAGCAGCGCCGGCGTCGAGGCCCGCCCAGGAGCAGCAGGAGTAAGCCCAGGAGCCAAGAAGATGAGTGAAGTTGGAGCGGAGGCGGCCGTCGCGCCGCCGGCCGCGAATTATCTGACCGAGAGCTGGTCCATCCGCTCGTGGTTACTCACGATCGACCACAAGCGGATCGCCATCCTCTACATGCTCTCCATCACCGGCTTCTTCTTCGTCGGCGGACTGGCCGCGCTCGTGATGCGCATCGAGCTCCTGACCCCGGCGTCCGACGTGGTCAGCCGCGAGACCTACAACCGCCTCTTCACGCTGCACGGCGCGGTGATGGTGTGGTTCTTCCTCATCCCCTCCATCCCGACCGTGCTGGGGAACTTTCTCATCCCGCTGATGATCGGGACCGATGACCTGGTCTTCCCGCGGCTCAACCTCTTGAGCTGGTATCTCTTCATGGCGGGCGGCCTGGTCGCCCTCGGGGCCATCGTCGCCGGCGGCGCCGACACGGGCTGGACCTTCTACACGCCGTACAGCTCGCTCTACGCCGGCTCCTCGGTGGTGGTGCTCATCATCGGCGTCTTCATCGCGGGGTTCTCGTCGATCCTCACGGGGCTCAACTTCATCGTGACGGTGCACACCCGCCGCTGCCCGGGCATGACCTGGCGCCGGCTGCCCCTCTTCGTCTGGTCCATCTACGCCACCAGCCTCATCCTGGTGCTGGCCACGCCGGTGCTGGCCGTGACCGTCGGCCTGGTCGCCGCCGAGCGGCTGTGGGGCGTCGGCATCTTCAATCCGGCGCTGGGCGGGGACCCGCTCCTGTTTCAGCACCTCTTCTGGTTCTACTCCCACCCGGCCGTCTACATCATGGTGCTCCCCGCCATGGCCGTGATGAGCGAGATCATCCCGGCGTTCTCGCGCAAGGAGATCTTCGGCTACAGCGCCGTGGCGGCGGCGAGCCTGGCCATCGCCATCCTCGGGTTCCTGGTCTGGGGCCACCACATGTTCGTGAGCGGCCAGAGCACCTACGCCTCGGTGAGCTTCTCCCTGCTCAGCTACGCCGTCGCCATCCCCTCCGCGATCAAGGTCTTCAACTGGAGCATGACCATGCGCAAGGGGACCATCCGGCTCAAGACGCCCATGCTCTACGCCCTCGGCTTCCTCGGCCTCTTCACCGTCGGCGGCCTGACCGGGCTGTTCCTGGCCGCGCTCGCCGTGGACGTGCACGTGCACGACACCTACTTCGTCATCGCGCACTTCCATTTCATCATGGTCGGGGGCTCGGTGAGCTGCTACCTGGGCGCGCTGCACTACTGGTGGCCCAAGATGACCGGTCGCATGTACCCCGAGGGCTGGGGCGTCGCCGCGGCGCTGCTGCTCTTCTTCGGCTTCGTCCTGACCTTCATCCCGCAGTTCATCGTGGGCTACCTGGGCATGCTGCGCCGCCAGCCGCAGTACCCGGCGCAGTGGCAGATGCTCAACGTGCTCTCCTCGGCGGGCTCCTCCATCCTCGGCGCCGGCTACCTGCTGCCGCTCGTCTACCTGCTCAGCTCCCTGCGCCGCAAGCCCGACGCGGGGCCGAACCCCTGGCAGGCGACCGGCCTCGAGTGGACCACGCCCTCGCCGCCGCCCACGCACAACTTCCCGGCGCCGCCGCGGGTCACCGAGAAGCCGTATCAATACCCGCCGCCCGAGGCCGCGGGCGCGGAGGCGAAGGCATGAGCACCTCGGACCTGATCCGGAAGATCGCGCCTCCGGCCAACGCGACCGGCGAGGCGCCGAGCCTGGGGATGTGGACCTTCCTCGCCACCGAGGTGCTCTTCTTCGGCGGCCTGCTCGCCGCCTACACGATCTACCGGGTGATGTTCACCCCCGCCTTCACCGAGGCCAGCCACCACCTCTACTTCTGGATCGGCGCGATCAACACGCTCGTCCTGCTCCTCTCCAGCTTCACCATGGCCCGGGCGGTGCACTGGGCCGCGGACGGCGAGGACCGGCGGACGGCCCGCCTGCTCCTCCTCACCGCGGCGCTCGGCCTCGCGTTCCTGATCCTCAAGGGCGTCGAGTACTACCTCGACCACCACGACCAGCTCGTCCCCGGGGCGGGCTTCCGGCAACACTGGCCGGTCGATCGCGGCCACGCCGAGATGTTCTTCGTCCTGTACTTCCTCATCACCGGGCTGCACGCCGTGCACCTCCTCATCGGCGTCAGCCTGGTCGTCGGCGCCGCGCTGGCCATCCGCCGCCGCTGGCCGCTGCGCAACGTGGCCACCAAGGTCGAGATGCTCGGGCTCTACTGGCACTTCGTGGACATCGTCTGGGTGTTCCTGTTTCCGCTGCTCTACCAGGTGGAGTGAGCCGTGCGCGGGCCCAAGCCAGGTACCGAGGTCCGGGTGATCGTCGCGCTGGTCGGGCTGCTCGGGCTGAGCGTGCTCCTCAGTCGCCTGCCCCTCGGCCCGCTCAAGCCGGTCAGCGGCCTGGGCATCGCGATCGTCAAGGCCGTCCTGGTGGCGGCCTTCTTCATGCACCTCAAGTACCGCGACGGGCGCACGCTGGTCTTCGCCCTGGCCGGGCTCGCCTGGCTGGCGCTGCTCTTCACGTTCACGCTCGCCGACTACCTGACCCGCCTGTAGCGGCGCCCGTCACCACCGCGGCCGGTCGAGGAGGCGGCGGGCCAGCTCGTCGAGCGTGCGCGCCTGCACCGTCGGCGGGTTCATCAGCTCGGGGTAGGTGCGGTGCTGGCGGTCGAGCCAGCCGGCCATCATCCCGGCGCACGTGGCGCCGTGCACGTCCCACGGGTGGACGGAGATGACGGCGCAGAGCTCGACGGCGACGCCGAGCTGCTTCGCCGCGTTGACGTACGGCTCGCGGCGCGGCTTCCACAGCATCGCGCCGGACACGTCGAGGACCTGCGCGAAGTAGCCGCGCAACCCGCTCTGGTCGAGCCAGCGCGACGTGAGCTCGACGGTGCCGTTGGACAGGGTCGCCAGGCGCACGCCGCCGTCGCGCAGGCGGCCGAGCGCCGGCTCGACGTCCGGGTGGGCGGGGAGGTCCCGGAGCGCGTCCAGGATGCGGGCGACGTGGGCGTCGGGCTGGTCGGCGCGGCCCTCGAGGAGCTGCCCGAGGTGGAACGCCGCCAGGTCGGGGAACGCCGCGAACGTCCCGGCCGCGGCGTGCGCGATGCCGTCGCGCAGCACGCGGGCGAACCACAGCTCCAGCGCCTCCCCGGGGAGCCCCGCCGCCGCGAATGAGGTCCGCAGCGGCGTGAGGTCGAACAGCGTCTCGGTGACGCCGAAGATGATCGCGTCCGGTCGCACGGCGGGCATCGACTGGCACCCCTCGTGATCCTTGGTGCGGCCGCCGCGGTGCGACGGCAAGGGGCGACCCCTGGGAGCGTGCGGGGAAATGCCGGGCAGGGGCACGGGCAGGGGCACGGGCACGAGCGCCGAACCTGAGAGGGGCGGCCCGGCGACGGGCGAGCGCCCTCGTGGCCGTGCCCGTGCCCGTGCCCGTGCCCGCGAGGGTGGTCCGAGAGCGTGAGCGATCCGTGTGATCACTCCCCCCCGTCGCGCCGCCGGCGTCAATCGCCGTCGACGGTGTTGCGCCTGAGCCCCGGGCGGCCTCTAACGGCGAGAAAGGATCGCCGGCGCGATGACCGTTCCGTCCGACGCTGATGTAAACCTCCGCGACGACGAGACCCTGGTCGCCACGGGCGCGTGGCTCCTGGACCGGCTGGCCTACCTCGAGCAGCGGCTGGCGCGCGTGCCGTGGCAGGCCGGCGCGGTGCGTCTCGACGCGAGCGGGATCACGGCCCTGGACACGGCCGGGGCCTGGCTGCTCGTGCGCACCGTCGGGCGCTTGCCGCGCGCGGGGTCGCAACCAGCGCTCGTCGGGTTGCGGCCGGAGCTCGGCGAGCTGCTGGCGTTGCTCCCTCAACCCGCGGCGACCACGGCGCCGCCCGCGCCGCCGCCGCGCCGCGCGCTCGAGCGCGTCGGCCGGCACGCGCTGCTCCTGGCTGACGAGCTGATCGCGGCCCTGCGCTTCGTGGGCGAGACGGCCGCGACGTTCGCGCGGTCCTTCGTCCAGCAGCGCCGCGTCCGGGGACGCGCCGTGCTCCACGGGGTGGAGACCGACGGGCTCCGGGCGTTGCCCATCATCGGCCTGCTCTCGTTCCTGATGGGCATCGTCATCGCGTATCAGGCGGCCGAGCAGCTGCAGAGCCTCGGCGCCAGCATCCTCATCGTCGATCTCGTGGGCGTCTCGGTGCTCCGCGAGATCGCGCCCCTGGTCGTCGGCATCATCGTCGCGAGTCGCTCCGGCTCCTCCTACACCGCCCAGATCGGCGCCATGGCGGTCGGCGAGGAGGTCGATGCCCTGCAGGCGCTCGGCCTGTCCCCCCTCGAGGTGCTCGTGATCCCGCGGATCCTGGCGCTGGTCGTGGTCGTGCCGCTCCTGGTCATCGTCGCCGACATCGCCGGCATCGCGGGCGGCATGCTGATGGCGCGGACGCAGCTCGGCATCGGCATGCCGGAGTTCCTGCACCGGCTGGCGCGGGAGGTCCCCCTGCGCCACTACCTCGTCGGGCTGGCCAAGGCCCCGGCCTTCGCGGGTCTCATCGCCACCGTCGGCTGCTACCACGGCCTGCACACCGTCGGCGGTGCGTCCGCGGTGGGCCGGCGGACCACCTGGAGCGTCGTCCAGGCGGTGTTCCTCGTCATCGTCGCGGACGCGGCCTTCTCGATCGGCTTCAGCATGTCGAGGCTATGACGGACCCCGCCCCGATCATCGCGGTGCGCGACGTCAGCACCCGGTTCGGCGACCACGTCGTGCACGACGGCGTGAGCCTGACGGTCAACCCCGGCGAGGTCTTCGCCATCGCCGGCGGCAGCGGCAGCGGCAAGACGTTGCTCATGCGGGAGCTGCTCATGCTCCACCAGCCGGACCAGGGCAGCATCGCCCTCTTCGGGCAGGACCTGCGCCGCGCCGACCCGGCCCTGGTGCGCGCGCTGCGGCGCCGCTGCGGCGTGCTCTTCCAGCAGGGGGCGCTCTTCAGCGGTCTGACCATCGCCGAGAACGTCGCGCTGCCGCTGCGCGAGCACGGCGGGGTGAGCCGCACGCTCACCGAGGAGGTGGCGGCGCTCAAGATCGCGCTCGTGGGGCTGCCGGCGATGGCCGGCGCCCTGCGCGCCGACGAGCTGAGCGGGGGCATGCGCAAGCGGGCCGCGCTCGCCCGCGCCATCGCCCTCGATCCCGAGATCCTGCTGCTCGATGAGCCCTCGACCGGGCTCGACCCGGTGAGCGCCGCCGGCATCGACGAGCTCGTCCTGCGGCTCCGGCACCTGCTGGGGCTGACGGTGGTGATGGTGACCCACGACCTCGATACCCTGTGGCGCGTGACCGATCGGGTGGCGCTCCTCGGGCAGGGGCGGATCTGCGGCATCGGCACCATGGCCGAGCTGTCGGCCTCCGCCGAGCCGGTGAGCCGGGAGTACTTCAGCGGCCCGCGCGGCCGCGCGGCACGAGGAGAGATATGGAAACACGAGTGAGTTACACACTGGTCGGGCTGTTCGTCGTGATCCTCGCGGTCCTCGGCGTGGCGATCCCGCTGTGGCTGCACCGCGGCGAGCTGAACCCGACGGCGCGGGAGGCGACCTATGTCATCAACATGCCGGAGTCGGTCGCGGGACTGACGCCCGACGAGCCGGTGCGCTACCACGGCGTGCCCGTCGGGCGCGTGCGCGGCCTCCGCCTCAACCCGCGCAACGTCGCCGAGGTGCAGGTCACGCTCGGGCTCCGCCGCGGCACGCCGATCAAGACCGACACCTACGCCACGCTGCGCTCGCAGCCGCTCACGGGTCTGTCCACCATCGACCTCGAGGGGGGCAGCCAGGCCGCGCCCCCGCTCACCGCCCCGGGGCACGCCCCGCCCGTCATCCCGGCGCGCCCCTCGCTGGTCTCGCGCCTCGAGACCGTGGGCACCGCGGCCGCGAAGGACCTTCGCGAGCTCACCCGCGAGGCGCGGGCCACGCTCGATGAGGACAACCGCCGCGCGCTGGCGGCGATCCTGCGCGACCTGGCCCGGCTCACCGACACGCTCGCGCGCCGCAGCGGCGCGATCGACCGGACCATCGTGCAGAGCGCGCGGACGATGGCGCACCTCTCGGCCGTATCCGCGCAGCTCGCGCACGAGATCCCGCCGCTGCTGCAGACCCTCGGCGAGAGCGCGACCGCGGTGCGCGCGGCCGCCGGGGACATCCGAGAGACCAGCCACGGCGTCGCGCACTTCACCAGCACCACCCTGCCGGAGGTGGGCCCCGCCCTGGTCGAGCTGCGGCAGCTCACCGGGACCTTGCTGCGCATCGCGACGCAGTTCGAGCGCGTCCCCGACGTGTTCGTGGCCGGCCCGCCGAAATCGGCCAAGGGCCCGGGTGAATGACGTGAGGCCGACGCGGCGCCGGGGGCTGCTCTGGGCGCTCGTGGCGCTCGTCGCCGGCTCGTGTTCCCTGCTGCCCCAGGCGAAGGGGCCCGGCGCGCTGTACCTCCTGAGCCCGAGCCCGCCCGGCGGGCCGGGCGCGGCGCCGGTCCGGGCCGCGGCGACCGCGGACCCGGCGCCGACGCTCCTCGTGGGGCTGCCGCAGGCCCGGGCCGGGCTCGATACGCCGCGCATGATCTACGTCACGCGCCCCTACGCGCTCAGCTACTACGCGAGCAGCCAGTGGGTCGACACGCCCGCGCACATGCTCGCGCCCGCGCTCACGCAGGCCCTGGCCGGCACCGGCGCGTTTCGCGCGGTGGTGCAGCTCCCGAGCGCGGCGGCCGGGGATCTGCGCCTCGAGATCGAGGCCCTCGCCGTGGTCCAGGAGTTCCTGGCGCGGCCGAGCCGGGTGCGGCTCTCCTTCCGCGCGGTGCTCGTCGATCTGCGCGAGCGCACGGTGCTGGCGACGCGGTTCTTCGACGCCGCCGAGCCGGCGCCGACGGACAACGCCTACGGTGGGGTCGTCGCCGCCAACCGCGCCGCGGCGCGCCTGCTGGCCGAGCTCAACGAGTGGGTGGTGACCCGCGCGGCGCGGCCGGCCGCGGCCCCGGGCCTGGTGGGAAGTCGGCCGCCGCTCAGGAGATGACCGGCAGCCGCTCCGCCCGCCGCAGGAGGTCGGGGTCGGAGGTCAAGGTGGGCAGGCGCGAGCGCAGATCGGCGCGCTGCACCTCGGCGCGGTTCTTCAGCGCCTCGATCGCGACGGGGAGGCGCGGAAAGAGCGGCGCCGCGGCCGCGTTGAAGGTCTGCTCGCAGGGCCACGTACTCCGGGTTCGTCTTCACCATCCGGAGGAGATCGAGCCCCCACCCACATCCCGGAGCTGGACATCGACCAGGAGCAGGGTCACCGGGACGGTGTCCTCCACGCGCTGCGCCAGCGTCGCGCGCGCCCCGGCCAGCGTCGTGGCGGCGAGGATCTCGCCGGCGAAGCCCAGGTCCTGGAAGCTGAGCTTGACCGCCTCCCTCAGGGCTTCGTCGTCCTCGACGTGGAGAATCGTCTGCCGCATTGCTGCTCACCTCACGCCGGGCTCAGCTCGAAGACGTGGTAGCCCCAGGCCGGCAGGTCGAGATAGAGCCCGCGCTCGCGCAGCTCGTTGCCGTCGCGCACGTAGCGCGCCGCGCCCATGAGGTCCCGCAGCAGCCAGCGCCCGCCGCCCGGACCTTCGGGCCCGAGGTCGACGTAGGCCTGTCCCTGCGTGGGTCCGTAGTTGACGGCGGCCAGCAGGCGCGTCTGGCCCGGCGGCTCCCAGGCGGTCGCGATGAACTGATCCCAGGTCGGATTGCCGTCCCAGGCCGGGCGCACGCCGAGGAGCCGCCACTCCGCCGCGTGCGCTTCGGGGCGGCGCAGCACCGCGAGGAGGCGGTCGTAGAAGTTGCGAATGGCCGGGTCCACCGGCTCCGGGGGCCGCCGCCCCAGGTGCATGGAGACGTGGACCTTGCGGCCGTCGAGCTGACCCTCGTGGAAGAACCGCAGGCCCGGGACGAGGAACGACACGACCGCGGCCGCCTCGTGCGCCCCCGGCGGGAACGTGGCCGCGGCGCGCGGCTCGTCGTGGTTCTCGAGGAAGCGCACCGAGCGATCCTGGTAATCCATGGCCGCGCCGAGGTGCCCGCGCACCGGGCCCGCGGCGCCGGCGCGCAGGCGGTCGTAGAGCCGCTTGTCGTAGGTGAAGTCGAACCCCTGTTGCTGCATCTCCCACTCGAGATCCCAGTAGACCTCGGCGGCGAGGACGAACGGCTGCCCGTCGCGCCGCATGCGGCCGATCACCTCGCGCCAGAACGAGGTGGTGACCGCCGGCGTCCCGTCGCGCGGCTGGACCTTGTCCCCCCAGGTCCGCTGGAACACCTCGGGCAGCACGAGCATCGCCATGTCGCAGCGCACGCCGTCGCAGCGGGCGGCCACCCGCCGGAGCTCGTCCTCCATCGCGGCGCGGCAGCCGGCGTGGCAGTAGTTGAGCTGGACCGTGTCGGTCCAGCCCGGGAAGTAGGGATCGCGTCCGTGCGCGAGGATGATCTCGCGTCCGCGCGCGCGCAGACGGATGTAGTTGTGCGGCTGGCGGGCCAGGTCGTCCTCGGTGCCGGCGACGAAGTACTCCGGGTGGCTCTCGATCCACGCGTGATCGAGACCGGTGTGGTTGATGACGAAATCCAGCAGCAGGCGCTGGCCCCGCCGGGCCAGGCGGCTGCGCAGCCGCGCCAGGGCCGCGTCGCCGCCGAAGTCCTCGTGCGCCGTGTAGGACTGGATGGCGAAGGGTGAGCCGCAGATATCGTCAGGGCGCAGGTCGGGCAGCACCGCCCGGCACTCCTCGACGTTCTCGGGGCGCGTCCGGGACACCTGGCGGCTCAGGGGGCCGGTCTGCCACATGCCGAGCGGCCACACCCACTCGAAGCCCCGGGCGGCCACCTCGTCGAGGAAGGCGTCGGGGACGTCGTCGAGCGTGGCCGGGCGGCCCCGCGCCGCGCCGAGCTCCCCGAGCAAGACGCGCGTGTTGAGCTGATACAGCAGTGGATGCTTCACTCGAACCTCCTGGATGTGTCATCTCTTCGTGCGCGGCCGCCAGGCGATGAAGCTCGCGGTGACGACCACGATCTGCCCCTCGGGCCGGGCCTCGATCAGGAACTCGCGCTCGTAGCGGGCGTCGATCCTCAGACGCAGGACGGGGATGAAGACGGCGATCTCCGGACCCAGCCCGTACGAGCGCTCGCGGATGCCCTTCAGCTCCGGCGGGACGTCGGCGCCCCGATGGTCGCGGACCTGCCACGCCCCGTAGCCCGCGATCCCGAGGTCCAGGACGCGCCACAGGCGCACCGCGGCGCCCCCCTGCACGGCGATGAGGTCGCCCCGCGTGGCATCGACGTCCCACTTGGACTGGTTGAGGAAGTAGCTCGCGAGGGCCGAGAGCCGCCAGCGCCGCGCGCGGTCGAAGAAGACCGTCCCACCGAGGTCGAGCTCATGCGTGAGCTGGGTGCGCGCCAGCGGCGAGCCGACGACGCCGGCGCGGCTGGTCGGCACGAGGAGGCTGTACGCGGTGACGACGTCGAGGCGCCCGGTCCGCCACCCCAGCTTGATCGGCTGGACGGAGATGTCGGCGACGCCCGAGCGGTCCACGGTCGCCGCGAGCCGGTCGCTCTTGAGGTTGACCCACACGAAGGGGTACGCGGCCGCGGCGCTGTAGTAGGCGCCGATCACGTCCAGCTTCAGGGTGATCCCGAGCCCGATCGCGTCGGCCACCCCGCGGAGGTCGAAGTGCCCGGGGATGGCGTGGCCCTGCTGGTCGCGGACCTGGGTGGAGCTGTAGAGGACGAACTTGTCGATGACGTACAGCCCCGGCTCGCTCACCCGCCCGGCATCGATCCCCAGCGTGCCATGGAGGCGATGACCCAGGTCCTGCCCGTGCGCGGTGGCGGTGGCGAGCAGCACCACCGCCCCGAGCAGGACACGTGCCGAGCTGCGCGTCACGTGGCCGCGTCCGGCGCCGGGCGCTCAGGTCATCCCGGCCGCGAGGAACTTCTGCGGATCCATCGTGCCGAAGAGCTGGATGAGGGTCGCGACGAGCCCGGTCCACCCCGTCTGGTGGCTCGCCCCGAGGCCCGCGCCGTTGTCCCCGTGGAAGTACTCGTAGAAGAGGATGTGGTCACGCCAGTGCTCGTCCTTCTGGAACGGCTCGATCCCGCCGTACACGGGGCGTTTGCCGTGCTCGTCGCGCAGGAAGATGCGCGTGAGGCGGGAGGCGATCTCCTTGCTGACCTCGAAGAGGTTCATGCGGTGCCCCGAGCCCGTGGGGCACTCGATCGTGAACTTGTCGCCGTAGTAGAGGTAGTACTGCAGCAGGCCGCGGACGATGAGCGCGTTCACGGGCATCCAGATCGGGCCGCGCCAGTTCGAGTTGCCGCCGAACATGCCGGAGTCGGACTCGGCCGGCAGGTACGAGACCTTGTACTCCTGGCTGTCGACCCAGTAGCTGTACGGGTGGTCCGCGTGATAGCGCGAGATCGACCGGATGCCGTACGGGCTCAGGAACTCGCGCTCGTCGAGCATCCGGGTCAGGATCCGCCGCAGCCGCTGCTCGTTGACCAGCGCGAGGACGCCGCGGTCGGCGACCCCGAGATGGCCCGGGCCGGTGGCATGCATGGCCTGTATGACGCGGGGATTGTGCTCGGCCCGCCAGCGCGCGTGCGCGACGAGATTCGGCACCCGCTCCCGCATGCGCTTCTCGACGATGGTCGTGGCGCACAGGGGCAGCAGCCCCACCATCGAGCGCACCTTCAGCGGCACCGCGCGGCCGCCGGGCAGCCGGAGCACGTCGTAGTAGAAGCCGTCCTCCTCGTCCCAGAGCCCCTGCTCACCCATCCGGTTCATCGACGCCGCGATCCAGTAGAAGTGATCGATGAACTTCATGGCCAGCGTCTCGTAGGTCGGGTCCTCGGTGGCCAGCTCCGCGGCGATCTGGAGCATGCCCTGGCAGAAGAACGCCATCCACGCGGTCCCGTCCGCCTGCTCGAGCTGCCCGCCCGTGGGCAGGCGGGCGCTGCGGTCGAAGACGCCGATGTTGTCCAGCCCAAGGAACCCGCCCTCGAAGACGCCCTTGCCCTGGCTGTCCTTGCGGTTCACCCACCAGGTGAAGTTCGTCAGCAGCTTGCCGAAGGTGCGCTCGAGGAACGGCCGGTCCGTGGTGCCGGTGTACATGCGCTGGAGGTTCGTGAGGAACACGGACGCCCAGGCGAGCACGGGCGGGTTGACGTCGCTGAAGTTCCACTCGTAGGCGGGCACCTGCCCGTTGGGGTGCAGGTAGAGCTCGCTCAGCATCAGGTCGATCTGCCCCTTCGCGAACGCCATGTCCACCGGGGCGAGGGCGATGGTGTGGAAGGCGAGATCCCAGGCCGCGTACCAGGGGTACTCCCACTTGTCCGGCATCGAGATCACATGGTCATTGACCATGTGAAACCACTCCTGATTACGGGAGACGCGCGACGTCGCCGAGATCGGGTCCACGCCGTGCTCGCCGAGCCACTTGGTGAGGTCGTAGCCGTAGTACTGCTTGCTCCACAGCATGCCCGCGAGCGCCTGGCGCATCACCTGCGCCTTGTCGCCCTGCACCGAAGGCGGCGTGATCGAGCGGTAGAACTCGTCGGCGTCGTGCACGCGCGCCTGGACCACCTGCTCGAAGGACGCGCCGAAGGGGCCGCCGCTCGTGGCCTTCGCCACGGTGTTGGGCGCGGCGGTGGTGAGGCGGAGCCGGATGGTCGCGCTCTCGCCCGCGCCCACCTTGAGCTGATAGTGGGGCGCCGCCTTGGTGCCCGTCTGGGCGGGGTTCACCGTGTCCTTCCGCCGGCGCACGACGTAGGCGTCGATCCCGTCCTTGACGTAGCGGGTGCGGTTGGGCTTGCCGAAGATGCGCTCGTTGTTGGTCTCGTTCTCGGTGAAGAGCAGCGGCGCGTCGCCCTCGCAGTAGAGGAACCGCTGGCCCAGCTCGGGGTGGGAGGCCTCGATCACGGCCACGCCGCGGCCGGCGTCCACGCGCCGCGCGCTCGGCCGCCGCGCATCGGCTTGCTCGCCCCAGGTGTTGCGGAACCACAGGGTGGGCAGGACATCCAGCGGCGCCGCCTCGGGGCCCCGATTGTGGACGGTGATCTTGATGCAGAGGTCCTCGGGCGCCGCCTTGGCATACTCGACGAAGACGTCGAAGTACTTGTTGCCCGCGAAGATACCCGTGTCGAGGAGCTCGTACTCGAAATCGCCGCGGTTCCGCTCGCGGCTCACCTTCACCAGATCGAAGTAGGGGTACTCGGCCTGGGGGTACTTGTAGAGATACTTCATGTAGGAGTGAGTGGGCGTGTTATCGAGATAGAAGTAGTACTCCTTCACGTCCTCGCCGTGATTGCCCTCCCCATTGGTGAGCCCGAAGGCGCGCTCCTTGAGGATCGGATCCTTGCCGTTCCACAGCGCGAGCGCGAAGCAGAGGCGCTGCTTGTCGTCGGAGATGCCGCCCAGGCCGTCCTCCCCCCAGCGATAGGCGCGCGCGCGGGCCTGCTCGTGGGGGAAGTAGCTCCACGCATCGCCCGAATCGCTGTAATCCTCCCGTACCGTGCCCCACTGACGCTCGCTCAGGTAGGGTCCCCACGTGCGCCAGGGATTGCCTCCCGGCGCGGACTCGTCGAGTCGCTTCCTCTCCGCCGTCGTCGCCATGCCGTGCCTCCGTTGGCCGCCGCCAGCCGTCGCCGGGGCGGCCCGCGCGCGCCGTCGCGCCAGAGCGTCCGGCGCCGTCCCCGTCGGTCGCGCTCACGCGGGCCGCCGGGGACGGGCGCGAAACGCGCTACTGACCGCTCGGGAACTCCTTGGCGAGCAGCTTGCGCGCGGTGTCACGCTGCTGCTGGAGCTGCGTGATGGTCTGGCTCATCTGCGCCTTCGCCTGCTGATCCTCGACCTGGGGCAGGATCTGCTGCAGCACGGGAATGTGGTTGTCGCGACTCTGGGCCACGGCCGTCAGGTAGGCGTGATCGAACTGCGCCCCCTTGAGGGTGCGCAGGTCATTCACGATCGAGTTTTGGGTCGACATGTTCTGCCGGTCCTGATCGTTCACCGGCATCGGCTCCACCAGGGTCACGGACTCCTGCTTCGCGATCGCCTTGATGCGCGCATCGCCCGCCTGATGGAACTTCACCAGCTCCTGGGCAAAGGCCTTCACGTCCGGCGACGAGGCGTTCTTCTGCGCCACGGTGCCGAGGTCGATCCCCATCCGGTGGATGCGATCGAGCCGGGAGAGCACCTGCTGAGCGCTGTACCAGGTACCCTGCTGTGCGGACCCGACCGAACCGAGCACGCCGACGAGGAGCAGGGTTCCCGCCAGCGCCAGTGACTTGTGTGCCTTCATCTCAACCTCTCTCGTCCTCTGCCCCCCGTCACTGCCTAGATGGCGCGGTCGTCCTCAACGTTGCTCGCAATCAGCCGTCGTGCTCTCGACGGAGATCGAGGCGAGGACCACCGCGAGCAGGGAGCTTCTCGCGCACCGATCGCGGCCGTCGGCGAACGAGCGCCGTCAGTCGCCAATTCCAGCGGGGGTGGGGCTTCCTACGGGACGAGCACCGCGATCATGCCGTCGGCCTCGAGGAAGATGCTCCCCGCCGGGGTCACGGCGACGCCGCGCGGCATGCTGAGCTGCGGCGCGGCGGACGGCACGGTCGTCGGGAGCCCACAGCACCGCGCTCGAGGGCCCGCTGGCGGCGCTGCTGGCGCCGCGCGGGGAGGGCGTGCGGGTCGTCGCCGGCAACCGCGTCCACGACCTCGACGGCCGGGACGCGCCGCGCGGCGCCCCGCGCCCGTTCGACGAGCCGCTCTTCGGGATCGAGCTCGACGCCGCTTGGGACGATCTGCTCGCCGCCTACGTCGACGCGGGCCGGCTCGTGCTCGAGCGCCTGGCGCTCGACGGCCGCCGCGGCCGCACGGGCCTCGCCCGCGACGGCGCCGACATCACGCACGTCGCGATCGCGGGCGCGCCGGGGGGCGGCCGCTTGGTGGCCTTCCCGCGGCGGGGGAAGACGCCGGCGATCGTCCTCGTGCCCGCGGCCGTGCCCGCGCTCGGCCCCGCGCCGCCCGCGGACCTCGGCACCGACTGC
>DASXVK010000814.1:0-7463 GCA_036504295.1 Polyangia bacterium
TGCTGCTATCCTCGAGGACCGCCATGACCGAGCCGCGCGACACCGTCCAGATCCCCGCCGTCATCGTCACCCCGCCCGCCGCGGAGCCGCCGTGCGACACGACCGAGCCCGGGGCGCCGGACGTGCCGGCGCCGCCCGAGCCGCAGCGCGTCGCCGACACCGGGCTGAGCGAGTCGTTCCTCAACGAGCTCTGCCTCAAGCACGTCTACTTCGGCGGCGCGCTCGAGGCGATCGAGCTGGCCGACAACCTGCGCCTCGACTACCGGATCGTCACCGCCCTGCTCGACTGGCTCAAGCAGCAGGAGCTGGTGACGACCCGCGGCGGCAGCGGCGCGTTCGGCGGGGCGAAGCTCCGCTACGGCGTCACCGAGCGCGGGCACAAGGTGGTCACCGAGATCCTCGCCCGCGACAACTACCGCGGGCCGGCGCCGGTGCCCTTCGCCCACTTCTGCCGCCAGGTGGAGCTGCAGCGGCTGGGCGATCTCGCCCTGACCGCCGACGCCCTGGAGCGCGCGTTCGGCGACCTCGTCCTCGAGCCCGAGATGCTCCAGCTGCTCGGCCCGGCCATCATCGCGGCGCGGTCGCTCTTCCTCTACGGCGCGCCCGGCAACGGCAAGACGGCCATCGCCGAGCGCATCATTCGCGGGCTGCGCGGCCGCGTCTTCGTCCCCTACGCGGTCCTGATCGACAACGAGATCGTGCGCGTCTACGACCCGGCCTATCACAGCCCGGAGGGCGCGGAGGCCGAGGAGCCCACCGCCGCGCGCCACGACCGGCGCTGGGTGTACAGCCGCCGCCCGGCGGTGAGCGCCGGCGGCGAGCTGACCCTGGACATGCTCGAGGTGGTGGCGAGCCCCCACGTGACCTACTACGAGGCGCCGTTCCAGGTGAAGGCGACCTCGGGGGTGCTCTTCATCGACGATTTCGGCCGCCAGCGCTGCGACCCGGCGGCGCTGCTGAACCGCTGGACCCAGGCGCTCGAGAACCAGCTCGATTTCCTGACCTTCCGCTCGGGGCACAAGGCCCGCGTGCCGTTCGACTGCCTCGTCGTCTTCTCGACCAACCTGGACCCGCGCGCGCTCGCCGACGAAGCGTTCTTGCGGCGGATCCGCTACAAGGTGGCGGTCGCCGACCCCACCGAGCGGGCGTTCAAGCAGATCTTCCGCCGCGAGTGCGCGGCGCACGGCATCGCCTACGACGAGGCGGCCGTGGATCACCTGCTGGCGGCGCACTACCGCGCGCGGCGGCGCCCCCTGCGGGCCTGCCACCCGCGCGACCTCGTGCAGCAGCTGCGGGACATCCAGCGCTTCACCGGCGAGCTCCCCCCGCTCACCCCGGCCACGATGGACCGCGTGGCGGCGCTGTACTTCGTCGGGGACTGAGGCACGGCCGCCCGCGGCCGGCGTCCGTGGCGTATTGCCCTGCGCCCGCCGGGAGCCTCCGATGGGGTGAGCGCATCAAAGCTCGCCACGGGAGGAGGAGAGACCATGCTGCTGCCGATCAGCGGACCGCTGCAGATGGGGTGGTGTGGGTGCCAGAGATTGGTCGAGGACGCCCCGGAGGGCGAGGAGCCGGCGCCCCCGCCGGCGGCGGAGCCGGCGCCGGCGAAGGTCGCGCCGCGGTCAACCCGCTTGCGTCTGGTGTACCATCGCCGCGGCCCGGCCCGGCGGGCGGCCGGACGGCCCGGGCGCTGACCCCGCGCGCGCTCCGCTGCTCCGGCCGGGGTTGAAAACGCCCCCGGTGTCGTTACCAAGACCGCATGGCGGAGCAACATCGCCACACCAATCTCAACGTGGCCGGCAAGGCGGAGCTGGCGCAGACGACCGGAGCTGGCCCCGAACGGGCTGCCGGCCTCGTCAGCTCCCATGCCCAGCGTGGCCCCTTTCGCGAGTGGGAGGACGTGGAGCGGGTGCCCGGGCGCCTGCGCGACCTGCTGCGCCACCCGCGCGTGGTCGTGAATCTGCAGTAGCCCGGGGAAGAAGCCCGCGGCGGAGCAAGCGTGAGAGATCGAGTGCGCAACGAGGAGTACGACCCCGAGCAGCCCGTCGAGGCGTTCGACAGCCTCGACGAGGAGGCCCTTTTCAGCATGGCCCTCAGCCAGGGCGTGCCGGAGGAGATCGTGGACCTCGCGACGGAGATGGAGCGGGATGAGCGGCGGAGCTACCTCATCCGCCTCATCGCCGACGAGGATGGGCGCTGAAGAGTGGAGCACATACCACATACCCGGGCGCCGGCGGTCTCGAGCCGTCGGCGCCCGGCTTCTTTCTGGCGCCTTCCCTTACGGCTGGGGCATGTCGCTGCCGTCGAGGGCGCGGCCGAACTCGGCCGTGAGCTGCCGCATGATGTCGATGGTGTCGACGTACTTCTGGAGGGCGGCGCCGGCGCCCGGGTGCGCGGGGTCCTTCTGCGCGCGGCCGGCCGCGTCGGGGACCAGGATCGGGGCGCCGCCGGCGTCCAGGACGGGGTTGCCGTTCGTGTCGCGCTGCACGATGTAGGCGATCGCCAGCAGGCGGTTCGCCCATTCGAGCATGCGCGCGCCGGTGCCCCGCTGGCGCACCTGGTCCATGACGGGCTCCGTGCCGATGGCGTGCGCGCGGTACGTCATCCCGCTCGGCGGGTCGTAGTAGGTGTAGGTCTCGGCGGCTGGCCACCCCGCCTGGTCGGCGGCGAGCACCGTGATACGGGCGTCGTTGATCCAGCTCTGTGACCAGTTCGTGGGGAAGAACATGGCGCCCCACACCATGGCGTAGAGCTGCTCGTTCCAGGAGTAGTCGGGGTCCGCGAGGAGCGTGCCGGCGGGGCGCGCGCCGGGCGGCGTCACCGAGTGCCAGTCCGGGTAGGTGAGCTGCGCCGGCGGCGTGTCCTGCGGGTTGGCGGGCACCGCGGTCCACGGCGCGTAGGTCGGCACGTCGCCGGTGTAGATGCTCGAGAAGAGCCGGCGGATCTGCTCCGGGTAGACGGTCGCGAAGTTCACGTTCTTGTAGCGGCCGTCCGTAAAGTCCTCCCGCGAGTTCGAGACGAAGAAGTCGAACGCCTCGGTGAGGTAGTACGTCGCCCAGATCTTCTCGTAGTACGACCCGACCTGGGTCTGGTAGTCGCTCCACCAGTAGCCCTGGGAGTAGTCGTAGTCGTTGTAGACGTAGCGACCGGTGCCGATCGGGACGCTGAAGTCGTACAGGTAGACGTCGGGCAGCGGCGCCGAGTCGGCCACGTACACCGGGTCGTCGACGCCGAACGGCTGAATGCCGCCGCAGACGCCGGCGGGGCAGAAGTACCCCGGGTCGGGCCGCGTCAGGATGCGGGCGTAGAGGTCGAGGGCCACGGTCGCGCCCATCGCGAGCGGCCCGTAGTGGCCGTCGGCGAGGAGGGCCGCCGAGGGCTGGGTCGGGTCGCCGTCGAGGATGGCGCCGAACGCCCAGCTCTTGCTGATCATCTGGATCGTGTCGAGGTAGTGCGACTGGATGCGCGCCACCGTGTCCCACGACGTGAACTGGACGCGGTTGCGGCGGAAGCCGTCGAGGATGTAGCGGTTCTCGTAGGCGCTCTCGAGGAAGCGGATCTGCTCGTAGGCGTCGGCGCCGGCGTCGTAGGTGAACGACGGGACGTTGCCGGTGTCCGCGAACTCGTCCGACGAGAAGAGGTAGCCGCGGCGCACGCGGCCCTGCGGGTCCACCGCCCGGGGGTTCACGCCCCAGGAGAAGGCGGCGTAGTCCGGGTCCGAGGCGAAGTCCTGCATGTCGCGGTAGTCGACGACGTCGAGCGGCGCTTCGGCGCACTTCGTGCCGCGCACCGCGTTGGGGTCGCTCGAGGGCTGGCAGTCCCGGATGAGGCCGAACTCCTTCTGGTACTGGCTGTAGTGGATGAAGAGGTAGTCGTTCTGCGGGTTCGTCGGCGGGAAGTAGTAGACGCCGAAGAGCCCCGGGTTCGACGTGAAGGCGGTGAGCTTGTACGCGGTGGACTTGGAGGTGCCCGTGCCCCTGACGCTCGGGCCGTCCCACACGTCGACGACGCCGCCGTACCCCATGCGCATCGCCGCCCGGTCGTACTTGCCCTGGAGCAGCGTGTCGTGGTTCTGGTCGCCCGGGTAGTCCATCACGCTCGAGGTGGCGTACCGGCCGATGCTGTTGTCGATCTCCTCGCTGGTCAGGGGATCGCGCCAGCGCGGGCCCACGCAGTTGCTCCCGTCGACGGTGCCCTCGGCGCAGTCCTCGGTGAGGCTGCCGTCCTTGGTGCGGAGCTGCCAGTACTGCGGGCGGTAGGAGAGGGCGTCGAAGGTGGCGGCGAAGTTGTGCCGCAGCCCCATCGAGTGGCCCATCTCGTGGGCGAAGACGCCCTGGCTGTACTGCTGCCGCGCCCACAGCCACACCTGCTGCCGGTGCGCGTTCACCGCGGCCGCGTCCGAGGGATCGGGGGCCGGGAAGAGCCGCGCGATCTCGCGCGCCATGCCGAGGAGGTTGTCCGGTTCGGCCGCCTCGAGCCGGCAGCTGTGGCGCCCGGCCCGCGCGAGGCGCTGGTTGCGGGCGTCGGCGCGGCGGAACACGGGGTTCATGCGGCCGAACGGCGAGGCCTGCTTGATCGCGTCGGCCGACGGCGGCGTCGTGGGATCGAAGCCCGCGGCCTGGGCCTGGTCGGGCGTGACCATCTTCGACTCGAGGGCGGTCTGGCGCAGCCGGCGCAGCCGGTCGGTGAGGTCGTTGTTGCCGGGCCCGAGGCGGCCGGAGGCCTGCAGCGCCTGGGCGCGCTGGCGGTGGCGGACCGCCGGCGGGACCTTCTTGCCGGTGGTCTGGGGGGTGCCGATCCCGGCGAGGTACGGCGCCAGGACCTGCGGGTCGAAGGCGGCGCGCCGCGACGCGGTCTCGGCGGCGCTCATCGGCATCCCGCGCTCGGCCGGGCCGCCCGGCCGGTTGGCCGCGACCCACTCCGAGACATTCTTGCCCTTGAGGAACTGCGTCGGGTCGATCTCGCCGTCGAGCAGGCCGACGATGTCGACGAGGCTCGAGGCGGCGCGGTCGAGGACGGCGCCCCACTGGTTCACGCTGCCCGAGATCTTCTCGCCGGTGAGCGGATCCTCGGCGTCCATCATGATGCCCCAGGGCGAGGTCTGCTGCGGCTCGTTGACGAGGTTGACGAAGTTGTAGCGCAGGTCGCCGAGGCGGGCCCGGGAGCCGGCCTTGCCGCACAGCTTCTCGTCGTCGCCCTTGGTCGGGTCGACCGGGTTGTGGCACAGCACGAACACCTTCGGCACGTCGGCCGCGGTGGCGTCGCCCACGGGCGGGCTGAAGTTGTCCGCCCACGGCACCGGCCAGCCGAGCTGCGCCTCGCACTCGGCCTCGCCGGTGCGGCGGCACTCGCTCAGGCGCCCGGCCACGAGGGCGACGCGGATGGCCTCGCTCCAGCCGTCGAGGGCCGCCTTGGTGCCCTCGAACAGCTCCTCGGGGAAGCCGGCGTTCACGTGCCAGGGGATGGTGCGGATCTTCCGGTCGCGGAGCGGGAGCGTGCACTCGCCGCGGAACTCGTCGCAGCGGGAGCCGCGGCCCACGGCCTCGCACTCGTCCTCGGTGCCGTTGCCGTCCTCGTCGCGGTGCGGGCTCGCGCCGACCGGCGTGGTCTCGGGCGTGTTGCAGGCGACCAGCGGGTCCGCGTGGGACTGCTCGTAGAGGTTCCAGCGGGTGGCGAAGCGGTGCCACTTGTCGTCGGTGACGCCGTAGCGGCGGTCGTACCCGAAGCGGTCCGCCGTGAACCAGCCGAAGACGTCCATGCGCGTGCCGTCCCAGTCGGCGGGCTCGTAGTCGTGGTCGACCACCTTGAGGAAGGAGTGGCGCAGCGTGACCTCGCTCGGGTTGCAGTTCTCCATCGGGAACGGGCCGTAGAGCCAGCATGCCGGGAAGTCGCCCCACTCGGGGTCGTGGATCACCTGCGGCGCGGCGAAGGCCTTGGTGGTGATGTCGAAGTAGTGGGTCTGGTCGTCGAACACCGGGTGGTCGGGGTGATTGGGGTCGCTGATGTAGTAGCCGATCGGGTCGAACTTGACGCCGTACCAGATGTTGAGCCCCGACAGGGCGTCGAGGTCGTAGGCGTCGGTGACGAGGTTCTTCGACCAGTCCACGCGGAAGTACTCGCGCTCGAACCACGGGCGGTCGCTGTCGTTCTCGACGAGGACGTTGAGGGGCTCGCCGGTGGTCGGGTTGTAGTCGCGCTTGACGTCGAAGTGCTTCTCGATGGCGAACGAGGCGACGATCTGCCCGTCGGGCGTGCGCCGCGCGCCCTTGTAGTCGGTGTCCTGCACCAGCTCGTAGGTGAGCCGCGCGAGCAGCATCTTCTCGGTGATCTCGAAGCGGACGCGCGAGGTGGGCTGCGAGTCGGAGCTGGTGAAGAGCCCGTCGTTGCCCGCGCCCGTGGCGGCATCGACGACGGTCGTGCGCATGTAGAACTCGGGCGCGCTCCGCATGGGCACCCCGTTCGCGTCGAGCTGCTGCGTGCCAGTCTGCGGATCGAGGACCGGCGTGCCGACGAAGAACTCCTTCTTGAGCCCGTTCGCCTGGACGCGGTTGATCGATGCCCGCTCCGAGGCGCAGCTCCCGCCGAGCAGGGCGGCAGCGAGGATGAGGAGAGCTACGGGGACCACGTGGGAGAGGGGGCGACACGCGGGCATGTGACCTGCTCCTTGGCGAGCCGGGCGGCGCTGACCGGCGGAATCCGGCGCAGAGTACCACAACGGCCCGGCGTCAAGGCGCGCGTGTCTCGCGTGTTCGCCTCTGTGTCCAAGGATTTGGACAGCTCGCGCGCGACAGTCGCGTAAACCCGCGTGGACGCGGCCGTCCTGGGCTGGCCCGCTCTTTGCTCAGCAGCATGGACAGTCGGGTGGGAGCGAGGGACACGTGACGATGCGTACGAACGTTGCAGCCGAGGGCCTGAATCAGGTTCGCTTCACGGATCGGGAGCGGGAGTTCGTCTACGGGGTGGCGCTGAAGTACGTCAAGGACGAGGAGGACGCCCGCGACGTCACCCAGGAGGCGCTGCTGCTCGCCTACCGGTATCGGGCCAGCTTCCGGGGCGACTCGCGCTTCACGACGTGGCTCTACCGCATCGCCGCGACCACCGCCCTGATGCACCTGCGCAAGCGGCGCCGCGTCCCCGTCATCATCTCGAGCTCCGGCGACGAGACCGGGGCTACCGACACCAGCGACGGCCGGCCGTCGCCCGAGGAGGTCTCGGCGACCACCGAGGCGCTCAAGCGGGCGCAGCGCAGCCTCGACAAGCTGGGCGAGAAGTACGCCAACGTCTTCTGTCTCCGCTTCGTCGACGGCTACTCGGAGGAGGAGATCGCCAAGAAGCTCGGTCTGAACGTCGCCACGGTGAAGACGCGCGCGTACCGCGCCCGCAGCTACCTGCGGCGCCGCATGCGGGTGGCGGCGTAGCGGGACTCGCGCGCCGGGGGCGCGCGCCGTGGCCACAAGGGGGGG
>DASXVK010000815.1:0-5120 GCA_036504295.1 Polyangia bacterium
GGGATGATGTTCGGCTACGCCTGCGACGAGACCAAGGAGCTGATGCCGCTCCCGATCACGCTCGCGCACAAGCTGTGCCGCCGTCTGGCCGAGGTGCGCAAGAAGGGCATCCTCCCCTTCGTCCGCCCCGACGGCAAGAGCCAGGTCTCGGTCCGCTACGAGAACGACCAGCCGGTCGCGGTCGAGAACGTCGTCGTCTCGACCCAGCACTCGCCCGACGTCAAGCACAAGGCCCTGCGCGACGCCATCATCGAGGAGGTCGTGCGCAAGGTCATCCCGGCCGGCCTCTTCGCCCCCAAGTGCAAGTTCCTCATCAACCCGACCGGCCGCTTCGTCGTCGGCGGGCCGATGGGTGACTCGGGCCTGACGGGCCGCAAGATCATCGTCGACACCTACGGCGGCTTCGGCCGCCACGGCGGCGGCGCCTTCTCGGGCAAGGACCCGTCGAAGGTCGACCGCTCGGCCTGCTACTACGCGCGCTTCATCGCCAAGAACCTCGTCGCCGCCAAGCTCGCCCGCCGCGCCGAGGTCCAGCTCGCCTACGCCATCGGCGTCGCCGAGCCGGTCTCGCTCCTCGTCAACACCTTCGGCACCGGCGTCATCGCCGACGAGCTGCTCGCCAAGCTCGTGCGCCAGCACTTCGACGCGCGCCCGGGCGCCCTCATCCGTGAGCTCGACCTCCTGCGCCCCATCTACAAGATGACGGCGGCGTACGGCCACTTCGGCCGCATGGAGAAGGAGTTCACCTGGGAGCTCACGCCCAAGAAGGACGCGCTCGCCGAGGCCGCCCTCAAGGGCAACGGCCACAGCGCGGTCGTGGTGGTGAACGGCAAGACCAAGGCCAAGCGCGGCAGCCGCCCCACGACCAACGGCTCCATCCAGGCGTAGCTCCCCCCGTGCCGCGGCCTCGGCGCCGCGAGCGCCGTCGCCAAGCTCCTTGACACTCCTTCCACGCCCCTGTTAGCCTGCGAGGGCCATGGTGCCCTCGTCGTCGTGCCGCGGCCGCTGGCCGTCGATCGCGGGCGTCGCCGCCTGCCTCCTCCTCGTCTCGGCTTCGGCCCACGCGGCCGACGTCACGCAGGTCGCGACCGCCCTCGAAGAGGACAAGCCGGTCGAGGCCTTCTTCAGCATCGCCTACGAGTACACGGCCAAGCGCGCCGCCATCAAGCGGGAGTGGGAGCTCGCCTCCACGACCGGCGGGATCGGCACGTTCAAGGACCTGCGCTATGCGCGGGACCGCCACGCGATCCGCCTGCGCGGCGAGGTCGGCATCCTGTGGGACATGGCGCTGCACGTCGAGGCGCCGATCGTCGTCTCGGACACGCGCACGCTCTCCTTCGACCAGGGCCTCGGCTCGAGCTGCGTCTACCCGGATCAGATCCCCGCCGGCTCGACCGAGGCGCCGAACTGCGTCAACGAGCAGAACTCCTCCACCCTGCGCGACGGCATCGTCCCGGGCCAGTTCGGGGCGAAGGATACGCCCCACGGCTTCGACGCCCAGAACGGCGGCGCGATGTTCGCGGCCGGTGACCCGACCGTGTTCCGCGGGCCCAAGCGCTACGGCCTCGAGTCGCTCAACATTGGCCTCGACTGGGCAGTGCTCAACCAGCGCAAGGACGACACGAAGCCGACCTGGGTCCTCTCCGCCGAGCTGCGCTTCGCCCTCGGCACGCCCATGCGGTTCGACCGCGCGGTCCCGGGCGCCAACACCTCGGTCAACGACGGCGTGCACTGGGTCCAGCTCGGCACCACGATCTCGAAGCGCTGGACCGTGGTCGAGCCCTACGCCTCGTACTACTGGCTCTACCCGCTCTACGTCCGCGACGACTCGCAGTTTCAGAACTACCGCGCCGGGCAGAAGGACTGGCGGCCGCAGCAGCGCGCCGGCAGCTACTTCGGCTTCGAGGCGATCCCGTGGGAGAACGCGCAGCAGCACCAGCGCATCAGCATCGACGTGCGCGGCTACATCGAGGCGCACTTCCAGGGCCGCGGCTACAGCGAGATCTGGGAGATGCTCTCCGGCTCACCCGCCCTCGACCCGCAGCCCGAGCCCTCGGGCGGCGCCGGCCAGTCGCTCATGCGGGGCGGCCCCCCCGGCACGACCGCCTACCCCGGCGTCACCGACATCGAGAACTTCTTCAGCTACGGCGGGCAGCTCGGCCTCAACGTCCGCGTCGGCCGCTACATGAAGTTCCGCGGCGCCTTCGGCGTGGCCGGCGCCCAGAAGCACTTCATCACCTTCGCCGACGCCGGCAAGGACGTGAACGCCAGCGGCCAGGTCGACCAGCACGGCGCCGCCGCCGAGGCCGAGGTCAACCCGATCCACCGCCCGCTCATCGACTTCGTCGGCCGCCGCTACGTCGTCGACGAGACCGCGATCTACTCGCTCTTCCTGCAGGGCATGGTCGTGTTCTAAGAGCGTGCAGGGAGATGCAACACGGAGGCACGGTGACACGGAGTAAGGTCTTGAATATCCAGAATCATCCTCCGTGCCTCCGCGTCTTCGTGTTGCATTTCCCCGCAGCCTGCTAGCCGGGAACTCCCCTCACCCCTTCTTCAGCGCCACCCCGAGCTGGTAGATCGCGTGCCGCGACTTGCCCGTGCGCAGGGCGAGCTCGGCCGCGACCTCGCGCAGCGGGCGGCCGGCCGCGACCGCGGCGCGCAGCTCCGCCGTGAGATCGACCTCCGCCTCGAGCGCCGCGCCCGCGGGCGCGCCGGCGACGACGAGCGTGACCTCGCCCCGCGGCGGCGTCGCGGCGTAGCGGGCGTGCAGCTCGGGGAGCGTCCCGCGCACGACCTCCTCGTACAGCTTCGTCAGCTCGCGCGCGACCGCCGCCGGACGCGGGCCGAGCGCGGCCGCGAGGTCGGCGAGCGTCTCGCCCACCCGGCCCGGCGCCTCGTAGAGCACGAGGGTCGCCTCGAGCGTGCGCACGCCGGCGAAGAGCTCGCGGCGGCGCGCCTCGGTGCGCGGCGGGAAGCCGAGGAAGAGGAAGCGGTCGGTCGGCAGCCCGGCGGCCACGAGGGCGGTGACGGCGGCGCTGGGGCCGGGGATGACTTCGACCCGCACGCCCGCGGCGAGCGCGGCGACGACCACGCGGTAGCCGGGGTCGGACACCGCCGGCGTGCCCGCCTGCGAGATGACGGCGATGTGCTCGCCCGCGCCCAGGCGCGCGACGAGATCGGCGGCCCGCTCGGTCTCGTTGCCCTCGAAGTACGAGAGCAGCGGCCGGCGGACGCCGTAGCGGTCGAGCAGCACCTGCGCCGCCCGCGTGTCCTCGGCGGCGATGAGGTCGACCTCGCCGAGGACGCGGACGGCTCGGTACGTGATGTCCTCGAGGTTGCCGATCGGCGTCGCGACGACGTAGAGGATCCCGGGCATGGCCGCGCCGCTCGCGCTACTCCTCGCGGCCGAGCATGACGTCGACGGTGTCGCCGAGCTCGCGCTTGAGATAGGCGCGCAGGCGGTCGAGCAGGCGCTTCTCGAGCTGGCGCGCCCGCTCGCGGGAGATGCCGTAGCGCTCGCCGATCTCCTGCAGCGTGAGCGGCGGATCGGCGAGCAGCCGGTCGTGGTAGATGGTCTGCTCGCGGCCGTGCAGCGTCTGCGCGAAGGCCTCGAGCTTCGCGCGCAGCAGGCCGCTGAACTCGCTGCCCTCGACCTGCGCGTCGGGCCGCGCCTTCGCGTCGCCCTGCACGAGGTCGAGGAAGGTGCGGCTGCCCGGGTCGTCGCGGCCGAGGGGCGCGTCGAGCGAGACCTCGACGGAGCCGAGGCGCTGCTCCATCTCGCGCACGTCCTGCTCCGAGACGTCGAGCCGCTCGGCGAGCAGCTTGGGCCCGGCCTCGAACCCCATCTGCTCGATCTTCTCCTTCTCCTTGCGCAGGTTGAAGAAGAGCTTGCGCTGCGCCTGGGTGGTCCCGATCTTCACCAGGCGCCAGTTGTTGAGGATGAACTTGAGGATGTAGGCGCGGATCCACCAGGCGGCGTACGACGAGAACTTGACCCCGCGGTACGGGTCGTACTTCTTGACCGCCTGCATGAGGCCGATGTTGCCCTCCTGCACGAGGTCGAGCAGGTTGCGGTAGGCGCGCTGGTACTCGTGGGAGATCTTGACCACGAGGCGCAGGTTGGCGGTGACGAGCCGCCGAGCCGCGTGCATGTCCCCCTCGCGCATGTAGCGCACCGCGAGGTCGTGCTCCTCCTCGCGGCTGAGCAGGGGGTAGCGCCGGATCTCGCTGATGTAGGCGGTCAGCGGATCGTGGCGGACGAGGGAGCGCGCCGGGGTCGCCGGCACGTGCTCCTCGGCGTCGTCGCGCTCGCCGCCGTCACCGCCGCCGTCGCCGCCGTCGCCCTCGGGCGGCTCGCCGCCCTCGTCGTCGGCGGCGGCGAGCGGCACGTCGATGAGCTCGGGGGTGGCCTCGTCGAGCTCGCCCGGATCGGGCTCGACCTCGTCGAGCTCGGGCTCGACCGGCTCCGCGTCGAGGGGCTCGGCCGCGGGCGCGGCGGCCGGTCCGTCCAGCGCGCGCTCGTCGCGCTCGTCCGGCGTCGGGCCCGAGGCGGGCGGCGGGGCAGGGCGGCGGCGGGGCGCGCGGGGCATGGGGGACATTATAAGCGGCGCGCCCCGGCCTCACCACTCGCGCCCCGGCGGGTGCCCCGGCGGCGTCGCCTTGACAAGAACCCGCGCGCGTGGAACGGATCGAGCATGCCTGCCGCCGGGGCCGCCGTGTCGCACCGCCGCGCCCCGGGTCGCCGGGGCCGCCGGTCCCGCGCGCCCCGGGGGGTGCCGCGCGCCGCGGTCATCGCCGTCGCCGTGGGCCTGGTGGCGATCCTCGCGGGCCACCTGGCGCACGAGCACCCGCACCACCTCGGCCGTGAGGTCGCCTGCACGGTGTGCGACACGCCGCTCGCGACCGTCGCGCCGGTCCCGCGGCTCGCGCCGCCGGCGCTCGTGCCGGTCGGCGTCGTCGCCTTCGCCCCGGCCGCGGCGCCCACGCCGCGCGCCCCGCTCGCGTTCTCGCCCAAGCAGTCGCCGCCCGCCTAGCGTCCCGGTCCATCGCACCGAGCCGCCGGTCCCGCGCCGCGGGCGCCGGCCGGCAGTGGGCGGCCCCCTGGGCCGGCCACGTTG
>DASXVK010000816.1:0-28653 GCA_036504295.1 Polyangia bacterium
TGCAAGCGCGAGCCGGGCGAGGCGGGCAAGCCCGACAAGTGGAGCGTCGCCGCGACGCCGGCCGGCGTGGCCGTCGAGAAGCTCGACGACTCGATCCCGGCGGGCATCATGACCACGCTGATGACGCTGCGCGCGTACGACTTCGCCGACGGCGTGAAGCCGGACGAGAGCGGGCTCGACGCGCCGCAGGCGACCGCGGTCGCCCACCTCAAGGGCGGCGTGCAGAAGACCGTGCTCGTGGGCAAGGCCAAGGGCGACCAGTACTACGTGAAGACGCCCGACCGCGAGCAGGTGTACCTGATCTCGAAGTACTCCGTCGAGCGGCTGACCAAGAAGCCGATCGACTTCCGCGACAAGACGCTCGTCGACCTCAAGCCCGAGCAGATCGCCGGCGTCACCATCGACGTCGGCGGCGTCAAGACCGACCTCGTGCGCAGCGGCGTCGACGACTGGAAGGCGGCCGCGCCCGCCGACCTCGCGGTGGATGCGGGCAAGGTGAAGAGCCTGCTCGGCGGCCTCACGGCGCTCAAGGCCGCGAGCTTCGCCGACGACGCGCAGAGGGCATCCCTCGCGAAGCCCGCCGGGACGGTCACGATCCGGCTCAAGGACAAGAGCGTCGTCACGCTCACCTTCGGCCCGCTCAAGGACCAGGACTACCCGGTGCAGAAGGTCGGCGCCCCCGAGGTGTACGTGATCAAGAAGTACACCGCCGAGCGCTTCCTCAAGAAGCCCGACGATTTCAAGAAGTCCGCCGCGGCCGGCCCGGCCCCGGGCGCGCGGCCGCCCATGCCGCCGGGCATGCCCGGGGCGCCGGTCAAGGTCAACCACCGCGGCCTCGAGAAGGGCCCGGGCCCGCTGCCGCCGTCGCTCAAGGCCCTGGGGCAGCTCCCGGTCAAGGCCCCCGGACCGCTCCCCGTCAAGGCCCCCGCGAAGTAGCGCTCCCCCCCCGCGCAGCAGCCGCTCCCCCGCCACGCAGCGCCCGCGACCGCCCCGCCCTACGTGCCCGGCGCCGCGCCGTCCTCGAGATCGAGGGCGGCGAGCGCGAGGGCGGCGGCGCGCTGCTCCGCCTCCTTCTTGCTCTTGCCCTGGCCGCGCGCGTACTCGCGCCCGTTCAGCAGCAGCGCGACGTCGAAGACCTTGTCGTGATCGGGGCCGCTCTCCGCGACGACGGTGTAGCGGGGCGTGCAGTGCAGGCGCGCCTGGGCGCGCTCCTGGAGGCGCGTCTTGTAGTCGGTGGCGGCGGCGTCCTGCGCCTCGCGCAGCCGCGGCTCGATGAGCTGGCGCACCACCTTGAACGCCGCCTGGTAGCCGCCGTCGAGGTAGATGGCGGCCATCACCGCCTCGCAGGCGTCGGCCAGGATCGAGGGCTTGCGGCGGCCGCCGGTCTGCTCTTCGCCCTTGCCGAGGAAGAGCCACTCGCCCAGCCCGAGCTCGTCCGCGACGCTGGCCAGGCCGTGCTCGTTGACGATGGAGGCGCGGCCGCGCGACAGCTCCCCCTCGCTGCGCAGCGGCTGCGTCTCCATGAGCAGGTGGCCGACCGTGAGGCCGATGACGGCGTCGCCGAGGAACTCGAGCCGCTCGTTGTCCTCGCGCCCGATGGCCGGGTTCTCGTTGAGGTACGACTTGTGCGTGAGCGCCATCTCGAGGAGCTGGCGGTTGGCGAAGCGGTGGCCGAGCTTCGCTTCGAGGATGTCGTAGCCGTCGGGGGGAACCGGCATTGGGGCCGCAGTATATCAGATGTGGGCCACGGGCCCAGTGTGCTAGGATCCGGGCTCCCGGAGGGACTCGATGAGCGAGATGCTGTGCTGCGTGAAGTGCACCTCCATCCTCGACAAGTCGATGATCGGCGACATCGAGGTCGACCTCTGCCCCAAGTGCGGTGGTCTGTGGCTCGACTACGGCGAGGTCGCGAAGCTGGCCGTGCTGCCGGAGCCGGAGCTCACGCCGCTGCACGACCTCCTCCAGGGGGCCGGCGGGCCGCCGCCGGTGCCGTCGGAGTCGAAGGCGCACTGCCCGGCGTGCCCCGGCGACCTCAAGGAGGTCGTCCTCGGTCGCATCCACATCGACTACTGCACCAAGTGCAAGGGCATGTTCCTCGACCAGGGCGAGCTCGAGGCCGCCATCGCGGCGGTCCGGCCCAAGGCGAAGGAGGCGGCGAGCCGCAACGTCGTCGCCGCCGTCGCCGCAGCGTCCAAGGCGGCCGCCGAGGCCGACGCCGACTGAGGGCCCACGCCGGGCGCCATGCGTCACCCCGCCGCGCTGCTGCCTCTCGCCCTCCTGCTGCTCGGCGCGACCGCTACCGCCGCGCCGCCCGCGCCGGCGGCGCCGGCCGCGCCGCCCGCGCTCGAGGTGCGCGTCGACCTCGACGGCGACGGGGCGCCCGACCTCGTCCGGCTCGAGCGCGACCGCGTGCGCGCGACGACCGCCGCAGGCCGGCCGCTGTACGAGCGGCGCCTCCCGCCGGCCGCGGGCACGCCGCGGCTGCGGGCGCTCACCGTGGCCGGGATCCCCGTCGTCGAGGCCCGCGTGCCCGTGCGCGGACCGCGCGGCGCCGAGGAGGTGGTCGTGCTGCGCGGCCGCCCCTTCGCCGAGGTCTTCGCCGGCCGCGCCGGCCCGATGGGGCGCGACGGCGAGTGGAGCCGGCACCTCAGCGTCGACGAGCACAGCATCCTCGAGTTCCAGCGCGCGGTCTCGGTCACGCGCTGCGACGACGAGCCCGTCTTCCTCTTCCCGCGGCTGTACGACTTCGCGGCGGGCCGCTTCCGGGCGGCCGCGCCGGCCGCGCCGCCGCCCGCGCCCGTGCGCGTGACGGCCCGCCGCGTGCTCCCGGGCGCACCCGCCGGGGCGCCGCTGGCGCGCTTCGTCCCGCGCTCGGCCTCCTCGGCGCTCGGCGACGAGGGCCGGGCGGAGAACCTCGCGCCCCCGGTGGCGGTGGCCGACGGCGACGTCCGCACCGCCTGGGTGGCGGGCGCGAGCGGCCCGGGCCGCGGTCAGTTCGTCACGCTCCAGGGCACGCCGGGCGCCTACCGCGTCCATGCCCTGCGCATCGTCCCGGGCCACGGGGCGGGGCGGGACGCGTTCCTCGCGCACCATCGGCTGCGCCGGGCCGCGGTGATCCTCGGCCCGACGGCGAGCGTCGAGGCGGAGCTGCCGCCCGAGCTCAGCGGGGCCGACGCCGCCGGCGCGGCGTACTGGATCGTGCTCCCCGCGCCGGTCGCGACGACCTGCGTGACGGTGCGCATCGACGACGTCTACCCGGCGGCGCCCGTGCGCCCGGGCCGCGGCGCCGCCGCCCCCGCGCTCGCCGGCGCCGGCCACGCGGCCATCGCCGAGATCCAGGTCTACACCGAGCTCGACTTCGCCGGCGGGGTCGAGCGCCTGGTCACGGATCTGCTGAGCGGCCAGGGTGGCACGGCGACGCAGCGGCTGGTGGTCGCGCAGGGCGCGCGGGCGGTCGCGCCGCTCGTCGCCGCGCTCGCGCGTGCCAGGGGCGAGGCGCGGACCCGGGTGCTCGAGGCGCTCGCCGACGTGGCCCCGCCCGAGCTCGCCGGCCTCCTGGCGGAGTCGCTGGGCGGCCCGGAGCGCGACAGCGCGGCCGCGGCGCGCGGGTTGCGGCGCCTCGGCCTCGCCGCGGCGCCGGCGCTGCGGGCACTCCTCGTCGCGCGGGACCGGCCCGCGGCGGCCCGCGCCGCGGCGGCGCCTCTGCTCGCCCAGAGCGGCGATCCGGCCGCGCTCGGCGCGCTCATCGCCGCGCTCGCCGCCGGCGACGCCGAGGTGCGCGACGCGGCGGTCCAGGCCCTGATGACCGCCGACGCCGCGACCGTCCTCGCCGCGGCCGCCGACGCGCTCGCCGCGACGCCCGCCCCGGCGCGCCCCGCCGAGCTGATGCGGGTGATCGCGAACGCCGCGCCGGGCGCCCCCCCCAGTTCGCCGCCGCGCCAGCGCGCGGCCGACGCGCTCCTCGGCGTCGCCCCCCGGATCGACGACTTCGAGGGCCGGTTCCGGCTCGCCCGCGCCGCGGGCGCCGTCGGGGGCGCCCGCCTCGCGCCGATCCTCGAGACGCTCCTCGCCGACCGCGACCCGGAGATCCGCATGACGGCCACGGTGGCGGCCGCCGAGCTGCCGGCCGCGGCCGCCGCCGCGCTCCTCGGCCGCGCACTCGGCGACGTCGCCCCCGAGGTGCGCCGCGCCGCCGTCACCCAGCTCGGCCGGCGCCGCGACCTCCCCGAGCAACCGGCGCTCTCGCCGCTCGTCGCCCAGGACCGGTGGCCGATGGTGCGCCGCGCCGCGGCCGAGGCGCTCGGCGTGCGCTGCCGCGGCGCGGGCCCGGCGCTCGGCCGCGCGGTGGCGCGGGACCCGGTCGTCGACGTCGCGGAGGCCGCCGTCCGCGGGCTGGTGAGCTGCCGCGATCCCGAGGCCGCCGCGGTGCTGCTGGCCACGGTCGAGAACGGGCGGCGGCCGCCGCGCCTGCGCGAGACCGCCGCGGCGGGGCTCGCAGCGCTCGGCGACCGCGCCGCCACGCCGCGCCTCGCCAGCCTCCTCGACGACCTGCGCACGCAGCCGGGCAGCGACGACCAGATCGAGGCGCTCGCGGTCACCCTCGCCCGCGCCCTCGGACGGCTCGGGGACGAGCGCGGGTTGAGGGCGCTGCGGCAAGCCTCCATCGACCCCGCGTCGGCGTCGCTGCGCGTGGCGGCGCTCGAGGCGATC
Organism: Polyangia bacterium; assembly: GCA_036504295.1. Lineage (GTDB taxonomy): Bacteria > Myxococcota_A > Polyangia > JACRCY01 > JACRCY01 > DASXVK01. The sequence goes on from DASXVK010000816.1 coordinate 4,711, forward strand.
GCGACCATCTGCCCCGCCGGCGCCCGCGCCGTGCTCGAGCAGGCCGGCCGCGACCCGGACCCCCGCGTCGTGCAGGCCGCCCGGGCGGCGCTCGGCCGCTGCCGGCGCTGAGACGGCGGCACCGCCCCGGGAGCCGCGGTCACACGGCGCGCTGCCCGCGCCGTCTCAGCGGCACTGGATGCCGCCCGCGCCCCAGCAGAAGCGCGGGCCGAACGAGTCGATCGGGTCGCGCGTGAGGTAGTAGCTCGGGACCGCGATCGCCACCGCCAGCGCGCTTGCGCCGCCGGCGAGCACCGCCCACACCCACCACGTCTCGTACCACTTCAGCGCCTTCGGCGGCGCGGGCCGGAACGGGTTCTGGTCCGCGGGCAGCTCCTCGAGCGCCAGGTCCAGATTGAGCGCCTGCCCGGCCACGACGTCGATCTGCTTGAGGAGATCACGGTAGCCGCCCTTGGTGGCCTTGATGCTGCGGGCGCCGACCGGGACCTCGGTCTCGAGCGGCGTCTCGCCGACGAACTTGCCGTCGACGAAGATGCGCGCCCCGGTCACGTTCGACGTGATCCGCACGACCCCGGCGACGGGCAGCAGGTCGATGTCGAGCTTCGTCTCCTTGCGCGCCTTGATGGTGAAGACGTCGATGTACTCGGTGTAGCCGCGCTTCACCATCTTGAGCGTGTACTTGCCCGGCTTGAGGCTGATCGGCTCCTTGAGCGGCGTCGTCCCGGCCAGCTCGCCGTCGATGAAGACCTGCGCCCCCTCGGTCGAGGAGGTCAGCACCAGCTTGCCCTCCTGCCCCTTGGGGGCGGCCGCGGCGAGGGCCGGCAGCACGAACGCCAACAGGGCCACGACCCGGGCGACGCGCATGCTGCGATGGTAGCCGACGCGGGCGCAGCGGGTCAACGACGGCCGCCGAAGCGGCCGCCACCCCACCTCTGAGACTGGAGTAACGGGCCCGACGACCGACTGGCCCCCCGGCGCATCGTTCAGGCGATTGCCGATGTGCACGCGGCCGTGACGAGCTCGCCGCGCTCCGAAGACGCCGGGACCACGCCCGCAGGTGCCGCGCCGGAGCCGCGGCCTCCTCCAGCCCGCCGACCCCGCATGGGTAGCCGGGGTGCGGGCGCCCTGCCACGCGGCAGGCCTCGCCGCGGACGGGTGCCTCACCGGTGAATGCGCGCGTCGCGCCCCGCGTCGCGCGCTGCCATCGCTCCGGAGTACACTCCCCGGCATGCTCGACCGGCTCTTCCGCCTGCGCGAGAACGGCACCACCGCGCGCACCGAGGTGCTCGCCGGCGTGACGACCTTCCTCACGATGGCGTACATCATCTTCGTCCAGCCCGCGGTGCTGTCGGGGTCGATGTTCAAGCACCCGACCGGCATGGACTTCGGCGCGGTCCTCGCCGCGACCTGCCTCGCGGCGGCGCTGTCGACGGCGATCATGGGCCTCTACGCCCGCTACCCCATCGCTCAGGCGCCGGGGATGGGCGAGAACTTCTTCTTCGTCTTCTCGATCATCCCGGCGGCGGCCGCCGCCGGCCACGGCGAGCCCTGGCGCGTCGCGCTCGGCGTCGTCTTCATCAGCGGCGTCCTCTTCGTGCTGCTCTCGCTCGCCGGGATCCGGCAGATCATCCTCGACGCGGTGAGCCCCACCCTCAAGAACGCCATCGCCGTCGGCATCGGCCTCTTCCTCGCGTTCATCGCGCTGCAGAACGCCGGCGTCATCCTCAAGGACCCGGGCACCGCGGTGAAGCTCAACCCGCGCTTCGCCTCCCCCGACCTGGTGGTCTTCTTCGTCGGCCTGCTCACGACCGCGATCCTGCACGCCCGGCGGGTGCGCGGCTCGCTGCTGTGGGGCATCCTGGCCGCTACCCTGCTCGCGGTGGGGCTGCGGCTCGTGCTGCCGCACGTCGCGCCCCACGCGAAGGCCGTGTCCGAGTCGATGCTGATGACGCGCTTCGCCTTCGCGGAGGCGGTCGTCGCGGCGCCGCCGTCGCTCGCGCCGACGCTGCTCAAGATGGATCTCCGGGCGGCGCTCTCGCCGCCGATGATCCCGTTCATCCTCATCGTCCTCTTCATGGTGCTCTTCGACACCATGGGGACCCTGGTCGCCGTCGCCGAGCGCGCCGGCCTGATCGTCGACAACCAGCTCCCGCGCGCCAACCGCGCGCTGCTCTCCGACGCCACCGCGTCGGTCGTCGGCGCCGCGCTCGGCACCAGCACCGTCACCAGCTTCGTCGAGAGCGCCGCCGGGGTCGAGCAGGGCGGCCGGACCGGCCTGACCGCCCTGGTCGCGGCGCTCCTCTTCCTGCTGGCGCTCTTCTTCAGCCCGGTGATCGCGATGGTGGGCAGCTACCCGCCCCTCACCGCCCCGGCGCTGGTCGTGGTCGGCGCCATGATGGCGCAGAGCGCGACCCGCATCGACTGGTCGGACACCACCGAGGGGATCCCGGCGTTCCTGATGATGATCGGCATCCCGCTCTCCTACTCGATCGCCGATGGCATCGCGCTCGGCTTCATCGCCCACCCCGTCATCAAGCTCTGCGCCGGCCGCCGCCGCGAGGTGAGCTGGGTGATGCTGGCCATGGCCGTGGTGCTGGTGCTGTACTTCGTGTTCATCCGCGCCCGCGCGGGCTGACCCGCGCTGTCGTCGCGCGCCGTCGCGCGCTTGCAACACGGCCCGAAATGGAGTTAGGCTCCCGAGCATGAAGCTCGTTCGGCCGCTCGCCGCCGTCCTGCTCCTGGCCCTGCTCGCTACGGGCTGCCGCGTGCACGACATCTACAGACCGGACCTGCAGCGGCTCGCCGCCGGCGAACGCTTCGTCGAGACCCACGGCAGCCTCGATCCGATGCCGTACGTAGTCACCCTGCGAGAGCGCGAGACGATCACGCTCTACGACGAGAACGGCAACGAGATCCGCACGACGACGGTGAACAACGTCAAGCCCGCCGACGCCGAGAAGGCCAACCTGGGCCAGGTGTGGCGTTACAACGAGAACCGGCTCGGCTGGATCATCGGCTCGCTCCTCGTCATCGGCGCCGGTGTCGCGACCATCTACAGCGTGAAGTAGCCCCGCCCTCCCCTGCGCCGCCCGGCGCGAGCCCCACCCCACCCGACCCGCGTACCAGGAGGACTGTTGTGACCACCGAGGGTATCGGCCGGCGCCTGTGGGCCGCGCTGCTCACCGGCGTGCCGTTCGGCGTCTTCAAGATCGGGGGCGGTCTCGCGGCGCTGGTCGACGTCCACCAGGTGGCCGGCGTCGCCTTCATCGTCTGGGGCGCCCTCGACGTGGCGCTCAACCTGGCCGCGATCGCGTGGCCCGGCGCGGTCAGCTACTGCGCGCTGTCGAACGCCGGGCGCCGGCTCGACCGGCGCGCCGCGCGGCCGGGCCGCGAGCAGCTCCTGCTAGCTCTCGACACCCTGCTCTCGTTCGGCATCGTCGCGAGCATGATCTGGACCGGGCGCATCGCCACGCTGCCGCGGCCGATGGTCTCGGTGTGGGAGTCGGCCGTGATCGCGAACGTGCTCGGCGTGGGGGTCGAGCGCGTGTGGCGCTCCTGGCGCGAGCAGCGCGCGGCGCAGCCGCCGGGCTGAGGCGGGCTACTTCAGCGCGGCGAGCGCCTCCCGCAGGGCGGTGTGGGCGGGGTCGAGCTCGAGGCCGCGCTCGTACATGTTGCGGGCCTTCGGGTTCTCGCCGAGCTTGGCGTGGATGAGGCCGAGCTTGAGGTAGACGTCGGCCTTCGACACGCCGGCGCGCTCGTCCAGGTTCTGCAGCAGCATCGAGCGGTAGATACGCCGCGCCTTCTCCCAGTCCTGCTGCTCGAAGTAGACGCGGCCCAGCGCGGCCAGCGTGGGCGTGTGGCCGGTGTCGATGCGGTAGGCCTCGTCGTACTGCTTCACCGCCATGGCGAGGTCCCCGCCCTGTTCGGCGACGGCGCCGAGGCGGTAGAAGAGCCGCGCCTGGTCCTTCGTGCGCCGGCCCTTGCCGAGGCGCGCGATGAGGTCCTGGTAGAGCGGCGCCGCGTCCGTGAGCCGGCCGGCGGCGTAGTAGAAGTCCGCCAGCGGCTCGAGGACGCCGGCGTCCTGCGGCGCGAGGGTGCGCGCCTCCTCGAGGAACCGGACCGCCGCCCCGGGCTGGGCGAGCTTGTCCTTGTACATGTCCGCCAGCTCGCGCAGGAGCGCGAGCTTCTTCGCGGTGTCCGTCACGATCTGCGCCCGCCGCTCCAGGATCTGCACGGCGCGGCCGTAGTCGCCGCGCTCGCGCGCCGCCGCGGCCACCGCCTCCTGGGCCTCGGCGTGATCGGGATCGAAGCCCAGCGCCTGCTCGTACTCGCCCAGGGCGCCGGCCGCGTCCCCCATCTGCTCCGCCTGCATGCGGCCGAGCCGGTAGTGGATCTCGGCCGCCTCGCGGCCGCCGGCGCACAGGGTCACGGCGCGCTTGAGCACCTCGGCGCACCGCTCCCACTGGGACTGGCGCTCGTAGACGCGCGCGAGCGCCGCGAGCGCGGCGACGTTGTTCGGGTCGCGCTGGGTGATGCGCTCGAGGATCTCGACCGCCGAGTCGGGGGACGAGAGCTTCTCCTCCCACACCCGGGCGGCGGCGAGCAGCGCCGCGATCTCGCCGGCCGTGTCGCGGTCGGCGGTGCAGGCGTCGGCGCGCCGCGTGTGCAGCTCGATGAGGTCGTACCACTTCTCGGTCTTCGCGAGCAGCCGCTCCAGCTCGGCCATGGCCTCGCGGTCGCGGGCGTCCACGTCGAGCACCTGGTAGAGGAAGCCGATCGCCTCCTCGGCGCTCTCGCGCTTCTGCTCGGCGACCTCGGCCAGGCGGCGGTAGAGCCGCACCTTGCCGGCGTCGTCGGTGGTGGCGCCGAGCGCCCGCACGAGCGTCTCCTGCACGGCGAGCCAGTCGCCGCGCTGCGCCTGCACCTGCTCGAGCTCACGGAGCACGTCCAGGTCGTCGCCGGTGAGATCGAGCAGGTCGCGGTAGGCATCGGTCGCCCGCTCGAGCTCGCCGAGCGGCCCGGCGAGGAGCTTGCAGAGGCGGCGCTTGAGCCGCGCCTGGACCTCCTTGGCGTCGGCGAAGCGCGCCTCCTGCTCGAGGATCGCGCCGAGCTCGGCGTGCTGCCCGGCCGCCTCGTAGAGCCGGTCGAGCGCGCCGAGGGCGTCGGGATCGCCGTCGTCCTCGGCCAGCACCGCGCGCCACGCGCCGACGGCGCCCGCCGGGTCGCGCAGCGGCCCCTCGGACAGACGCGCCGCCTCGACGAGGAGGCGCTTCTTCGCGGCGGGGTCGAGCTCCAGCTCGGCGCGCCGGCTGAGGATGGCGACCAGGGCCCGGTCGTCGCCGCGGGTGCGGCAGATGGCCTCGATCGCCTCCAGGGCGTCGCGGTTCTCGGGATCGACGTCGAGCACGGCGCGGTAGCGCACCTCGGCCTTGTCGAACTCGGCCTGCTCGCGCCACAGCCGCGCCGCGCGCGTCGAGAGATCGCGGACGACCTCCGGGGCGAGTCCGCCGCCGTCGAGCAGCGCCTCGAACCGCTTCACCGCCTCGTCGAGGCGGCCGACCTCGCGCGCCAGGCGCTCGACCTCGTCGGCGAGGCTGGCCGTCCCCGGCTCCTCGCAGAGAGCGCGGCCGTACGTCTCCAGGGCCCGCCCGCGCCCGCCGAGCTTGTGCTCCCACAGCTCGGCGATGCGCTCGAGCAGCCGGGCGCGGTCGCCGTGGCCGGTGAGGAGGCCGAGGCGCACCTCGCCGAGGCGCGCCAGCGCCGGGAAGTCGCCGGCGCCTTCGTACAGTGGCTCGAGGATGTCGAGGACCCGCGGCTTGAGCGCCTCCTGCTCGAGCAGGCGCTCGAGGGCGCCGCGGGCGTCCCGGTGCGTCGCCTCGCGCTCGAGGACGTCGCGGTACGCCGCGAGGGCGCCGTCCTGATCCCCCAGCTCGCGCTCGCGCAGCAGGCCGAGGCGGAAGAGGTACGCCGCCTGCTCCTCGGGCGCGGTGGCGGCGTTCGCCTCGCGCTCGAGGACCTCGCCGAGGTCCACGTGAGCGCGCTGGCCCTCGAGCAGCCGGTCGAGGGCGGCGAGCGGGACCCGCTCGTCGCCGGGGTAGTCGAGGGTCTTGCGGTAGCGGCCGACCGCCTGGTCGACGTCGCCGAGCGCCTCCTCGTAGATCCGGGCCAGCTTCAGGCACAGCGCGCGCCCGAGCTCGCCGTCGAAGGTGGCCGCGAGGCGCTCCTCGTAGAGCCGGGCGAGGTCGCCGAAGGCGCCGCGCGCCCCGGCGAGCCGCTCCAGCTCGCCGTGGGTGGCGGCGTCGGCAGGATCGTCGACGAGCACGCGGGCCCAGGCGCCGAAGGCGGCCTCGAGGTCGCGGCGGCCCTCCTCGTGCAGGCGCGCGATCTCGGCGCCGAGCTGCCGGCGGCGGCCGGGATCGCCCTCGACCGCGAGCTTGAGCTCGAGCACCTCGATGAGGGCGCCCCACTCCTGGTGGTCGCGGTAGAAGGGCTCGAGCACCTCCGCGGCAGGGTCCCGGTACGTGTCGCCCCGGAGCAGCGCCTCGAGGGCCTCGCGGGCGCCCCGGTGCTGGGGCGCCGCCGCGAGCACGTCGCGGTAGCGGCCGATGGCCGCGATCACGTCGTCGAGCTCCTTCTCCGTGACGCGGGCGGCCCGGTAGCGCAGCTCCTCCCGCGCGTCGGGCGCCCCGGTGATGGCGGCGCGCGCGTCGAGGATCTCGACGAGGTCCGTCCACAGGCGCTCCGTGCCGAAGAGGCGGTCGAGCGCCTCGAGCGCGGCCGGGTCGCCGGCGCGCTCGCCGAGGACGGACTTGTAGGCGGTGATCGCCTCGTAGGGGTCGCCGAGCTTGATCTCGCACACCTCGGCGAGCTGGTAGTAGAGGGGCACGCGCTCGGCGGGGCCGACGCTCAGCTCGAGCTTCCGCTGCAGCACGCCGCAGAGCTCGCGCCAGGCCTCGCCCTGCCGCAGGAGCCGCTCGAGCGCGTCGAGCGCGGCCAGATCGGCCTCGTCGAGCGACAGGACGTGGCGCCAGGTCGTGACGGCCCGGTCGCGGCTCTGGAGCTGCTGCTCCTCGATGACCGCGACGCGGCTGTAGAGCCGCTTGCGCTCCTCGGGGTCGCCGGTCAGCTCGGCGCGGCGCTCGAGCACGGTGCACAGCTCGTCGTGCCGGGCTTGCCGCTCGAGCAGCCGCTCGAGCGCCAGCAGCGCCGGCCCGTCGTCCTCGTGGATGGCGAGGACCTTGCGCCAGGCCGCGGCGGCGGCGACGCCGTCCGCCAGGAGGAGCTCCTGCACCTCGGCGACCTTGGCCCAGGTGCGGGCGCGCAGCTCGTAGTCATAGGTCGCCAGGGCGCCCTTCTCGAGGGTGTCGACCAGGGCGGCGGGGTTGCCGATCTGGCGCGCGAGGCGCTCGAGATCGGCGATGCGGTCCTCCTGCGCGACGTCCTCGAGCCAGGCCCGGGCCGCGGCGCCGAAGGCGGCCGCGTGGTTGCGGCCGCGGGTCTCCTGCAGCCGCGCGATCTCCGAGAGCATCTCGATGCGCTGCGGCTTGTCGTCGATGAACTCGAGCTCCGACTCGTAGGTCCGCGCGAGCCGGTCCCAGGCGTCGAGCTGCTTGTAGACGGGCTCGAGGATCTGGTCGATCCGGAACTGGTGCTCGTACTCGGCGTGGAGCCGCTCGAGCGCCGCGATGGTCTCGGCGTGCGTCGGCTGGCGCTTGAGGACCTCCTCGTAGCAGTCGATCGCCGAGCTGAGGTCGTGGAGCCGCTCCTGGTAGAGCGCGCCGAGCCGGTAGCGCAGCGCCACCGCGCCGTCGCCGGCGCCGTCGATCTGGCGCAGGAGCAGCTCGCCGAGGTCGTGCCACCGCTCCTCGGCGGTGAAGAGGCGGTCCAGGTTCTCGATCGCCTCGTGGTCCTCGGCGTCCACGTCGAGGACGGCGCGGTAGGCGGTGATCGCCTCGGTCTTGCTCTGGAGGCTGCCCTCCCACACGCGGCAGATCTTGAAGAGGATGGTCTTGCGCGCGGCGACGTCGAGAGTGCCCTCGACGCGCTCGCGGTACACCTCGAGCAGGTCGTGCCACGCCCGGGCGCGGGTGAGCGAGGCCTCGAGCGCGTTGAACGCCGAGACGTCCTCGGGGGTGGCGTTGAGGATGCGCTGGTAGCAGAGCCGCGCGCGGCCGACGTCGCCCAGACGGTCGTCGTAGACGCCGGCGAGGACGCGGCTGACCTCGAGGGTCGCGGCGTCGTCCTGCAGCGTGTCGTCGAGGTAGCTCTGCAGCACGTGGGCGAGGTCGATCCACTTGTCCAGGATGCCCGCCAGGCGCTGCAGCTGGTCGCGGATGTGGCGGTCGCTCGGGTCCTCGCGGAAGACCTTGCCGTACCAGTGGAACGCGGCGTCGAGGTCCTCGAGCTGCTCCTCGTAGAGGCGGGCGACCCGGCGCGTGAGCGCCAGCCGCTGCGCCGTGTCCTCGGCCGCGCCGAGGCGGATCTCGTAGATCTTGATGAGCCGCGGCCAGTCCTGGCGCGAGGCGTAGACCGGCTCCAGCACCTCGGCGGCGGCGAACTGCTGCTCCGGCTCGGCCAGGAACCGCTCGAGCGCCGCGATGGCGCCGGCGTGGCCCGGCTCGCCCGAGAGCGCCGCGCGATAGTGCTCGATGGCGCGGTCGGCGTCCGTGAGCTCGCGCTCCCAGATCTCGCCGAGGCGGAAGCTGAGCGCCACCGCTTCGGCGGCGGTGTCGGCGAAGCCGAGGCGCCGCTCGAGGAGCGCGGCGAGGTCGGTCGCGCGCGACCCGGCGGCGTAGAGCCGCTCGAGCGCGTCGGCGGCCTCGCGGTCGGCCGGGATGAGGTCCATCATCTGCTCGTAGAGCGCGATGGCCTCCGTCGGACGGTCGAGCTTCTCCTCGCAGAGGTTGGCCGCGCGGCCCAGGTAGGCCCGCTTCACCTCGAGGTCGCCCTCACTGAGCTCGGCGCGCCGCTGCAGGATCTCGAGCAGCCGCTCCCAGTCGCCGGCCTCGAGGTAGAGCCCCTCGAGCGCGTCGAGCGCGCCTTCGTGGTCGGGGACCTGATCGAGGACGCGGCGGAAGTAGTCGCGCGAGAGGTCGAGGTCGCGGAGCTGCGTGCGCGCGAGCTGCGCGACGGTGAGGTAGATGCGCTGCTGCAGCGCCGGCTCGAGCACGTCGGCGCCGATGTCGCGGTACAGCGCGACGAGCTCCGCCCACTTCTGACGCTGAACGGTCAGGCGCTGGAGCGCGTTGAGGAGCGACACCAGCTCGGGATCGCCGAGCGCGTCGCGGACGGCGCGCGCGTACGCGGCGAAGGCGCGCTCCGGATCGTGGAGCTGCTCCTCGCACAGCTCGGCCACGGTGCGCAGGCGCCGCACCCGCTCGGGCGGGTCCTGCGAGGCCTCCGCCCACAGCTCGTGCAGCTTGCAGAGCCGCGGGAAGTCCGCGCGGGCGCCGTAGATCGGCTCGAGCACCTCGGCCGCCTTGAGGCGGAGCTGCTCGTCGGCGAGCATCCGCTCCAGCCCCTGGCGGGCGCCGTCGTGCTCGGGGTCCATGCCGAGCAGGTCGCGGTAGCGCTCGAGCGCCTGCTCGGGACGCGCCAGCTTGTGCTCGAGCAGCGCACCGAGCTGGCTGAGGAGCTGCACCTTGTCCGGCGCGGCCCAGGCCGCGACCAGGCGGCGCTCCAGCACCTCCTCGAGGTCGGCCCAGCGCTCCTGGCGCTGCAGCAGGCGCGAGATCGCCTCGAGCGAGGCGGCCTCCTCCGGGATCTCGTCGAGCACGGCGCGGTGCGCGGTGATCGCCTCGTCGTCGTCGCGGAGACGGTCCTCGTAGATGCCGGCGATGCGGTGGAGGAGATCACGGCGCGCCGGCGCCGACTGCGCCAGCTCGACGCGGCGGCGGAGCACGGCCGTGAGGTCGACCCACGAGCCGGCCTCGGTGTGCAGCCGCTCGAGGGCGTCGAGCGCCTGGGGCGTCGCGGCGTCGAGCTCGAGCACCTCGTGCCAGGTCGCGATGGCGGCGGCGCGGTCGCCGAGGCGCTCCTCCTGGATGGCGGCGATGGCGAAGAGCTTGGCCTTGCGCTCGCCCGGGTCGTCGGCCCACTCGGCCTGGCGCCGCAGGATGTCGATGAGCGCGTGGTACGCCTTGCCCTGCTCGTAGAGGCGGCACAGCGCCTCGGCCGCGGGCCGCGCCGTGTCGAGGCGGCCCGGATCGAGGTCGAGCATGCGCTTCCAGGTGGCGGTCGCGCGGGTGACGTCGCCGAGACGGGTCTCGGCGATGACGGCCACCTTGGAGAGGATCTCGGCCTGCAGCGGCAGGTCGGCCGCGCCGTCGCCGGCGGGCGCGGCGAGCGCATCCTCCCAGCCGGCGCACAGGTCGGGCCAGCGCTCGAGCATCGTGCCGAGCCGCTCGAAGTTGCGGCGGACGTCGTCGGCCGTGGGGTCGAGCTTGAGGGCCTCGCGCCAGGTCAGGAACGCGAGCTGCCGCGAGCCCAGGCGCTCCTCCTGGAGCTGGGCGATGCGCGCCATCAGGCGCACCTGCTCGTGGCCCACGGCCTCCTCGCGCTGCACCTGCAGCACCGAGACCAGGCGCGGCCACTGCTCGTCCTGCTCGTAGAGCGGCTCGAGCATGCGGGCGACGCGCAGGCGCAGCTCGGGCCGGCCGAGGAACCGCTCGAGCGCCTTGCGGGCCGGCTCGTGCGACGGCGCCTGGGCGACGACCTCCTCGAGGAGATCGACGGCCCCCATGGCGTCGTCGAGACGGGCGGCGCGCAGATCGGCCCGGCGGTACTTGAGCTGCACCTGCTCGGGCACCTCGGCGGTGACGCTCAGCTCCCGGGTGAGCAGGTCGTCGAGCTCGCGCCACTGCGCCGCCGCGGCGTAGAGCCGCTCGAGCGCGCGGAAGGCGCGCGCCTGGGCCGGGTCGAGCGTGAGGACGGTCTCGTAGGAGCGGACCGCGTGCGCCGAGTCCTCGAGCACGCCCTCGTCGAGGTCGCAGATCTGGTAGAGGAGCTCGCGCCGGGCGACGGCGTCGGGCTCGCGCTCCTGCCGCTGCTCGAGCAGCGCGCGCAGGTCCTTGAAGTGCTCGCCCTGACGGAAGAGGCGGCAGAGCGCCTCGAACGCGGGCGCGTGGTCCGGGTCCATGTCGAGGACCAGGCTGTAGTAGACCTGGGCGTCGGCCGGCTTGCCGAGCCGCTCGTCGTTGAGCACCGCCAGCTCGAGCGCGAGGTCGCGGGCGAGCGGGCTCTTGGGATCGGCCTTCTCGTAGGCCGCGGCCAGGCGGCCGGCGAGGTCGGCGTGGCAGTCGAGGACCTCGGCGATGGTCGCGAGCTCGGCGCGGGCGTCGCGGTCCTCGGGGGTGAGCGCGAAGACGCGCGCGGCGGAGCGGTAGGCGGCCTCGGGGTTCGCGAGGCGGCGCGAGTACAGCGTGGCCAGGCGCTTCAGCAGCGTGACGCGCTCGGCCGCGCCCTCGGTGCGCTCGAGCACGATCTCCAGGGTCTCGGCCAGCCGGCCGTGGTCCTCGGTGCGCTCGTAGAACGGCAGCAGCAGCGGGGCGACCTCGAACCGGCTCGCCGCGTCGGGCGCCATGAACCGCTCGAGGGCGGCGACGGCGCCGCGGTGGATCGGATCCAGGGCGAGGACCGCGCGGTAGGCGGCGAGGCCCCGGTCGGGCTGGCCGAGGCGCGTCTCGTACAGCTCGCCGAGCTGGAGCTGCAGCGCGACGCGGGCGTCCTCGTTCGTGGCCGCGGCGAGCTCCCGCAGGGCGACCGCGGCGAGCTCGGGCCACTGCTCGCGCTGCAGGTGCAGCCGCGCGAGGGCGCGCAGGGTGCGCGGGTGCTCGGGGGCGAGCGCGTCGATGCGCTGGTAGGTCGCGGTCGCGGCGGTGACGTCGCCGAGGCGCTCCTCCTCGATGTACGCGACGCGGAACAGCACCTCGAGCTGGCGCTCGCGGGCGGCGGCGTCGGGCGCCCCGCCCTCCCCGACCTCGATCTCGAGCCGGCGGCGGTACACGCCGAGCAGCTCGGGCCACGACTGCGCCTGCATGAAGATCTGCTCGAGGGCGGAGAGCGCCTCCGGGTCGCCGGGCTGGCGCTTGAGGACCTCCTCGTAGTAGCCGCGGGCGTCGTCGCGGCGGTTGAGGCGCGTCAGGGCGAGCTGGGCGAGCTTGCGGTACAGCCGCACCCGCTCGTCCTCGTCGGTGACGGAGGCGGCGCGGCGGGCGTAGAGGCTCGCGAGCTTGTCCCAGGCGTCGGCCTCCTGCGCGAGCCGCTCGAGCTCGCCGCGCAGCTCCAGGTCGTCGGGCGCGATCTCGAACGCCCGGCTGCACCACTGGAACGCGAGCGCCTTGGAGCCGAGCTTCTCCTCGCACAGCCGCCGGATGTCGGCGAGCACGGCGAGCTGCTCCGGCGGGGTCGCGGCGTGGCCGAGCAGGATCTCGTGAGTGGCGAGCAGGCGCGCCCACTTCTCGCCGTCGCGGTAGATGGGCACGAGGGCCTGGGCGGCCGGCAGGTTCGCGGGGTCGAGCTGCAGGATGCGCTCGTAGGCCTTGGTGGCCCGCTCGGGCGCCTTGAGCTCGGTGCCGCAGATCTCGGCGATGCGGGTGAAGAGGCGCAGCTTCAGGGCGGGCTCGTCGGCCCGGTCGGCGACCTGGTGGAGCGTGTCGACCAGCTCCTCCCACGCGCCGCTCGCGGCGAAGAGGCTCTCGAGCGCCTCGAACTGCCCCGACTGCGCGTAGAGCTCGCGCAGCACGCGCAGCGCCCGCGGGTGCCCCGGCTGGAGCTTGAGCGCGTCGCGCCACACCTCGGCGGCCTTGACCGGGGCGTCGAGGCGCTCGGCGAAGATCGTGCCGAGCTTCTCGCACAGGGCGAGCTGCACGCGCGGATCGTCGGCGTGCTGCCGCTGGCGGTCGAGCATCTCGCACAGCGCCGGCCAGCGCTTCTCGCGCTCGTACAGCGCCGCGAGCGCCGCGAGGGCGTCGGGGTCGACGGGGTTGCGCTCGAGGAGCTGGTTCCACGCGGCGATGGCCTCGCGGGCGTCGCCGAGGCGCTCCTGGGCGAGCCGCGCCATCTCGCCGATGCGCGCGGGGCGGTCGGTCTCGGGCAGCAGCGCGATCTCCTTGCGCATCAACTCGAGGAGCGCGCGCCACTGCCGCCGCTTGGTGTAGATGTCCTTGAGCTGCTGGATCGCCTGCTCCTCGGCCGGATCGACGGCGAGGATCTGCTCGAGCGGCGCCACCGCCTGGCTCGCGTTGGCGAACTTGTCGAGCCACAGGCCGGCCACCCGCTTGAGGAGGGCGACCCGCTCCTGCGGATCCTGGGCCGCGTCGGCCTTGCGCCCGAGGACGATGATGAGGTCGTTCCAGCGCCCCATGGCCTCGTACTTGGCCGCGAGCGCCTCGAGCGCGCCGACGTGGGTCGGCTGGAGCTGCAGGATGTTGTTGTAGGTGTTGATCACCATCACGTCGAGGTTCAGGTGATCGCGGTAGATGGCGACGATGTCGACGTAGCGCTCGATCTTGTCGTCGACCCGGTCGGGGCCGAACGCCTCGATCTCGTCCTTGAGCAGCTCGAGCAGCGCGTTCCACTTCTCGGTCTTGCGGTAGAGGCGCTTGAGCGCCTGGGCGGCCTCGCCCTGGGCCGGGTCGGAGCGCAGCACCGCCTTCCAGACGTCGATGGCCTTCTCCACCGAACCGCCGGCTTCGGCGATGCGCGCCATCTCGACGCCGAGCGCGAGGCGGCGGTCGGGGTGCTCCTCCGCCTTGTGCGCCTGGGCCAGCACCGCGAGGAGCTTCTGGCTCTCGCCGGGCCGGTCGCCGTAGTAGGCGCGGTAGAACTCCAGCATCACCGGCTGGTGCGGCGCCACCTTGCGGAGGCGGCGGAAGTACTCCTCGGCCTGGTCGAGCTGGGCGAGCTTGCGCCAGTACAGCATGGCGATCTGGATCACCATGCCGAGCTCGGACTCGCCGCGCGCGCGCGCGCGCAGCGCGTTCTCGTAGACGCGGATGAGCGACGGCCAGTTCTCCTCGCCCTCGTACACCTCGACGAGCGCCGCGAGCGCCTTGCCGTTGCCCGGGTCGATCCCGAGGACCTTCTTGTAGTACTCGACGGCGGCGTCGCGGCGCTCGAGGCGGCCCGCGTGCAGCGCGGCGGCGGCGAGGTAGGCGGCGACGCGGTCCTCGCGCGTGGCGGCGGCCTCGATGCGCTGCTCGTAGAGGGCGGCGAGCTCGACGTGGCGGCCGGCGGCCTTGAGCATGCGCTCGAGGTGCAGGGAGGCCTTGCGGTTGCGCGGCTCGACCTCGAGGCTCTTGCGCAGCCAGGTCTCGACCTCGGCGTTGCCGGGCTGGTACTTGTGCAGGATCTCGGCGACGGAGAGGTAGAGGCTGGTGGTGAGCTGCCGGTCGCTCGAGCTCTTCGCCTCCTCGAGGTACTTCTTGACGATCTTCTCCCAGTTGTCGCGGATGAGCGCGGAGTGCGCGAGGGCCTCGCTCGCGCCCGAGTCGTCGGGGCGGAGCCGCAGCACCTCGTGGAAGATCGCGGTCGCCTCGTCCTCGCGCAGCAGCTCGTCGGCGAGCACGCGGGCCTTCTCGTAGAGCAGGGTCGCGCGCGCGCCGCCGTCACGGGTCGACTCCAGCTCGACCTCGATCAGCCGGACGACCAGATCGAACTCGCCGTGCTCACGGTGGGCGCGGCGCGCCTCCTCGAGGCCCCGGGCCAGGTCCGGCGCCACCCCGTCGGGCTCGGCCGCCAGCTGGGAGCGCAAGGCGTCGAGGGCCTGCTCGCTTTCGGGCTCGCTCTCGAGGATCGACAGTTGCTTCTGGATCTCCGGCTTCATCGTCGCCGTCTCCCGGCCGCGCGGTTCGCACCGGCGCCACGGCGCCGATGCGCACGTAAGTTCGGTCGGGGATAGTAGATCAGTGGGCCCGTGGGGTAAACGCGAAAGACGCCCCGACGGGCGGGTCCGGGTCTGGTGCCCCGGCGGGAACGCCTTACGCTGTGCCCCATGGACCTCCAGCTCAAGGATCGGGTCGCGATCGTCAGCGGCGGTACCCGGGGGATCGGGCGGGCGATCGCGCTCGCCCTGGCCGGCGAGGGCGCGCGGGTGGCGGTCGGGGCGCGCGGGCCGACCGGCCTCGACGCGGCGGCGGCCGCGCTCACCGCCGCCGGCCCCGGGCCGCACCTCGCGGTCCGGGCGGACCTCACGACCCCGGCGGGCGTGGTCGAGCTCGTCGACCGCACCCTCGAGGCCTTCGGCGGCGTCGACGTCCTCGTCAACAACCTCGGCGGCTCCGGGGCCCGCGAGTTCCACGCCGCCGACGAGCCGGACTTCGAGGCCGTGCTGGCGCGCAACTTCTGGCCGGCGCTGCGCCTGAGTCGCCAGGTGCTGCCCGCGATGCGCGAGCGGGGCGGCGGGGCCATCGTGATGATCGCGTCCATCTGGGGCCGCGAGGCCGGCGGCGGGCCGTCGTACAACGTCGCGAAATCCGCCGAGATCAGCCTCGCGAAGGCCATGGCGCGCGACCTGGCGCAGGACCACATCCGCGTCAACAGCGTCGCCCCGGGCTCCATCCTCTTCCCGGGCGGCGGCTGGGAGCGGCGCCAGCAGGCCGACCCGGCCGGGATCGCCGACTTCGTCGCGCGCGAGCTCCCCGGCGGCCGCTTCGGCCGGCCCGAAGAGGTGGCCGCGGCCGTCGCCTTCCTCTGCTCCCCGCGCGCGAGCTGGATCACCGGCGCCTGCCTCCCCGTCGACGGCGGCCAGGGCCGGGCGTTCTAGCCCGGGAGGAACTCTGCGGTTCGGGACATCTCACCCCAGGAAAGGGAGAGGTGACCCATGAGCAGGACGGTGCCCGCGCGCCTCGGGTGGGCGCTCCTCGCGGCGGCGCTCACCCTGACGGCGTGCAACGACCGGGTGAGCTCGACGCCGGCGACGCTGCAGATGGGCTACCTCGAGGTCCAGGCCGGTCTCTTCCTCGCCCGGGGCGCCGTCGACAACCCGCAGAGCGGGGGTCAGGTCCCCTCCCTGGCGACGGTGACCGAGGCGCGCCGGCAGATGGCCGAGGGCGTCGCGATCATGCGCAACAACGTCAACTTGCTCGGCGACGGCGGCCCGGGCGCCGCCTGCGCCGCCGAGCTCGCGGAGCCGCTCGCCATGATGGACGCCGCCCTGGTGCAGATCGAGGCCGGCCTGGCCCAGCTCCAGGCCGCCATCGGCGCCAGCGACGTCGGCCCCCTGCGTCTCGGCCTCGACGAGATGCAGGCCGCCCTCGGCACCGTCGACACCGCCCTGCGCCGCTGCGGCGCGCTCGGCGACGGCGGCACGGCCCCGGAGGACGGCGGACCGTAGCCCGCGACCACGAGCACGAGGGCCCGGAGGGCACGAGGGCACCGTCGCGGTTGACGGGCGGCGCCCCGCCGCCGTACGATGGGGGTGGCGGTCGCCGGATTCACGCGGCTTACTGCCCACTTAGAGGCTGCGATGCCGGCTCCGGACCCCCGCCACACCCTCCTCGTCGTCGACGACGAGGAGATCGTGCGCGAGCTGCTGACCCGCACGTTCGCCGACAGCTACCGCGTCCGCACGGCGGCGTCGGGCTCCGAGGCGCTCGCCCAGCTCGCCCTGGGGCCGGTCGACCTGCTCATCACCGATCAGAAGATGCCCGGCCTCACCGGCATCGAGCTCATCACCCGCGCCCGGGAGATCCAGCCCGACCTCGAGGCGATCGTCCTGTCGGCCTACACCGACCCGCAGGACCTCATCCAGGCGATCAACGAGGGCCGCGTCTACCGCTACGTCACCAAGCCCTGGGACACCCAGGACCTGACCATGACGGTGCGCAACGCCCTCGAGGCGGCCGCCCTCAAGCGCGAGCGCCACGACCTCGTCGGCCGGCTCGAGCGGCGGCTCGAGGCGCTGTCGATCCTCTACGAGGTCACCGCCCAGGCCGGGTCGCCGCGCAGCTTCGTCGAGCTCATCGACACGCTCACGCAGTCGCTGCACCGCATCGTCCGCTTCGACGTCGCCGCGTCGCTCATCGCGGCCGGCGAGCCGCGCCAGGCGGCGATGCACATCCACTGCCACAGCCCGGCCGACGAGCACACCCTGCTCGCCACCCGTGATCACGTCGTCGAGCTCTACAACACGCTCACCGGCGGCGAGCTCGGCGAGGGCGAGCTCATCGTCAACCTCACCGGCGAGCGGCTGCCCGGCGGCGGCGCCGCGGTCGCGAGCGCCACCCACATCCCGCTCCTGGTGGAGGGCAAGCCCGTCGGCGTCATCTACCTGGCCGCCTACACCCCGGCCGCGTTCTCCGCCGACGACGAGAAGCTGCTGTACCTGCTCGCGAACCACACCTCCGACGCCGTCCGCCAGCTCGCCCAGCGCATCGACGAGGAGCGCCGCAAGATGGCGCTCATGGTCGAGTCCATGGCCGACGGCGTCGTCATGACCGACCAGGCCAACGAGGTCTTCCTCGTCAACCCCGCCGCGCGGCGACTGCTCGGCATCGAGCCGGCGCAGGAGGTGACGACCCGCTTCCTCAAGGAGAAGCTGGGCTTCTACCCCTTCGACCTCGTGCGCGGCTGGGACATGTCCGGGGCCGAGCCGCTCCGCGAGGAGATCAAGATCGGCGAGAAGATCCTGCACTCGATCCTCTCGCCCGTGGTCGAGAGCGACGGCAAGCTCGTCGGCACCGTCGTCGTGCTGCGGGACATCACCGAGCAGAAGGAGCTCGAGCGGCGCAAGGACGAGTTCGTCTCGATCGTCTCCCACGAGCTGCGTACCCCGCTCACCTCCATCGCCGGCGCCCTCGACATCGTGCTCAAGAGCTACGCCGGCGGCCTCAACGACAAGCAGCGGCGCTACCTGGGCATGGCCCGCGAGTCGTGCAGCAAGCTCAACATGATCGTCGATGACCTGCTCGACGTCGCGAAGTACGAGCGGGGCAAGATGGTGATGCGGCTGGGGACGGTGTGGCTCGACGCGCTCGTCCGCGACGCCGTCGAGAGGTACCGTCCCGCCGCCGAGCAGAAGAAGATCCAGCTCGCGGTCATCTGCGAGAAGGCGACGGTGCCCATCGTCGGCGACGCCGACCGGCTCACCCAGGTGCTCGGCAACCTGCTCTCGAACGCGATCAAGTTCGTACCGGCCGAGGGCGGCCGGGTGGAGGTCGAGGTCTTCGGCCCGAACGTCACCCAGAGCCACGTCGGCGTCTCCGTCTTCAACAACGGCGAGGCCATCCCGCCGGCGGCCCAGGAGCGGGTCTTCGAGAAGTTCGAGCAGGTGCGCACCGAGGGCACGCGCCACATCGGCGGCACCGGCCTCGGCCTCGCGATCTCGCGCGGCATCGTCGAGGCGCACGGCGGCCGCATCTGGGTCGAGGACACCGGCGGGGCGGGGACGAAGTTCGTCTTCACGCTGCCCGCGGCGCCCGAGGCGGAGCGGCTCACGGACCCCGAGGCGGGCGCCGAGGCCACCGGGCCGGCGCGCCACGTCCTCGTCGTCGACGACGACCGCTACACCACCTACATCCTGAAGGGCCTCTTCATCGCCGCGGGCTACCGCGTGAGCGTCGCCCACGACGGCGAAAGCGCGCTGGTGGTGGCGCGGGAGAAGAAGCCGGACCTGTGCACGGTGGACCTGCGCATGCCCGGCGTCGACGGCTTCCAGCTGGTCGAGATCCTCAAGCACGACCCCGAGACGAGCAAGCTGCCCATCGCGGTGCTCACCGTGCTCGAGGACCGCGACCGGAGCACGGTCGAGGGCGCCGACGCCTGCCTCGGCAAGCCCGTCGACGTCGACGAGCTGCTCGCGACGGCGAGCCGCCTCATCGCCGAGCGCGGCCGGGCGCGCCAGGCCAAGATCCTCATCGTCGACGACGACCCGGGCATCCGGATGATCTGCCAGGAGGTGCTCGAGAACGCGGGCTACGCGGTGCGCGAGGCCGAGAGCGGCCCGGCCGCCCTCGCCGAGGCGAAGCGCCAGCGGCCGGATCTCGTGCTCCTCGACGTCGCGCTCCCGGAGATGGACGGCTTCCAGGTCGCCAAGCGGCTGCGCGAGGAGCGCGCCACGGCGCTCGTGCCCTTCATCTTCATCTCCGCGCGCGGCCAGACCAAGGACAAGGTGCGGGCCTTCAAGCTCGGCGCCGACGACTACCTCGTCAAGCCGTTCGACGCGGCCGAGCTGCAGGCCCGCGTCGACAAGGCGCTCGAGCGGCGGGAGCGCGAGTACGGCACCTCGCCGACGACGCGGCTGCCCGGATCCCAGGCCATCGAGCAGGAGATCGCGCGGCGGCTCAGCGACGGCGGCGAGTTCGCGTTCTGCTACCTCGACCTCGACAACCTCAAGGCGGTCAACGACTACTACGGCTACGCCAAGGCCGACGGCATCATCAAGCAGACCGGCGACCTGCTGCGCGAGGTGGTGGCGCGCGAGGGCACGACCGCGGACTTCATCGGCCACATCGCCGGCGACGACTTCGTCTTCATCACCACGCCCGGGCGCGTGGACGCCGTGTGCCGCACCCTGATCGAGACCTTCGACCGGCTGGTGCCGCTCTACTACAACAAGACCGACCGGGAGCGCGGCTACATCGAGACGAACGACCGCTACGGCGAGCGGCGCAAGTTCCCGATCATGAGCGTGAGCGTCGTGGCCCTGTGCGACGGGCACTACGCCGGCCACGCGGACGTGGCCGTGGCCGCGGCGGAGCTGAAGCGGCAGGCCAAGGCCATCGTCGGCAGCGCCTACGTCCGCGACGGCGTCGTCGTCGTACCGCGGCAGGCCGGCGCGGCGGCGGGCTAGCGGCCGCCGCGATGCGCCTGCGCCACAAGCTCATCGCGCTCTGCGTGCTCGTGGCCGCGGCGCCCGTCGCCACGGCGGGCCTCCTGACGGTGCGCTGGAACCAGGACGCGCTCGAGGCGGAGATCCGGGCCCGGCACGAGGCGGTGGCGTACCACGCCGCGCAGGCGGTGGAGGCCGAGGTCGCGGGGCTCGTCACCTGGCTGCAGCGCAGCGGCCGGGCCATCGAGTGGCCTGCCCTCACGCGCGAGGAGGCGCACGCGGCGCTGCGGCTGGCGTTCGCGCTGGGGCCCCGCGTGACCCTGGGCGCGACCTACGACCCGGACGGGGCGCTGGCTGTGCAGAGCTGGGCCGCCGCCGATGAGCAGACGGCGCGCGACTTCCGCGCGCACGCGCCCGTCGACCGCGCCCGCGCCGAGCGGGGCGAGGTGCTCGTGCTCTCGCCGGTCTACGGCGTGCGCGGGGCGCCCCGGGTCGCGGTGGCGCTCGCGCGCGACCACGAGGGCGCGGGGCGCCGCGTGGTCGCCCTGGAGCTC
Organism: Polyangia bacterium; assembly: GCA_036504295.1. Classification (GTDB taxonomy): domain Bacteria; phylum Myxococcota_A; class Polyangia; order JACRCY01; family JACRCY01; genus DASXVK01. Next base: position 25,033 of record DASXVK010000816.1, read on the forward strand.
GAGCTCGCGCACCTCGCGGGCCGCCTGGCCCGGGCCGCGGAGTCGGCGCGCCTGACGCTGATCGACGGCGAGGGCCACGTGATCGTCGACACCGGCGCCCTGCCCGCCCCGCCGGGCGCGGACCAGCGCCTTCGCCCCGTGGTGCGCGACTTCCTGGCGCGCCTCCCCGGCACCGCCCGGCGCTACGCGGAGGGCGGGCGGGTGACGATCGCCGCCTACGCTCCGGTCGGCACGCTCGGCTGGGGCGTCGTCGTCGAGCGCGACGCGGCCGCCGCGTTCGCCCCGGCGCGCCGCATGCGCCTCTTCACGCTCGGCGGCACCGCGGGGGCGACAGTCCTCGCGATCTTCCTCGCCGGCCTCTTCGCCCGCCGCCTCACCCGCGCGCTCGGCGGGCTCGCCGCGGGCGCGCGCGCGTTCGGCGCCGGGCAGCTCGAGACGCGCGTCCCCGTCGCCGGCGGCGACGAGATCGCCGAGCTCGGCGCCACGCTCAACACCATGGCCGGCGAGATCGCGGCCTCGCGCGAGGAGATCCTGCGCTGGAACCGCGAGCTCGAGCAGCGCGTCGAGGAGCGCACCGCGGAGCTCAAGGCGGCGCAGGCCCAGCTCGTCCAGGCGCAGAAGCTCGCCGGGCTCGGCCAGCTCGGCGCCGGCGTCGCGCACGAGATCAACAACCCGCTGGCCGGCATCATCGGCCACGTGCAGCTCCTGCTCATGGGCCGCGCGCCAAAGGACGACGGAGGCGACCGCGACGCGCCGTCGCTGCGCAAGATCGAGGAGGCCGCGCGCCGCGCCTCGGCGATCGTCCAGAACCTGCAGCGCTTCTCGGTCCAGCACGCCGAGGCCGCGACGGCGGCGGTGGATCTCAACCGCGTGCTGCGCGACACGGTGTCGCTCGTCGAGCAGGCGATCCGCGACCAGCAGATCGTCATCGAGTGGCGGCTCGCCGCCGCGGCGCCCCGCGCCCGCGGCGACGCGGGCCAGCTCGCGCAGGTGCTCCTCAACCTGGTGCAGAACGCCCGCACCGCGATGAAGGCGGGCGGCGGCACGCTGACGCTCGAGAGCTTCGCCGCGGGCGCCGAGGTCGGGTTCCGCGTGCGCGACACCGGCAAGGGCATCGCGCCCGAGCACCGCGCGCGCCTCTTCGAGCCGTTCTTCACCACGAAGGACGAGTGGTCCAACGTCGGCCTCGGCCTCTCGGTGAGCTACCGCATCGTCGCCGATCACGGCGGCCGGATCGCGGTCGAGTCCGAGGTGGGGCACGGCAGCGCGTTCACGGTATACTTGCCCGGGGCCTGAGCCGGCTCTCGTGGCCGTGCCCGTGCCCGTGCCCGTGCCCGAGCCTGACCCTACACCGCCCCGCCGCACCCACGCCGGCGTCTTCCTCGTCGGCAGCGCGCTCGTCGTCGTCGCGCTCGCCTTCGGCGTGCTCTACTTCGCGCTCTTCACGCGGCCCGAAGCGCGCCCGGAGGCGCCGCCGCCGCCGCCGCCGCTCAGCCTGACCATCGCCACGCTCGAGGGCCCGGTCGAGGTCTTCCGCGCGGGCGCGTGGGCCCCAGCCGCGGCGGGCTCGCGGCTGGCCGCGAGCGATCGCGTCCGCACCGGCGCGGGCGCCCGCGCGACGCTGCGTCTCTCCGACGGCTCCACCGTCAGCCTCGAGCCCATGACCGAGACGCAGGTGCAGGCGCTCGACCGCGCCCTGTCGCGCATCCGCCTCGGCGCCGGCCTCGTGCAGGCCGACATCGCCGACGACCCGGGCCGCCTCTTCCAGGTCGATCTCGACGACGACGGCGCCGCCGCGCGAACCCACGGCGCCGCGTTCGCGATCACGAGCAACGGCGCGGGCGGGGCCGCGGCGGTGAGCGCCTCCCGCGGGCAGGTGACCGTCGCGGCGCGCGGCCGCGAGGTCGTCATCCGCTCGGGCGAGATCACGCGCGTGGCGCCGGGCGCGGCGCCGACGGCGCCGGAGCCGCTGCCGGCCGCGCTGCTCCTCAAGGTCGCCTGGCCGCAGCGGCCGCTGCACGCGCCGAGCGCGGTCGTCGAGGGCGAGACGGAGCCCGCGGCGCGCCTGGAGGTCCAGGGCCGCCCCACGCCGGTCGGCGCCGACGGCCGCTACCGCGTCGTGGTCGCCCTGCGCGAAGGCGAGAACCGGGTGACGGTGCGCGCGCGCCTCGCCGGCGCGCCCACGCGCGAGGAGCGATCGCCGCCGATCACGGTGGATACGCGGACCGACTTCAAGGTGCAGATCCCCCGCTGGAAGTGATCGCGGATTGCGCTTACACGCCAAGAATAGCGCGTAGTCCAGCTTTCGTTATCTGCAGTCACATAATCTTCACATCGTAACCCACCTTTCGTAGAAAGTCTGAAATGAGAAATGGCTTACACCCGTGACATACCCATGTGTGTGGGCGGTCGCACATGTGGGTAACCACCTAAAATCGCACGACTTTTGGCTTGACAGGGGGTCCTGGGGGGGCGTATCGTGGAAGTATGATGGGCGGGATTCGCATCCTCCTCGCGGCCGGCACCCTGGTGTTGCTCGCCGCGACCGCCCACGCCCTGACCGGCGGTGAAGTGCGCGTCACCAGCAACCCCGCCGATCAGATCGACCCCGCGATCAGCGGCACGCGGGTCGTCTACACCGACGCGCGCAACGGCAACAAGGACATCTTCCTCTACGACCTCGTCGCGCGGACCGAGACGAACCTCACGCCCGGCACGCCGAACGACCAGTACCTCGACGACATCAGCGGCGCGCGGGTCGTCTACACCAACGTCGCGGCGACGGCGAACGACATCATCCTCCTCGATCTCGCGACGAGCATGAGCACGTCGCTGACGAGCGGCGGGAACAACTACAGCCCCGCGATCGACGGCGACCACGTGGTCTGGGTCCGCGCGAGCGGCACGGTCGCGAACGTCATGCACGCCGACCTCACCACCTGGACGATCAAGCCGGTGACCGCGAACCCGCCCGCGGTCGACTCGCCGCGCGTCGACGGCGAGTGGGTCGTCTGGGAGGAGGCCGTCGCCGGCGTCCGCCAGGTCCGCGCCTTCCACCTCCCGACCGCCGAGAGCCGCACGCTCACCGCGGGCACCGTCGATCACCGCTGGCCCGACGTCTCCGGCACCACCGTCGTGTGGGCCGACGCGAGCGCCGGCAACTGGAACATCTTCGCCTACGACCTCACGACCGGGGCGGTGCAGCGCGTGACGAAGAACGCCGCCGACCAGCAGTTCCCGCGCATCAGCGGCCGGCGCGTCGTGTGGGAGGACCGCCGCAGCGGCGTGAGTCAGATCTGGACCATGGACCTCGATCTCGGCGTCGAGGAGCCGGTCTCGCCGAGCACGAGCGGCCAGGTGCTCAACGCCATCGATGGCGGGCGCATCGTCTGGACCGAGGCCCGCTACGGCGACTTCGACATCTTCCTCTTCACCGTCGCGGGCGCGCCCGCGCCGTTCTGCGGCGACGGCCTGTGCAACGGCGCCGAGACCTGCGGCACCTGCCCCGCCGACTGCGGCGCCTGCCCGCCCGTCTGCGGCGACGGCGCCTGCAACGGCGCCGAGACCTGCGGCACCTGCCCCGCCGACTGCGGCGTCTGCCCGCCGGCCTGCGGCGACGGC
>DASXVK010000817.1:0-7489 GCA_036504295.1 Polyangia bacterium
CGGGGTTCGACCACATGTTGGCCGCGAGGTCGGGGTGCGTGTACTCGACGCCCGTGTCGGCGACCGCGACGACCACGGAGGGGCTGCCGTTCGACACGTCCCAGGCGGCGGTCGCGCGCATGCTCGCTGGCGCCCACTGGCTCCCGAAGAGCGGGTCGTTGGGCGCGGCGTCGGCGTGGTGCACCCAGTCGGGCTCCGCGTACCGCACGCCGGGCTCGGCGCGCAGGCGCGCGGCGGCCACGAGGACCGTGCCCGGCGCGACCCGCACGAGGCGGGCCTGCTCGTCGAGCCGCCCGAGGTCCTCGAGGACGCCGGCGCGCGCGTGGATCGCGCGCCGTTGCTCGGCGCTCAGGCCGGGCGCGAGGCCGACGATGACGACGCCGTCGCGGTGCTCGGGCGCGTCCGCGGCGGCGCGGTCGGCGGCGGCCACGGCGCCCGTCGGCGTCTCGCCCCCGCACGCGGGCAGCGCCACCGCCAGACCGAGGGCGACGAGCCGCCCCCACTCCACCACTCCGCCCGCGTGCCGCGCCATCGTCGTTGCTGCTGCGCGTTTGATGCGGGAAGTGCGGCGGTGGCGACGTGCTCCCCCAATCCGGTGCACCAGAGTCGTTGACCACATGCGTCGCATCATCGATATTCAGATCCGTGCCCCTCCGGAAGACCAAGATCGTGTTCACCGCCGAGTCCTACCAGGTCGAGGCCATCGCCGAGCTCGTGCGTCAGGGCGGCTACCGGTCGGCCACGGAGTTCCTGCGGCAGGCCATCGACGAGAAGCTCGATCGCCTGCGCCGCGACCGCCTCGCCGAGCAGGTGGAGCGCTACTGCGCCGCCGGCCACGCCGACGAGGACGAGGGGCTCATCGACGCTCAGGCCTTCGGCGAGGACGACTGATGCGGCGCGGGGAGGTCTGGTGGGCGGCGGCGCGGCTACCGGGCGGCAGCTACAAGCGCCGGTCGATGCGGTGGCGACGGCACGCGTCTCTGCGGTCCACGCGCGACATCTCATCGGCCTTGCGAGCGCCGTCGCGGGGGGCGTGACCAGCCGCCGCCCCTGGGCGCGAAAGCCGTCCCCTGGTCGGGTATTCCCTGCTTGACCCCACGAACCCAAGTCGTATGCTCGCGCCGTGACTGCCAAAAAGACGCCGTTGTACGAGACTCACAAAGCTGCCGGCGGACGCATCGTCGAGTTCGCCGGGTGGCTCATGCCGGTGCAGTACACCGGCATCATCGACGAGCACAAGACGGTGCGCACGGCCGTCGGCCTCTTCGACGTGTCGCACATGGGAGAGGTGTACTTCACCGGGCCGCGGGCCAAGGACGCGGTCCAGCACGTCGTCACGACGGACGTCGGCAAGCTGCGCGACGGCGACGCGGTCTACACGGTGATCTGCCGGCCCACCGGCGGCATCGTCGACGACTGCATCGTCTACCGCCGCCACGAGACCGAGTACTTCATCGTCGTGAACGCCTCGAACGAGGTGAAGGACTACACCTGGTTCAAGGAGAACGCCGGGACGATCGCCGAGGTCACCAACCGCAGCGACGAGTTCGCGCTCATCGCCGTGCAGGGGCCGAAGGCCGTCGCCACCATCCAGAAGCTCACGAAGCTCGACCTCTCCAAGCCGCACGCGTTCCAGTTCGTCGACGGCGAGATCGCCGGCCTGAAGGCGACCGCCGCGCGCACCGGCTACACCGGCGAGGACGGGTTCGAGATCTTCATCGCCCCCGGCGACGCGGTGAAGATGTGGGACGCGCTCATGGAGGCGGGCCAGGAGTTCGGCATCAAGCCGGCCGGCCTCGGCGCGCGCGACACGCTCCGGCTCGAGGCGAAGATGTGCCTCTACGGCAACGACATCACCGACGAGACCACGCCGCTCGAGGCGTGCCTCAACTGGACCGTGAAGCTCGACGGCGCGGACTTCATCGGCAAGCCGGCCCTCGTCAAGCAGAAGGCCGAGGGCCTCAAGCGCAAGCTCGTCGGCTTCGTCATGAAGGGCCGCGGCATCGCGCGCCACGAGTATCCGATCCACGCGCCTGGTGCGGCCGGTCCTCCGAGCTCAGAGGGCGGGCCCGCGGGCGAGCGCATCGGCACCGTGACCTCCGGCAGCCCGGCGCCCACCCTCGGCCTCAACATCGGGTGTGGCTACGTCCCGACGGCGCTGGCGCAGCCGGGGCAGATGCTCATGATCGATTGCCGCGGCAAGTTCGTCGCCGCAGAGATCGTCAAGGGCCCGTTCTACAAGCGCCCCGCCTAGACCAGGGCGGTTACCCGACGCCTCGTTGCCTCCCGTAACGGGACGGCGGCACGGAGGACAGAGATGAGCGACAACTACCCGACCGATCTCCTCTACACGAAGGATCACGAGTGGGCGCGGATCGAGGGCAACATCGCGACCATCGGCATCTCGAAGTTCGCGGTCGACCAACTCGGTAACATCACCCTCGTCGAGATGCCCAAGGAGGGCGAGGCGGTCAAGAAGGGCGAGGTGATGGGCACCGTCGAGTCGGTCAAGGCGGTCTCCGACATCTTCGCCCCGCTCTCGGGCAAGGTGGTCAAGGTCAACGACCCGCTCAAGGACAGCCCCGAGTACGTCAACGACGATCCCTACGACGAGGGCTGGATGATCCAGGTCGAGCTGACGAACCCGGCCGAGGCCAAGGAGCTGATGGCCGTCGACGCGTACCTCAAGTTCATGGAAGAGCACGAGGGCTAGAATGCGCTACATCCCGCACACCGAAGCGGACGTCGCCCGCCTGCTCGAGGCGTGCGGCAAGAAGGGGATCGAGGAGCTGTTCGCCTCGATCCCCGAGCAGGTCCGGCTCAAGCGGCCGCTCGCCGTGGGCGAGCCCATGGACGAGGCCGCGCTCGACGGCCACCTCGGCGCCCTGGCGGTCAAGAACCTGGCCCAGGGCCCCGGCGGCTGCGCCCTGTCGTTCCTCGGCGCCGGCGCCATCGGCCACGCCGTGCCGGCCGCGGTCGACGCGCTGCTCTCGCGGGCGGAGTGGTACACCGTCTACACCCCGTACCAGCCGGAGATCTCGCAGGGCACCCTGCAGTCGATCTTCGAGTACCAGACCGTCGTCGCCGAGATCCTCGGCCTCGACGTCGCGAACGCCTCGATGTACGACGGCGCGAGCGCCTGCGCCGAGGCGGTCCTCATGGCCCGCCGGGCCACCGGCAAGCGCGTCGCGGTCATCTCCCGCGGCGTTCACCCCGAGTACGTCCAGACCACGCGGACGTACGTCGCCCACATGGACGGGGAAGGCTTCCAGAGCATCCTCGAGGTGCCCTTCACCGGCTGCGGCGAGACCGACGACGTCGGGCTGCAGTCGGCCATCGCCAAGGCCGGCGCGGACCTCGCGTGCGTGGTCGTCCAGACGCCGAACTTCTACGGCGTCATCGAGGACCTCGCCCCGATCGCGGCGCAGGTCCACCAGGCTGGCGGCCTCCTGGTCGCGGTCTCGACCGAGCCGCTCGCCTTCGCGCTCCTCGAGGCGCCCGGCCAGCTCGGCGCCGACATCGCCTGCGCCGAGGGTCTGGGCCTCGCCGGCGCGACCTCGTTCGGCGGCCCCGGCGTGGGCCTCTTCGCGGTGAAGAAGGACCTGCAGCGTCAGATCCCCGGCCGCCTCGTCGGCGAGACCGTCGACCTCGACGGCCGCCGCGGCTACGTGCTCACGCTGGCGACGCGCGAGCAGCACATCCGCCGCGAGCGCGCCACCTCCAACATCTGCACGAACCACGGCCTGATGTCGCTGGCCTTCACGATCCACCTGTCGCTCCTCGGCAAGCAGGGCTTCGCCGACCTCGCCCGGCTCAACGCCGCCAAGGCCGCCTACGCCCGCGACGTGCTCACGAAGCTCCCGGGCTTCGCGGCGCGCTTCACCGGCGCGATCTTCAACGAGCTCGCGCTCAAGGTGCCGGGCGGCGACGCCGCCAGGCTCTGCGAGACGCTCGCCACGAAGGGCGTCCTCCCGGGCGTCGCCCTCGGCCGCTTCGACGCGAGCCTCGCGGACACGCTCCTCGTCTCGGTCAACGAGACGCACCGCAAGCAGGACATCGACGCGCTCGCGCAGGCGCTCGAGGAGGTGACGCGATGAGCGCCCGGAAGCCGCAGCCCGAGGCGCAGCGCATGCTGATCGGCGAGCCGCCCATCTTCGAGCTGGGCTCGCCCGGCCGCAGCGGCGCGTCGCTGCCGCCGATGGACGTCCCCGCGCGCGACCTCAAGGTCCCGGCCCATCTGCGCCGCAAGACCGCCGCCGCGCTGCCGGAGGTGTCCGAGGTCGAGGTCACCCGCCACTTCACGCGCCTGTCGCGCTGGAACTACGCCCTCGACGTGGGCCTGTACCCGCTCGGCTCGTGCACGATGAAGTACAACCCCAAGATCAACGAGCGGACCGCGCGCCTGCACGGCCTCGCCAAGATCCACCCCTACCAGCCCGAGTCGACGGTGCAGGGGGCGCTCGCGCTGATGTGGGAGCTCGAGCGGGCCCTGGCGGAGATCGGCGGCTTCAGCCGCGTGACGCTCCAGCCCGCCGCCGGCGCCCACGGCGAGCTGTGCGGCCTGATGGTGATGCGCGCCGCCCTCCTCGATCGGGGGCAGCGACGGCGCACCATCCTCATCCCCGAGACCGCCCACGGCACCAACCCGGCCTCCTGCACGCTGTCGGGCTTCCGCACCGTGCCGGTCAAGGTGGGGCCGAAGGGCATCCTCGAGGTCGACGCGGTCAAGACGCTCGTGAGCGACGACCTCGCCGGCATCATGATCACGAACCCGAACACCCTCGGGCTCTTCGAGGCCAACATCGCCTCCATCGCCGAGGTCATCCACGCGGCCGGCGGCCTCGTGTACATGGACGGCGCCAACCTCAACGCCCTCATGGGCAAGGTGCGGCCCGGCGACTGCGGCGTCGACGTCAGGCACTACAACCTGCACAAGACGTTCTCGACGCCCCACGGCGGTGGCGGCCCCGGCGCCGGCCCGGTCGGTGTCGTGCCGCGCCTCGAGCCGTTCCTGCCGCTGCCGCTCGTCCAGCAGGAGGGCGGCACCTACCGCCTCGACTACGACCGGCCCAAGAGCATCGGGCGGATGCGGTCGTTCTACGGCAACTTCGGCATGCTCGTCCGCGCCTACACCTACATCAAGGAGATGGGCGGCGCCGGGCTCACCCGCGCGACGGAGATGGCGGTCCTCAACGCCAACTACCTGCGCGCGCGGCTCGAGGGCGCCTTCCCGGTCGCCTTCGAGGGGCCGTGCATGCACGAGGTCGTGCTGTCGGACAAGCAGCTCAAGAAGGACACGGGCTGCCAGACGCTGGACCTGGCGAAGCGGCTGATGGACTACGGGTTCCACCCGCCGACCATCTACTTCCCCATCAACGTCCACGGCGCCATCATGGTGGAGCCGACCGAGACCGAGCCGCCCGAGGAGCTCGACCGGTTCGCCGAGACCATGCTGCAGATCGCCACCGAGGCGAAGGAGCACCCGGAGCTCCTGCACGACGCGCCGCACAACACGATGGTCAAGCGCCTCGACGAGACCCGCGCCGCGCGCCAGCCGCGGCTCCGCTGGACCCGCGAGTAATCCCCCGAACCCTGCCTACGTCCGCGGCGCCGGCACGACGCCCTGCCGCAGGGCGATCACCACGGCCTCCGCCTTCGTGTTCACGTCGAGCTTGTTCTTGTTGTAGATGCTGCGCACGTAGGTGCGGATCGTGTTGATGGAGATCTTCAACACCTCCGCCGCCTCGTCGTAGGTCAGCCCCTGCGTGAGGAGCTCGAGCACCTCCAGCTCCCGGGCGGTGAGCGGCTCGGTGCGGGCGAGCTCGCGCGGCGGCGTTCCGGCCCGCACCGCCTTCAGGACCAGCTGGGCCGCGGCGGGCGACATCGGCGCGCCGCCCGCCAGGGCCTCGTCGAGCGCCGGGCCGAGGCGCGCGCCTCGCCGTCGGGGAGCAAATGTATGAAACCACACAAGCCCGCACCGAACAAATCGCCCGTGTATCGCTGGTGGCCGCGGCATCATCCCGATGAGGTCGCGGTCACCGGGCCCACCGCGCTGATCGCCAGCATCGTCTGCGTCATCCCGTTCGGCCTCGTGTTCCTGGTGCCGGCCGTGACCCGCGCGACCGGCGTCTCGGCCGTGGCGGCCTGGACCCTCATCCTGGTTCACGTCGGCTGGTCCGCGGTGGCCGCCCTGGTGCTGCACCCGCGCCGCCGCGCGCACGCCTGGGCCTTCCACCTGTCCGTCGTCGGCAACCTCATGATCAATACGGCGCTCGCGACCGCCTTTCCCGTCCTCGGCGGCGATCCTCGCACGCCCCTCTGGATGGCGCCCCTCATGTACGCCTGCTTCAACGGGTCGGCGCGCGAGCTCGAGCCCTCGATCGGCGTGCTCGCCACCCACGTGGTCGCGCCCCTCACGACGATCCCGATCTTCTTCGCCCGCGGCGCCCCCACGGGGTGGTCGCTGGCTGGACCGCTGCTGTGCGCCGCCCTCAGCTTTGTCGCCTATCACTTCATGGCGGCGGTCAGCGCGGGCTGGCGGGTCATCGCCCGCGAGCGCGACGAGGCGCTCGCCGCGCTGGGCGAGCGTGACCGGGAGCTCGAGCGCCGGCAGCTCGCGCAGGACCTCCACGACTCGGTCGGCTCGGCCCTGTCCCTGGTCGGGCTGTACGGGGATCTCGTCGATCAGCTCGCGGAGAGCCCGACCGAGCTGCGGCGCGTCTCGGGCACGCTGCGCGAGGCGGCGGCCGAGGGCCTGTCGGAGCTCCGGGGGGTGCTCGAGGCCATGGCGCCCCGGGCGGGCGACCTCGCGACCCTGTGCCACACCCTCGACACGGTCGGGAGCCGCGTGACGACGCTGACGCAGGTGCCGATCAGCGTCGAGCTCCGCGGGCCGGGGGACGTCGCGGTCCCGGGGCCGGTCCGCCTCGCCGTCGTCCGGGTGTTCCAGGAGGCGCTGAACAACGCGGTCCGGCACGGCGCGGCCCGGCGGGTCGACGCGCGCCTCGGCCACGCCGAAGGCCACGTCACGCTCGAGGTCGTCGACGACGGCCGCGGGTTCGCGCCCGCGGCGCTCGCGGGCACGGGCCGCGGGCTCGCGGGCATGCGCGAGCGCGCCCGCGCGCTCGGCGGCCGGTTCGAGCTCGAGGCGCGGCCGGGCGCGGGCGCGCAGCTGCGGATGGCGCTGCCGGTCGGCGACCGCGCGGCCGGTTGACATCCGGCCCGCGTCGGGCGAGGCTCGGGACCCGACGTCGGAGGACGCATGCCTGCTCGCCTCGGTTCCCTGGGATCGGTCCTGGTCATCGCCTCGTGGATCGGCGGGTGCGGTTCCTCCCCGGGCAACCAGATCGACGGGGCGGCGGTCGACGGGGCGGCGATCGACGGGGCGGTGATCGATGGGGCGGCGATTGACGGGGCCGTGAGCGACGGAGCGATGGCCGACGCGCGACCCGACCACGGCGTCGATGCGCCCCGGGACGCGGGCGCGGAC
>DASXVK010000818.1:0-14954 GCA_036504295.1 Polyangia bacterium
TCTGCGGCACGAGGCCGAGGTGCTCCGGCACCTCGCGTGCCCGTGGGTCGCCCCGCTGCTCGCCGTCGGCCGCGAGGGCCCCGCGCTGTACCTCGTCACGCCGCTCGTGCCGGGGCTCACGCTCGCCGAGCGGCTTGCCGCCGGGGGGCCGCTCCCGGTCGCCGACGCCCTCGCGGTCGGCCGCGGGCTCATGCGGGCGCTCCAGGCGGTGCACGAGCACGGCGTGCTGCACCGGGACGTGAAGCCGGGCAACGTCATCATCGGGCCGGGCGCCCCGCCGGAGCGCGTCACCCTCATCGACTTCGGGCTGGCCCGCAGCGGCATGCTCGACGCGTCGGTGCGCGACCTGCCGGTCGGGACGGTCGCCTACGTCTCGCCGGAGCAGGCGGGGCTCATCCACACCGAGGTGGGCGAGCGCTCGGACCTGTACTCGGCGGGGATCCTGCTCTTCGAGTGCCTCGCGGGCCGCCCGCCGTTCGTGGCCGCGACCATCGGCGAGCTCCTGCGGCAACACCTCACGCTCCCACCGCCCTCGCTGCGCCCGCTCGGCCACGCGGTGCCGCGGGCGCTCGACGACGTCGTCCACCGGCTCCTCGAGAAGGATCCGCGGGACCGCTATCAGTCCGCGGCGGCCGTGCTCGCCGACCTCGAGGTGATCGCGGCCGGCCTGGAGCGCGGGGTGGGCGAACCGGTCGTCGCGGTCGGCGCCTACGATCGACGCCACACCCTGACCGAGCCGGCCTTCGTCGGGCGCGAGCGCGAGCTCGGCGCCTTCGAGGAGGCGCTGGCGCGCGCGGCCGCGGGCGCGTCGGCGCTGCTGCTGGTCGACGGGGAGTCGGGGTCGGGCAAGACGCGTATGCTCGACGAGGCGGCGCTGCGCGCGCGGCAGCACGGCGCGTGGGTGCTGCGCGGTCAGGGTGCCGCCGGTGAAGCCCAGCGCCCGCTGCAGGCGCTCGAGCCCGTGGCGGCGGCGATCGTGGAGGTGGCGGAGCGCGACCCGTCCCTGGCCCGGCGGCTGCGCGCCCGCCTCGGGGAGCACCTCGAGACCGTCGCCGCGGCGCTGCCCCAGCTCGGTGCGCTCCTCACGCCGGGGACTCGCAGCTTGCTCGGCCCCGAGGCGCACGGCGAGGCGCGCACGCTCGCGGCCCTGGTCGCGCTCCTCGACGCGCTCGGGACCCGCGCCTCGCCGGCCGCGATCCTCCTCGACGACTGCCAGTGGCTCGACGAGCTCACGCTCAAGCTGCTCGTCCGGTGGCAGCAGGCGCGCGCCGCCGCGCCGTCGCGGGGCGGCGTGCTGCTGGTGGCCGCCTACCGCGGCGAGGAGGTCGGGCCTGACTCGCCGCTGCGGCGCCTCGAGCCGGCGTCGCGGATCGCGCTCGGACCGCTCGGGGCGGCCGAGGTGCGCCGGATGGCGGAGTCGATGGCGGGCGAGCTGCCGGCCGCGGCCGTCGAGCTCGTCCTCCGCCTCTCGGAGGGCAACCCGTTCCTCGCGGCCGCGGTGCTCGAGGGTCTCGTCGAGGGCGGCGCGCTCGTCGGCACGGCGCGGGGCTGGGAGCTGGAGCCGCACGCGATGGCGCAGGCGCAGTCCTCGCGCCGCGCGGCCGCGTTCCTGGCGCGGCGCCTCGACACGCTCTCGCCGCCGGTCCTGCGGCTGCTCTCGGTCGGCGCGGTCCTGGGCAAGTCGTTCGAGCTCGGGCTCGCCGCGGAGCTGGCCGGCCAGTCGGCGATCGAGGCCATGGACGCGGTCGCCGAAGCCCGGCGGCGGCACCTCGTGTTCGTCGATGCGCCGCGCAGCCGCGGCGCCTTCGTCCACGATCGCCTGCGCGACGCGGTGCTCGAGCGGCTGAGCCCCGCCGCCCGCCGCGACCTGCACCGGCTGGCCGCCGACACCCTGGCCCGGACGGCGCCGGCGGGCCCCGAGCGCGCGTTCGAGCTCGCGTACCACCTCGACGCCGCCGACGACCACGCCCGCGCGCTGCCGCACGCGCTCGCGGCCGCGTCGCAGGCGCGCGCCCAGTATGCCCTGGAGGTGGCCGAGCGCTACTACCGCATCGCCGCCCGCGGCGCCGCCGACGAGCGCGTGCCCGTCGCGACCCGGCGGGGAGTGGCCGAGGGTCTGGGCGAGGTGCTCCTCATGCGCGGCCACTACGAGGAGGCCCGCGCCTGCCTGGAGCAGGCCCGCGCGCTGGCCGAGTCGGCCGTCGCGCAGGCGCGCATCGAGGGCGCGATCGGCGAGCTCGCGTTCAAGCGCGGCGACGCCCCCACCGCGGCCGGCGCGCTCGAGCGCGCCCTGCGGCTCCTCGGGCGCCGGGTCCCGCGCGGGCTCGTGGCGGTCGCGGCCGCGACCCTGCTGCAGGTGCTCGTCCAGGTGGCGCACACGCTGCTGCCGCGCCGGCTGATCGCGCGGCGCCGGCTCGAGGACGGGGAGGCCGATCTGCTCGCGGCGCACCTCTTCAGCCGCCTCGCCTACGCGTACTGGTTCGTGCGCGGCCAGGTGGCGACGTTCTGGGCCCACCTCAACGAGCTCAACCTCGCCGAGCGCTACCCCCCGACGCGTGAGCTGGCGCAGGCCTGCTCCGAGCACTCGATCAGCGTGACCGGGCTGCCGCACTGGCTCTTCGGCCGGGGCGTCCGCTACGCCGAGCGCGGGCTGGCGATCCGCCGCGCCCGCGGCGACGTCTGGGGCCAGGGCCAGTCGCTGAACTTCTACGGCATGCTGCTCTACGCCTTCGGCCACTACGCCGAGGCGCTCGCGAAGTTCCGCGAGGCGCTGCGGCTGCTGCGGCGCACCGGGGACCGGTGGGAGGAGAACCTCGCCGCGGTCCACGTCGCTTTCTGCCACTACCGCCTGGGCGCGCTGCCCGCCGCCGTCGCCGAGTGCCGGCGCGTGCACCGGGAGGCGCTCGAGATCGGCGATGGCCACGCGCAGGCGGTGGTGCTCGAGGTGTGGGCCAAGGCGTCGGGCGGCGCGGTCCCGGCGGAGCACGTCGCCGCGGCGCTGCAGAGCTCCACCGGCGATGCCCAGGCCCACGAGTCGGTGCTGCAGGCCGAAGGGGTGCGCCTCATCGGGGCGGGGCGGCCGGCGGCCGCGGCGGCGGCGCTGGCGGCCGCGGCGGCGGCGGCCCGCGGGGTGAACCTCAAGAGCGAGTACGTCTCGTACCTCCCGATCTGGGTCGCCCTCGCCCGGCGGCTGGGGGCCGTGCAGGGGGCCGGCGAGACCGGGGTGCTCCCGCCGGCCCGCGTGCGGGCCGCGGCGGCGCCGCTGCGCCGTGGGCTGCGCCTGGCGCGCCGTTACCGCGGCAACCTGCCCCTGGCCCTCCGCGAGCGGGCGCACCTGCGCGCGATGCGCGGGCAGGCGCGCGCGGCGCGCCGCGATCTCGACGCCAGCCTGGCCGAGGCCGAGCGGCAGGGCGCCCGCTTCGAGGCCGCGCAGACGCTGCTCGCGCGCGGCGTGCTCGGCGAGGTGTTCGGCTGGCCCGGGGCGGCGGCGGAGGCGGCCCGGGCGCGCGGCCTGCTGCACGAGCTCGGCGCGGACTTCGCCTGCTCCCCGCTGTTGATCCTGGGGCCCGAGGAGGGGCGCCCCAAGGCCTCGCTGTCGCTGGCCGATCGCTTCGCCAGCATCGTCGATCAGGGCCGTCGCGTGGCCTCGGCGCTCACGCCCGCGGACGTCCACACGGCGGTGTGCGAGGCGGCCGCCGTGCTGCTGCGCGGCGAGACGACCCTGGTGCTCGCCGCCGCCGAGGCGCGCATGCTGGCGCACCGGGGCGGGGCGGTCGAGCTCAGCCGCGCGCTGCTCGAGTGCTCCCGGCGCGCGAGCCGCCCGGTCGTGCTGACGGAGGTGCCGCACGGGTCGCCCGCGGAGAGCCTGACGCTCGCGGGCCTGCGCTCGGCGCTGTGCGCCCCCATCCTCGTCGGCGGTCGCCCGGCGGCGTGCCTCTACGTCACGCACGCCCGCGTCGGCGACCTCTTCTGGGACGAGGAGCAGCAGCTCGCCGGCTACCTCGCGACCCTGGCCGGGGCGTCGCTGGAGAAGGCCGAGGCCTTCGCCGCCGTGCAGGCGTTCACGCGCACGCTCGAGCAGCGCGTGGCGGAGCGCACGAGCGAGCTGCAGCAGGCCAACGCCGAGCTCGACGCGAACCTGCGGCGGCTGCGGGAGGCTCAGGACGAGCTCGTGCAGGCGGCGAGGATGGCCGCCGTCGGGACGCTCGTGGCCGGCCTGTCGCACGAGCTCAACAACCCGCTCGCCGTGATCCTCACCGCCGCGCAGAACCAGCTGCGGCGGCTAGGCCCCGACGACCCGATGCGGCCGGCGTTCGACGCGATCGCGCGCCAGGCGCGGCGCAGCGCCGAGCTCGTGGGCAGCCTGCTCGACTTCTCGCGCAAGCGCTCCGACGACCGCGAGGAGGTCACGCTCGAGGCCCTCGTGCAGCGGGTCGTCACGCTGGAGTCGCTCAAGGTGCGCCGCCACCACGTGCGGCTCGAGCTGCAGCTGCCGCCGCCGGGCGCGTGCCGGGTGTACGTCGCGCGGGCGCCGATCGAGTCGGCCCTGATCAACCTCATCGACAACGCGGCGGACGCCTCACCGCAGGGCGCGGTGGTGCAGATCGAGGCGGCCCCGCGCGAGCGCGCGTCCCGTCCGGGGGTGGAGGTCTGCGTGCGGGACCACGGCGCCGGCATCGAGCCCGCGCTGCTCGCGCGCATCTTCGACCCGTTCTTCACGACCAAGCCGGTGGGCCAGGGCACCGGGCTCGGCCTGCCGCTCGCGCGGCGTTTCGTCGAGGGGCAGGAAGGCCAGCTCTCGATCGAGAGCGCGCCGGGCCAGGGGACGACCGCGCGACTCTGGCTGCCGGTGAGCGAACGGGCCGCGCCGTGAGCCGCTCAGCGTGACGTCACCGCTCGAGGTCCGCGGGCGGGCGCGGGCGCGAGCAAGGCCAACCACGCCTGCCGGATCATGAGCGACGCGTGCAGGTAGAGGGCCGGCAGCCACACGGGCACGAGCCCGAGGTCCGGGGAGCGGTTACCGGAACGCGCCGGTGGAGGAGAGCGCGGCCTCGAACAGCGGGCCGATGAGCGCGAGCAGCGGGCCGGCGATCAAGCTGTCGCGCGCCGGGGAGAGGGTCACGCGCACGCCCCACGAGAGCGCGAGCACGAGCGTGAGCTGCACCGGGGTCCGGCGGAATACGGCGGTCGCGGCGTACGCGGCCAGGAACCAGAGCGTCGCGGCCACGATGGCGGGACGGGCGCCGTTGCGCCCCGCTTCGCGCGCATGCTAATGTCGCGACCCGTCGGAGCGACTAGGAGACACACATGGACCACGTTGGGATCAAGAAGCTCATCGCCGCGCTCGGCGAGACCAAGACTGGCCTCTTCCAGAAGGACTTCCTGCTCACGTGGAAGCAGACGGACGCCGACCTCAAGGCCGTGCTGCTCGCCGCCGAGGCCCTCGAGGAGATGTACCGGGCGAACATCCGGACGCGCGTGTTCAACGGCACGCTCGCCATCTCGAACTTCCGCGACAAGTCGACGCGGACGCGCTTCTCGTTCGCCAGCGCCTCGAGCCTCCTCGGCCTGACCTGCCAGGACCTCGACGAGAGCAAGTCCCAGGTGTCCCACGGCGAGACCGTGCGCGAGACCGCGAACATGATCTCGTTCCTGACCGAGGTCATCGGCATCCGCGACGACCTCTTCGTCGGCTACGGCCACGAGTACATGAAGGAGGTCAGCGAGTCCGTCGAGCTCGGGTACCAGGACGGCGTCCTCCCGCAGCGGCCGTGCGTCATCAACCTGCAGTGCGACCGCGACCATCCGACCCAGTCGATGGCGGACCTGCTGCACCTGCAGAAGACCTTCGGCAGCGTCGAGAACCTCAAGGGCAAGAAGATCGCCATGACGTGGGCCTACTCGCCCTCGTACGGCAAGCCCCTGTCGGTGCCGCAGGGCATCATCACGCTCATGACCCGCTACGGCATGAACGTCGTCCTCGCCCACCCCGAGGGCTACGACCTGATGCCCGAGTGCCTCCAGGTGTCCGAGCAGCACGCGAAGGCGTCGGGCGGCTCGTTCACCAAGGTCCACAGCATGGCGGACGCGTTCAAGGACGCCGACATCGTCTACCCGAAGTCCTGGGCGCCCGTCAGCCTGATGGAGAAGCGCACCCAGCTCCTCAAGTCGGGCCAGGGCAGCAAGGTCGAGGCGCTCGAGAAGGAGGGGCTGGCCGAGAACGCGCGCCACAAGGACTGGGAGTGCACCGAGGAGCTGATGAAGCTCACCAAGGCCGGCAAGGGGCTGTACATGCACTGCCTCCCGGCGGACATCACCGACGTGTCGTGCAAGGAGGGCGAGGTCGCGGCCACGGTCTTCGACCGCTACCGCAACGCCACCTACCACGAGGCCGAGCACAAGCTCTACGTCATCGCCGCGATGATGCTCCTCACGCGCTTCGAGCACCCGGCCAAGATCCTCGGCGACATGGTCGCCAACCCCGTCCCGCGCCGCGCCGTCTGAGCCGCGCCGCCCCTCGCCGCCCGCTCCCCTCCGCCCCGGCGCGTGGTAGCATCTCCTGGTGCGCTTCCGTCCCCACCGGATGTACCCGGGCGCGCTGCTCGCCCAGGAGTGCTGCTCGTTCCAGGGCATGACCGAGGTCCTGGCGCCGATGGGCGGGCGCCTGGTCGTCCTCATCCACGCCGACCGCGACTGCACGAACGTCCTGCACAAGGTGGGCGGCTACGTGCGGGCGGACCTCGCCCACAAGTTCGTGGCGACGAATCTCACCGAGGAGGAGATGACCGCGGGGCAGGGGCCGGCGAAGCTGGCCCGGGCGCTCGAGGTCGTCGCGCGGGAGCTCGCCCCCGAGCTCATCGTCGTGCTCGCGACCTGCCCGACCGTGATGATCGGCGACGACGTCGTGCGCGTGGCCCGCGCCGCCGAGGCGAAGCTCGGCGTGCGCGTCGCGGCCGCGGTCACCCACGGCCTGAAGACGCGCTCGCCGGCCCAGGTCATCGACGAGTGCTACACCATGCTCGCGCGCGCCGCGGTGCGCGCCACGGGCGACGTGAGCCGCCGCGTGAACCTCGTCGGCATGGACCTCTACCCGCGCGAGCTCGCCGAGATGCGCGCCGTGCTCGCGGGCCTCGGCCTCGAGCTGAACGCGGTCGTCACCAGCCGCGCCGCGCTCGGCGACTTCGCCCGCCTGGGCGAGGCCGCGCTCAACGCGCACCCCGACCCGATGCTGCTGCGCGACTTCGACGCGCACTGCCAGGCCGAGCTCGGCCTCGCGACGGTGCACGTGCCGCTGCCGTTCGGCGTCGCCGCCACCGACGCGTTCTACGCCGCCATCGCCGCGGCCGCCGGCGTGCCGCGGGCGCGCGTGACGAAGGCGACGAAGGCGCTGCGGGCGCCGGCGGCCCGGGCCGTGGCGGCGCTGCGCGACCGCCTCGCCAGCGCCGCGCCGGCGCGCGGCCTGCGCTGCGCCTACAACCTCGGCTCGGTGCGCAGCTTCGACCTGCGCCGCATCGCGCTCGAGGAGCTCGGCGGCAAGCCGCTCTTCGACGAGCTCGGCTTCGCCGCGACGCTCTTCATCCAGGGGCCGACCCACGAGGAGAACCGCGCCCGCGTCGCGGGGGTGCTCCAGGCGCTCGGGGTGGCCGAGCCGTTCGTCCTCTTCCCCGACCCCGGCCAGCTCGCGCGGTCGATGGCGCCCGGCGCCTTCGACCTCTTCTACGGCGCCGACTTCGTGCGCAACGAGCTGTCGAAGCTGGGGCTGCCCGCGATCCACCACGTCGACACCCGCATGGGCTACCGCGCGGTCGCGCACAACCTCGAGCTCGTCGAGCGCGCGCTCGCGAGCCACTTCTATCAGCTCTTCGGCGCGGCCTCGCCGACCTGAGGGGCCCCGTGTTCGACGACCTCACCCTCGACGATCTCGCGATCCGCGCCTCGAGCCACACCGCCTTCTTCGGCATCTACCTCGCGTCGCACGCGATCCCCGACGCGCTGTGCATGGCGCACGCCTCGGTCGGCTGCAAGGTGAAGGCGCAGCCGCACCTCGTCGGGCACGACGGCATCAAGAGCAGCCACCGGCGGATGCGCTACTCGCAGCTCATCGACGAGGACCTCGCGCTCGGCTCGACCGCCCAGCTCGAGGAGGAGATCGCCGCCTGGCAGGCGCGCCAGGAGGCCGGTCTCGTGCTGGTGCCGTGCTCGACCCCGGTGACGCTGCAGGAGCAGCCGCTCGCCGCCGCGCTCCGGCGGGTCGAGGCGAAGACCGGGGCGACCGTGCTGCTCGTGCCCGGCCGCAACCAGGACGCCGACCTCTACGATGGGCTCGCGCGCACCATGGCCGCGCTCGTGGACCGGCTGCCGTGGGACGGCGCCGCGCCGCGCGCCGGCGAGGTGAGCGTCGTCGGCTACCCCTTCGACCGCTACGAGCAGGACAACCTCGGCAACGTGGCCGAGCTGCGGCGCCTGCTCGGCCGGCTCGGCCTGGCGGCCAAGGCGGTCTTCTTCAGCGGCGAGCCGTGGAGCCAGCTCCGCGAGGCCGCCCACGCGCGGCACCACGTGCTGCTCCCCTACGCGCGCGGCGTCGGCGGGGTGCTCGAGGCGCGCGGGCAGCGGCCGATCGCGGCGGGGCTGCCCATGTCGATCACCGGCACCGCGGCGTTCCTGCGCGCGGTCGGCGCCGGCGCCGGCATCGCGACCGCGCGGGTCGAGGCGGCGGTCGCGCAGGAGACGGCGCGGCTCAAGCCCCTGGCGGAGCTCGCCCGGCGGCGGCTCGGCGGCCGCCCCTTCGGCGTCTTCGCCGACGCGCCGCGCGCGGCGGGCATCGTCGCGACCCTCGCCGAGGTCGAGATGCGGCCGCGCTTCATCGCCGTGCTCCACCGCAGCCCCGGCGGCCGCGCCGCGGTCGAGGCCGCGCTGCGCGACCACCACGGACTGACCCTGGATCCGGGTGTCGCCTGGCTCGAGGACCCGACCCCGGCCCAGGCGCGCGGCGTGCCCGCGGCCGACTGCGGCCTCATCGTCGGGACGAGCGTCGAGCGCGACGCCCTGCTCACGACCGGGGTCCCGTACGTCGAGCTCGGCTTCCCCTCCGAGCTGCGCCACTTCCTCTTCCCGGCGCCCTACCTCGGCTTCAGCGGCGTCGCCCGTTTCCTCGAGCAGGCGATGCACGCCGTCGAGCGGCCCGCGCGGCCGGAGCAGGAGGATCCGCTGGCCGAGGAGCCGTAGCGCGTTCCGCAGCTCGTTCCTCGTCGGCCTCGAGCTCCCGGGCGGCCTCGTCGAGGAAGCGGTCGAGCTCCCGGTCGTCCATCGGCTCCGGCACGTGCAGCGCCGGCGCCGCCGCGAGCGCCGCGGCCAGCCGCCCGAGCCCCAGGGCCCACGGGTCCGCCGGCGCGTCGCGGACCACCGCGCGCCGCCGCCGCTCGGCGCGGCGCACCGCCGGGCTCCACTCGAGGTAGTGCACGACCCGCGTCCCGAGCCGCGCCGCGAAGCGGTCGATGAGCGGCCGGTCGGCGGCGAGGTCCTTCACGTTCGCGATGAGCCCGCCCATGCGGACCTCGCCCTCGGCGGCGTAGCTGCGCACCCCGCGCGCGATGTTGTTCGCCGCGAAGAGGCTCATCAGCTCGCCCGAGGTCACGATGTACACCTCGTCGGCGTGGCCGGTGCGCAGCGGCACGGCGAAGCCGCCGCACACGACGTCGCCGAGCACGTCGTAGAGCACGTAGTCCCAGCCGCGCGCGAAGATGCGCAGCTCCTCGAGCTCCTCGAAGAGCCGCCCGAGCGCCCGGCCGGCGCAGCCGATGCCCGGCTGCGGTCCGCCCGCCTCGATGCAGGTGACGCCCGGGCCGCCGTCCATGAGGAGGTCCGCGGCGGTGAGGTCGCGGCGGCCCGCGGCGAGCAGGTCCATCAGCGCGACCGGCGGGTAGGTGGCGGTCAGGTTGCGCGAGGAGTCGCGCTTCGGGTCGCACCCCACCTGCAGCACGCGCTGCCCGCCCTGGCCGAGCGCCGCGGCCAGGTTCGCCACCACCGTCGACTTGCCGACGCCGCCCTTGCCATAGAACGCCAGCGACCGCATCCCGAGCCAGTGTACGACACTCCGCCGCGGCGCGCCGCGGTTCCGCAAAGTCGGGGCTGACGCGCGCATGAAGGCAACAGGGAGGCGGGGAGCCGGGGAGGATCTTTCTATTTTGGCTCACGACGCGGGTGTGGTGCACGACGCCCGCGTCGGCGCGACCCAACCTGAGCTACTCCCCGTCTCCCCGTCTCCCCGTTTTCCTGCCTCGCGTCGCCGGACTTTAGGGGGACCGCACCCAGACGGAGGCCGTGGCCGCGCTGGCGACGGCCTCCGGGATCTGCACACGGTGCTGAATGGGAAACGTGCGACGGAGAGGACGAGCTACTTGGCCGGGGCGCCCTTGGCGGGCGGGGCCATCGGGGCCTTCGCCGGGCCCTTCATCTCGGGAGCTTTGCCTGCCGGGGGAGCCTTCATCTCGGGGGCCTTCGCGCCGGTCGGGGGGACGGCGGCGGGGCCCGTCGGGGCCGGAGCCGAGGCCGGGGCCGAGGCCGGCGGCGGCGGGGGCGGCGGCGGCGGCGGGACGACGGGGGCCTTCGCCGTCGGGCCGGTGGCGCCCGTCGGGGCGGCGCCGCCCGAGGGCTGCTCGGGCTTGCTCTCGCACGCCACCAAGGCGAACATTCCAAGGATCGCCAGCAACGTTACCCATCTAGTCATCGGTGCTCTCCTCCTCCATAGTCGGGCCGCGGTCGGCCAAGCAAACGCGAGCATGCTAGGACGTTCGACCTCCCGCGTCAACCCTTGACACATGGTGCTCTCGCGCTAACCTGACAAGCTCTGCTTCCTCATCGAGTGAAATCAACGCGGTACGCTCCGTTCCTCGTCGCGGCGGTCAGCGCCGCACTCCTAGCGGCATGCGGCTCGCCAGGTTCGCTCGAGGTGCGGGCGCGCCCCCAGATCCCGGGGAGAGTGGCGCCGGTGAAACACACCCTGCCGAACGGGCTCACGGTCATCCTCCAGGAGAACCACGCCAGCCCCGTCGTCGCGTTCCAGGCGTGGGTGGGCGTCGGCAGCGCCGACGAGGCGCCGGACGAGGCCGGGGTCGCGCACGTCTTCGAGCATATGCTCTTCAAGGGCACCGCCCGCCGCGGCGTCGGCCAGATCGCGCAGGAGATCGAGAGCTCCGGCGGCGAGATCAACGCCTGGACGTCATTCGACGAGACGGTCTACCACGTCGTCCTGGCGTCGCGCTTCTTCGACACGGGCCTCGACATCATCGCCGACTCGCTGCAGCACGCGTCGCTCGACGCGAGCGAGCTCAAGCGCGAGCTGAAGGTGGTGCTCGAGGAGATCAAGCAGGGCGAGGACAACCCGAGCCGGGTCGCCACGCACGCGCTCTTCGGCACCGCCTACACCAAGCACCCGTACCGCCGGCCGGTCATCGGCACCGCGCGCTCGGTGCAGCAGCTCACGCGGGAGCGGCTCCTCGACTTCTACGCCCGCCACTACGTCGCGAACAAGATCACCCTCGTGGTCGTCGGCGACTTCGACTCGCGGACGGCGAAGAAGCGGGTCGAAGGCGCCTTCGCCGGGATGAAGCCGCGCCCCGGCGAGCGCGCGCCCCGCGCCGAGCCGGCCCAGCGCCGGCCGCGCGTGGCCGTGCACGCGCGCGACGTGCGTGAGGCGCAGCTCGCGATGGCGTTCCACATCCCGGGCATCCGCCACGAGGACACCGGGGCCCTCGACGTGGCCTCGATCATCCTCGGGCAGGGTGACAGCTCGCGCCTGAACCTCGAGGTCCGCCGCAACCGGCAGCTCGTCACCGACGTCTACGCCTACTCGTACACGCCGCGCGACACCGGGCTGCTCGCCGTGGGCGCGTCGATCCCGCCGGGATCGCCGGGCGCCATCGAGGAGGCGACCCGCGCCATCCTCGACGAGGTGTACCGCCTCGCCCACGACGAGGTCTCGCTGGAGGAGGTCGCGAAGGCGCGCACGATCATCGAGTCCGAGGCGGTGTACCAGAAGGAGACCGTCCAGGGCATGGCGCGCAAGCTCGGCTACTTCGAGACCGTCGCCGGCGACGCCGCCTACGAGGACGAGTACAACCGACAGGTGCAGGACGTGACGCCCGCCAAGCTGCGCGAGGCGGTGCGCCGCTACCTCGTCCCCGAGAACCTCACCATGATCGTCGTCCTCCCCGAGGCCGACAAGGTCAAGGCGGCGCGCGCGTCGGAGCGGCTGGAGGGCCGGCTGCTCGACCTGGCCTCGGCCGCGTCGCGCAGCGCCGCCAAGCGCTTCGCCCAGACGAAGAAGAAGGGGGAGGCGGCGGCGAGCGACGAGCCGGCGCTCGCGGTGCTGCCGTCGGGCGTGCGCCTCATCGTGAAGCGCGACACCTCCGTCCCGGTCGTCTCCTTCCGCGCGGTGTGGCTCGGCGGCCTGCGGTACGAGGACGCGCGCTCGAACGGCATCAACAACCTGCTCTCCGCGCTCGTCACGCGCGGGACCAAGACCCGCTCCGCCGAGGAGATCGTGCGCGAGGTCGAGGGCATGGCGGGGTCGATCGGCGGCTTCTCGGGGCGCAACAGCTTCGGCCTGCGCGCCGAGATGCTGGCCCGCCACTGGGAGCGCGGGCTCGAGATCCTCGCCGACTGCGTGATGAACCCGGCGCTCTCCGAGGAGGAGCTCGAGAAGGAGCGGCGCCAGGTGCTGGCGGAGATCCAGGCCCAGGAGGACAACCTCTCGCAGGTCGCCTTCCACCTCTTCTCCCAGGCGTTCTACCAGAAGCACCCCTACCGCTTCGACCTGCTCGGCACGCCCGCGAGCGTCGGCGGTATCACGCGCCGGCGGCTGGTCGAGTACTACCGGCGCCACTTCACGCCCGACCGGATGACGCTCGCCATCGTCGGCGACGTCGACCCCCAGCGGGTGAGCGCGAAGGTGCGGGCGCTCTTCAACGGCCGCGCCTCCGACACGCCGCCGCCGCCGCCCGAGATCCCCGCCGAGCCCGCGCGCCGGTCCGCCGATGGGCCGCAGCAGGTCTTCAAGTTCCTCAACAAGCAGCAGGCCCACATCGTCATCGGCTTCCCGGGCACGACCGTGTCGCACCCCGACCGCTTCGCGCTCGAGGTCCTCGCCACGATCCTCTCGGGCCAGGGCGGCCGGCTCTTCGTCGAGCTGCGCGACCGACGGGCGCTCGCCTACCGCATCAGCGCCTTCTCGCTCGAGGGCGTCGATCCCGGCTACTTCGCCGTCTACATCGCCACGAGCCCGCAGAACCTCGAGGCCGCGGTCGCCGGCATCCGGGGCGAGCTGGCCAAGATCACGGACCAGCGCGTCACCGCCGGCGAGCTGGAGCGCGCCAAGCGCTACCTCGTCGGGGCCCACGAGATCTCGCTGCAGCGCCGCGCGGCCCTCGGGAGCTCCCTCGCGTTCCACGAGTGCTACGGCCTCGGCTTCGCCGAGTACCGCCGGTACGCCCCGGGCATCCTCGCCGTCGGCGCCGCCGACGTCCAGCGCGCCGCCCGGGCGCACCTCGACTGGAGCCGCGCCGTGATCGCCGTCGTGAAGCCGGAGGAGTCGACGCCGGGAGCGCAGAAGCGGCAGCGGGTCGCGAGCGTCACGCCGGGGGCGGTCCGGGCCGGCCGCGGGGCCCCGGCACCCGTGGGCGAGCCCGCGCGCGCGGCGCTCCCGGTGCGCCGCGGCCCGGAGTAGCCTGGGCCGTAAGCAACTGCAATTACTGCTAAATCACTCGGCTCCACCGCGGCCCACGGCGCCGCGAGCCCCTTGAAAACCCGGCCGGTGGGCGTACACTGGTCCCGCCCCATGCCTGCCTGCTCGAAGTGCGGCACCCCGGTGGTCGAGGGGCTCGACCTGTGCCCCGACTGCGGCGGCGCCGAGCCCCCGGATCCGCTGATCGGCGCGCTCATCGCCGAGCGCTACAAGGTGCTCGCGCTCCTGGGGCAGGGCGGCATGGGCTCGGTGTACCGCGCCGAGCACGTCATCCTGAAGAAGGAGCTGGCGCTCAAGGTGCTCCACCCCGAGCTCAGCCGGCTCGACGAGGTGGCGCGCCGCTTCGAGCGCGAGGCGCAGAGCGCGAGCCGCCTCACGCACGACGCGATCATCCTGGTCACCGACTTCGGCCGGGCCCAGACCCCTCTCGGCAACATCCTCTTCCTCGTGATGGAGCTCCTGCAGGGGCCGTCGCTGAAGCAGGTGCTGCGCGAGCGCGGCCGGCTGCCCGCGGCCGAGGCCGCCGGCGTCGTGCGGCAGATCCTCGCCGCGCTCGAGCACGCCCACGCCGCCGGCGTGGTGCACCGGGATCTGAAGCCCGACAACATCATGCTGATCGAGAAGGGCGGCCGGCGCGACTTCGTGAAGATCCTGGACTTCGGGATCGCGAAGCTCAACGAGCCGGACGGCAAAGCCGAGGCGCTGACCCAGGCCGGGATGGTCTTCGGCACGCCCGAGTACATCTCGCCGGAGCAGGCGCTTGGCCAGCCGGCCGACTGCCGCGCCGACCTCTACGCCGTCGGCGTCATGCTGTACGAGATGCTCGCCGGGGTGCGGCCCTTCGACGCGGAGAACAAGCTCGAGATCCTCTCGGCCCACCTCACGCAGAAGCCGCGGCCGCCGCGCCAGGCCGCGCCGGGGGCCGGCATCCCGGCCGCGCTCGAACGCGTCGTGCTGCGCGCGATGGAGAAGGACCGCGCGGCGCGCTTCGCGTCGGCGACCGAGATGCTGGCGGCGCTCGACGCGGCGCTGGGGCCGACGCTGACGGCGCCCACGGGGATGCTGCCGCCGCCGCGGCCCGCGTCCGCCGGCACCGCCCTGGACGCCGCCCTCGGGCGCACGCGGGCCCTCGCGGCGAGCCTGCCCGGGCGCCTGCACCGCCTGCGCGACACCCTCGGCCCCGCCGTCCGGCGCCGGCCCGGGCTCGCCGTCG
>DASXVK010000819.1:0-18022 GCA_036504295.1 Polyangia bacterium
CAGGCCGGCGACCGCAGCGACGAGGCGCTCGCGCGCCTGGCGCGCAGCTGCGTCGCGGGCGGGGTCGAGCGGGTGGTCCTCCGCCCGATCCCCATCTACCTGCGCGGCCGGCAGCTGGGCGAGGTCGAGGCGGTGCTGCAGCGGGCGTTCCTCGCGCTCGGCCTCCCCGCGGAGCACGTCGCCGTGGCGCCGGACGAGTGCGCGGCCGTCGAGCGCGCGCTCGCCTGGGCGCGCCCGGGCGACGTGGTGCTGCTGCTGGTCCACGTCGAGCGCGACGCGGTCGGGCGGCTGCTCGCGGCGCGCGGGGCGCGGGTGATCCCGGGCGGCGGCGTCGGGGGCTGACCCCGCGCCTCATGCCGGGCGCCGGTCCCGCAGCGTTGACACCCCCGGGCGCATCTCGTACCTTCCTGCCGCTCGCCGCGAGCGCTCCCCCATGCGCGACCTCTTCTCCGCCCGCTTCGTGATCGTCGCCGGCAAGGGCGGCGTCGGGCGGACGACCGTCGCGGCGGCGCTCGCCACGCTGGCCGCGCGGCGCGGCAAGCGCACGCTGCTGGCGCAGGTCAACGCCAAGGACCGGCTCACCGTGCTGCTCGGCGGCACGCCGGTCGGCGACACGGTCACGACGGTCCAGCCGAACCTCGACGCCGTGAACATGAACCCGGCGGCCGCGCTGCGGCAGTACGGGCTCATGATCCTGCGCTACGAGGCCATCTACAAGGCCGTGCTCGAGAACCGGATGGTGAAGGGGTTCCTGCGCGCCATCCCCGGGCTCGACGACTACTCGATGCTCGGCAAGGCCTACTGGCACGCGACCGAGGAGCGCGACGGCGCCGGCCGCCACAAGTACGACCTCGTCATCTTCGACGCGCCCGCGACGGGGCACGCGGTCACCATGCTGCGGCTGCCCCAGGCCATCCTCGAGACCGTGCCCGAGGGGCCGCTCACCCAGACGGCGCGCCGGGTGAGCGAGCTCATGCACGACGCGGCGCGCACGGCGATGGTCATCGTGACGCTCGCCGAGGACCTGCCCGTCTCGGAGGCGCGCGACTTCTACCGCGCGAACGAGGAGCTGCTCAAGCTCCCGCTCAGCGCGATCGTGGTGAACCAGCTCTGGCCGCGCGTCTTCGACGAGGTCTCGGGCCCCGGCGCGGTGTTCCGCCAGCTCGAGAAGACCGGCTGCGGCGTGGGCGATCCGATGCTGGGGCCCCTGTGCGAGCGCGCCCGCACCGCCCACGAGCGCCGCCGCTTGAACGACCGCTACCTCGAGCGGCTCGCGATCGAGGTCCCGGTGCCGCAGCTCCACCTGCCGTACCTCTTCCGCCCGCAGTTCGGCGCGGCCGAGCTGACGGATCTGGCCGGGGTGCTCGACGAGCAGCTCGCGGCGCTGCAGGCCGAGGACGCGGCGCTCGCGGGGGAGTAGCGCTACCGCGCGACCGGCTTGAGCCGCGCGACGAAGTGGCGCAGCACCGGGGGGTTGTCGACGAGGGCGTAGCCGCCGATGCGCTCGCGGTTCTGGAACACCTCGAGCGTCGCCTCGATGACGTAGTCGATGTGGCTCTGGGTGTAGACGCGGCGCGGGATGGCGAGCCGGACCAGCTCGAGGTCGGCGCACACCTCGTGGCCGCTCTCGTCGGTGTGGCCGAACATCAGCGTGCCGATCTCGACGGAGCGGATGCCGGCGTGCAGGTACAGCTCGCAGCACAGCGCCTGGCCGGGGAACTGCTGCGGCGGGACGTGCGCCAGGAAGCGCTTCGCGTCGAGGAAGACGGCGTGGCCGCCGATCGGCCGCACGACCGGGACCCCGGCCGCGTGCAGCCGGTCGCCGAGGTAGGCGGTCGACACGATGCGGTAGCGCAGGTAGTCCTCGTCGAGCACCTCCTCGAGCCCCTGGGCCATGGCCTCGAGGTCGCGGCCGGCGAGGCCGCCGTAGGTGGTGAAGCCCTCGGTGAGGATCAGCAGCGAGCGCAGCTTGTCGGCCACCGCGCTGTCGTCGAGCGCGAGGAAGCCGCCGATGTTGACGAGGGCGTCCTTCTTGGCGCTCATCATCGCGCCGTCGGCGTAGGAGAACATCTCCGCCGCGATGTCGCGGGCGCTCACGTCGGCGTAGCCGGGCTCGCGCAGCTTGATGAAGTAGGCGTTCTCGGCGAAGCGCGCGGCGTCGATGTAGACCGGGATGCCGTGCTTCTGGCACAGCGCGCGCACGTCCTTCATGTTCTGCATCGACACCGGCTGCCCGCCGGCGGCGTTGTTCGTCACGGTCACGAGCACGAGCGGGATCTTCGCCGCGCCGTGCTCGCTGATGACGCGCTCGAGGCGGGCCACGTCCATGTCGCCCTTGAACGGCGCCTCGAGGCTGGTCTCGTGCGACTTCGGGTCCGGCAGGTCGAGCGCGACCGCCTGGGTGTGCTCGATGTTCGCCCGCGTCGTGTCGAAGTGCGTGTTGCCCGGGATGATCTTCCCCGGGCCGCCGACCACCTCGAACAGGAGCCGCTCGCACGCGCGGCCCTGGTGGGTCGGGATCACGTGGCGGTAGCCGAAGATGTCGCGGATCGTGCGCTCGAGCCGAAAGAAGCTGCGCGACCCGGCGTACGACTCGTCCCCCTCCATCACCCCGGCCCACTGGGCCGCGCTCATGGCCGAGGTGCCCGAGTCGGTGAGCAGGTCGATGGTCACGTCCGCGGCGGCGATGCGGAACATGTTGTACTCGGCCTCGGCCAGGATCCGCTCGCGCGTGGGCCGGTCGAGCAGGCGGATGGGCTCGACCGACTTGATCTTGAAAGGCTCGATGATGGTGCGCACGGGCGCATAGTATGGAGTTGCGCGGGCCGAGGCAAGCGTTGCGGGCCGCGCCCGGGCGCCCGCGCCCGCGCTTTCGCGCGCGACCGCTGGCCGCCGAACCCGAGCTGAGTTACAGTGTCTGGACCGCTCGGTCCGGCCGAGGAGAGGGACATGCGCCAAGTCAGCCTCCCGCTGCTCGTTTCGCTCGTGCTCACCACCGGCTGCGCGTACCGGCTCAGCCCCGCGGACGCCCTCGCCGATGAGGCCGCGCAGAAGATCTCGCAGGGCAACCTGACCGACGCCG
The DNA here is from genome assembly GCA_036504295.1 of Polyangia bacterium. Taxonomy (GTDB): domain Bacteria; phylum Myxococcota_A; class Polyangia; order JACRCY01; family JACRCY01; genus DASXVK01. Next base: position 3,083 of record DASXVK010000819.1, read on the forward strand.
AGCCGCTGCTCAAGCAGGCGATCGCGAAGAACCCGCACCTCGCCTGGCCGCACTACAACCTGGCGACCTGCCTGCACGCGCGGCGCTCGTTCACCGACGCGCTGGCCGAGTACCGGGAGGCCGCGCGGCTCTTCGGCGCGCACCAGCGCGGCAAGAGCGTCTGCCTCTACGGCATCGCCAGCCTGCTCGATGACCGCAACGACTGGCCGGCCGCCCTCGAAGCCTACGAGGCGTACCTGCAGTTCACCGGGGGCGAGCCGAACGAGACCCGCGGGGTGGCGATGGCGCGGGCGCGCGTGACCGTCATCCGCGACGCGGTCCAGCGCAACATCCCGGCCGGCAAGCCGCTGCGGGGCGTCGCCCTCATCCTGCCGCCCGGCTCGGGCACCCCCACGGTGCCGGCCGGCGACGCGCCGAAGCCGGCCCCGCCGGTGGTCGCGCCGCCCGCGGCGCCGCTCCCGCCCGCGCCGGCGGCGAAGCCCGCGCCCGCGCCCGCGAAGCCGGCGCCCGCGGCGAAGCCGGCCGCCACGCCCGCGGCCGCCAAGGGTGCGGCGGCGAAGCCCGCGACCCCGGCCGCGAAGCCCGCGACCCCCGCCCGCTGAGCCGCGGCCCGACCGCCGGCCGGTACCACTCCCGATCCCCACGCAGCACCCCCACGGTGCGCCGTCCACCCGCGCCGCCGCGCCGCCCCAAGCCCTGGGCCAGGGTGCGGCATCCAAGTGCGTTGGTCTGACGGGCGGGTCAGCACCAGGGGCCGGAACGAACTCGTCCCTCTTGCGTAACCTCCGGACCAATCGGTAGAATGCGGCTCCCGCCATAGCGTGGAGCGGCCCTCTGAGAGCCGCGTTGGAGTCGAGGGTGAGGATAGCCTTGATCCGTAGAATCGAGTGCACAGCTCTGCTGGTTCTGACGCTCGCGGCGGTGGCCCCGCCGGCGCGCGCCCAGACCGCGCTCTTCATCGAGTCGGAGTCGATCCTGGCCGGCCGTCGGTGGGCGCCGTCGTTCTCCCACGAGGCGGACGCGGCGCAGTGCCGGCTGAACGCGGACCTCTCCGACTACTGCAAGCGGCTGCTCGTGCCGTTCTACGAGTACCTGACGGTGCGGGCCGACAACCTGGGCGTGCCCGGGCTGTCGATCGAGTTCGCCGGCTGGGGCGTCGCCGACTTCGCCGACCGCTTCGACCCGACCCACGCCGCGCGCGTGCCCCGCTACAACGACACGTACGCGTGGGCGCACGGGGGCGTGGGCGGCGACATCATGGTGGGCACGATCGCCTACCGCGGGCTCGGCGACAAGCTGGAGCTGCGGCTCGGCCGCCAGTTCCTCTTCACCGGCGCGCCGTACGCGACGAACCTCGACGGCGCCTACATCCGCTACCGGTTGCCGTGGTCGTTCGACGTCGCGGTCTACGGCGGCGGCTCGACGCCGCGCGACGCCGAGGCCGGGCGCGACGCCTACAACGGCCTCTACGGCGGCCGCGTCGGCTGGAGCCAGCTCGACCGCGGCAGCCTCGGGGTGAGCGTGCTCAACGAGGTCGACGGCGACGGCGACGTCGTGCGCCGCCAGCTCGGCGTCGACGGCTCGGTGCTCCTGCCCAAGCACGTCGACGTCGCCGGCGCGGCGCTGTGGGATCTGGTCGAGAAGAACATCGACGAGGTCATGTTGACCGCCTCGTGGATGCCGCTGCCCCGCCTCAAGCTGGCCGCCGACTACACCTACATGGTGCCGTCGGCGATGATCCCGAAGACCTCGATCTTCTCGATCTTCAGCGACGCGACCTACCAGGACGCCGGCCTCGACGTCTACTACCGCCTGATGCCGAAGCTGCGCGTGTCGGGCCTCTTCCGCGCGCGCTTCTTCTCCGAGGGCAACAATGGCTGGCTCTGGGGCGTCGGCGGCAAGTACCTCATCGGCGACCGCCTGCGCGAGGTGGTCGGCCTGGACTTCATGCGCCTCGCCTCGAAGGACACCGACCTGCGGGACAACGGCTACTACCAGGTCCGCGGTTACGGCGCGGTCGCGCCGCTGCCGCGCTTCCTGCTCACCGCCGACCTCTTCTACTTCCACTTCGACAACACGGTCTACAACGGCAACACGGTGCGCAACGCCGGCTCCGTGAACGCCAGCGCGTCGTACCGGATCACCGATCGCATGGACGCGCTCGTCTCGCTGATCGCGAACTTCAACCCCGCCTCGAAGGAGGAGGTCATCCTCCTCGGGCGCTTCGTCTGGCACACCTGGCTCGAGCCCGGCGCGAGGAGGGTGAGCCAGTGACCACCATCCGTTCCATGAGGCTCGCCTCAGTCGTGGCGCTCGCCGCAACTCTCATTTGGGCCGTCGCCCTGGGCGCCGGCTGCTCCCGGAACGCGCGGCGCACCCCGCCGCCCGACCCGGACGTCATCACCTTCTCGCACCAGAAGCACGTCGTCGAGCAGGGCACCGCCTGCGCCGACTGCCACGCGAACGTCGCCAAGCAGACCGCGCTGCCGGCCGAGATCGACGCGCCGAAGATGGCGAAGTGCGGCGACTGCCACGAGATCAAGGCCAAGGACAAGTGCGGTCTGTGCCACGTGTTCGCCGCGATCCCGACCGGCTACGCGGTCTGGACGCCGCCGGCCGGCAAGCTGCGCTTCAATCACAGCGGCCACCTCGCGCAGACGAAGAACAGCTGCGATCCGTGCCACGCCCAGGCGGCGAAGACGGTGAAGCTGTCGCAGATGCGCCGGCCGGGCCACAAGGAGTGCCTCTCGTGCCACGGGCACAAGGAGGACTACCGGGCCCTGCGCTGCGACAAGTGCCACACCAACCTGCGCGAGTACCCGCTGCAGGCGATCGCGATCTTCAACCACGAGGGCAACTGGCTCGCCGAGCACAAGGCTTACGGCAAGACGAACGACGGCGCCTGCCGCCAGTGCCACATCGAGCGCTACTGCGACGACTGCCACAGCCGCCACAACGAGCTCATCCCGAGCGTGCGCTTCCCCGAGCGCGTCGACCGCCAGCTCATCCACCGCGGCGACTGGCGCGCCCGCCACGGCCTCGAGACGGCGGCGAACCCGGGCACCTGCCTCAAGTGCCACGCCGAGAAGCAGTGCCGCGACTGCCACCGCGTCGAGGGCATCGGCGAGACCGATCCGCGTGGTCGCGGACCGAACAGCCCCTCCGCCCGGCCGCACCCGACCGGCTGGATGAACCCCGTGGCCGCCGACTTCCACGGCACGGCGGCGCGCCGCAACATCGTCACCTGCGCCGGCTGCCACGACCGCGGCGCCAACAGCAACTGCGTGAACTGCCACCGCGTGGGCGGCGCGGGCGGCAACCCGCACCCGGGCGGCACCGTCCGCGGGCGCGAGGGCGAGCGCACGAAGAACAAGATGTGCCGGATCTGCCACGTGTGAGGTCGTCGATGATGGGGGTGATGCGTAGCCTGGTCGTCCTCGCGCTCATGCTCGCCGCGAGCGGGTGCCTGACGCAGCATGCGGTGAGCACGCAGGGGGAGGAGTCGTGCACCGCGTGCCACGGGGATCCGAACAACTTCCCGGGCGACAACGTGCGCAGCGCGGCCCCGCCGCAGGCCGTCCACGTCGGGTTGCCGACCGGCGCGACCGACCCCGCCAACCCCGGCGTGGGCGCCCACCAGGCGCACCTCAAGCCCAACCCGTTCACGACGCCGATCGAGTGCTCGGAGTGCCACGTCGTGCCGACCCGCGACGGGCGCCCGGCGTCCGACGTCCCCGGGCACCTGGACGGGCCGCGCGCCACGGTCACCTTCGGCGGGCGCGCGACCCTCGACGGGGTGGCCGCCACGTACGATCCGGCGACCAACACCTGCACCACGTACTGCCACGGCACGACCCTCGCGGGCGGCCGGTTCCCGCGCCCGACCTGGACCGCCGTCGGCCAGGGCCAGGGCGCCTGCGGCAGCTGCCACGGCCTGCCGCCCACCAACCCGGGGCACCCCAAGTCCGGCGAGTGCTGGCGGTGCCACCCCGACGTCGACGAGTCCCTCACGATCACCGATCTCAACCTGCACATGAACGGCACGGTCGACGTCATCAGCGGCCTCGCCCAGTGCGACAGCTGCCACGGCAGCGCCGCGAACCCGGCCCCGCCGGTCGACACCGAGGGCCGCTCCGACACGACGCTCCGCTCGGTCGGCGCGCACCAGGCGCACGTGACCGAGGGCCCGGTGGCCCGCGCCTTCGCGTGCACGGCGTGCCACCCGATGCCCGACCCCGACCAGCCGTTCGTGCACATCGACGGCCTCGTCGCGCTCGTCTGGGGCGACCTCGCCCAGGCCGACGGCGCGAGCCCGAGCTTCGACGGGGCGCGCTGCTCGAACTACTGCCACGGGCAGACCCTCACCGGCGGCGGCACCACCGCGCCGCAGTGGACCATGGTCAACGGCACCCAGGCGGCCTGCGGCACCTGCCACGGCCTGCCGCCGGCCGCGCCGCACCCGCAGTCGACCCGGTGCTCCCTGTGCCACCCGACCGTGGACGCGAACCTCGCGTTCGTGCAGAAGGACCTGCACGTCAACGGCACGCCCGACCTCATCACCGACACGTCGTGCAACCACTGCCACGGCAGCGCCGACAACCCGGCCCCGCCGGTCGACACGCACGGCCGGTCCGACACCACGCTCGTCTCGGTGGGCGCGCACCAGTCGCACCTCGCGCCCGATCCGTCCACCGCCATCAGCGCCCCGGTCGCGTGCGCCGCGTGCCACCCGGTGCCCGACGCCAGCGAGGTCTTCACCCACGTCAACGGCACGGTCGCGCTCGTCTTCGGCACGCTCGCGAACGCGCACGGCGCCGCCGCGACCTTCGATGGCACGACCTGCTCGAACTACTGCCACGGCCAGACGCTCTCGGCCGGGACGAACCCGACGCCGCAGTGGAACGTGGTCAACGGCACCGAGGCCGTCTGCGGCTCGTGCCACGGCCTGCCGCCGACCGCGAACGGCCACCCCGCGCGGACGGATTGCGAGGCGTGCCACGGTTCGGTGGCCGGCAGCGGCCTCACCATCCAGAATCCCGCCAAGCATATCAACGGCACTATCGACTTTTAATACACGCGTCTGATATGGTGGTCGGCGGCCTCTTGGCGGCCGTCGCAAACCACCATGACCTCAGGAACATCCCGTAAGGCGCGGGGCGGCGCGATCGGCGCGGCCCTGCTCGGTATCTCGCTGCTCGGCGGCTGTTTGACGCAGAAGGCCGGCACCTCGACCGCCGAGGAGGACTGCACGCCGTGTCACGGCGAGGCGGGCAGCTTCCCGAATGACAACCTGCGCAGCGCCGCTCCGCCGCAGGCGGTGCACATCGGCTATGGGCCGGGCCAGACCTCCACGATGGACAACGGGGTGGGCGCGCATCGCACCCACCTCGGCCCCAGCACGCTCACCAAGCCGCTCGACTGCGAGGAGTGCCACGTGGTGCCGCGGGTCCGCGGCCAGCTCACCGCGGACGCGCCCGGGCACATGGACGGGCGCGGCGGCGTCACCCCGGACGGCCGGCGCCACGCGCTGCTCACCTTCGGCGGGCGCGCGACCATGGACGAGGTCGCGGCCGCCTACGACCTGACCGGCCGCACCTGCGTCACCTATTGCCACGGCACGACGCTCAGCGGCGGCACCCTGACCGTGCCGGTCTGGACCGACGTCGGCTCCGGCCAGGCCGCCTGCGGCACCTGCCACGGCCTGCCGCCGGCCGCGCCGCACCCGCAGTCCACGCAGTGTCACCTGTGCCACCCGAGCGCCGGCCCGGGCCTGACGATCAAGGACCCCGCGCGCCACATCAACGGCACCGTCGACCTCATCGACGGCGGCAACTGCAGCGCCTGCCACGGCTCGGCGGCGAACCCGGCCCCGCCCGTCGACACGCAGGGCCGCAGCGACACCGCGCTCCGCTCGGTCGGCGCCCACCAGGCCCACGTGACCGAGGGCGCGCTCGCCCGGGCCTTCGAGTGCGGCGCCTGCCACCCGACGCCCGATCCGGCGCAGCCGCTCGCGCACGTCGACGGCGTGGTCGACCTCGCCTTCGGCGACCTCGCGCGGACCGACGCCACGACCGCGACGTTCGACGGCGCGCGCTGCGCGAACTACTGCCACGGCGCGACCCTCACGGGCGGCGCGCTGACGACGCCGGGCTGGACCACCGTCGACGGCTCACAGGCCGCGTGCGGCACCTGCCACGGGCTGCCGCCGGCGGCGCCGCACCCGCAGTCGCAGCGCTGCCACCTCTGCCACCCCACCGTCGATCAGGACCACGCGATCGTGCGCAAGGACCTGCACGTCGACGGCAAGGTCGACGTCATCCAGGACCCGTCCTGCAGCAGCTGCCACGGCAGCGCGCAGAACCCGGCCCCGCCCACCGACACCTCCGGCCGGGCCGACCCGGCGCTGCCCTCGGTCGGCGCCCACCAGGCGCACGTCAACCCCGACCCGGCCACGAGCATCAGCGCGCCGGTCGCGTGCGGCGAGTGCCACGTCGTGCCCGACGCCGCGCGCCCGTTCGAGCACATCAACGACGCCGTCGAGGTGACCTTCGGCGGCCTGGCGACCGCCAACGGCGTGCCGGCCGCGTGGAGCGGCACGACCTGCCAGAGCTACTGCCACGGCGCGACGCTCTCGGCCGGCACCAACACGACCCCGGCCTGGACCACCGTCGACGGCTCGCAGGCCGCGTGCGGCACCTGCCACGGCCTGCCGCCGGCGCCGCCGCACCCGCAGAGCGGCAAGTGCGGCGGGTGTCACGCCAAGGTCATCGACCTCGACGGCAACTTCGTCGACAAGACGCTGCACATCAACGGCCGCGTCGACCTCGACATGGTCGGCCCCGGCGGGCCGTGCACGAGCTGCCACGGCAGCACGCAGAACCCGGCGCCGCCGGTCGACACGCACGGGCGCACCGCCACGACGCTGCGCTCGGTCGGCGCGCACCAGGCCCACCTCAACCCCGACCCGGCGCAGAGCATCAGCGCCCCGATCGCCTGCGCCGAGTGCCACGTCGTCCCGACGTCGAGCAACGTCGACGCGCACATCGACGGTACCGCGGAGGTCGTCTTCGGCCCGCTCGCGAACGCGCGTGGCGCTTCGTCGGCGTGGAGCGGCACCACCTGCACGACCTACTGCCACGGCCAGACGCTCGCCGGCGGGGCCCTGACCACCCCGGCCTGGACCACCGTCGACAACAGCCAGGACGCGTGCGGCACCTGCCACGGCCTGCCGCCGGACGCGCCGCATCCGGCCAACGACGCGTGCTACGCGTGCCACGGCGCCGTCATCGACGCGAGCCGCAACTTCGTGGACAAGACGCTGCACATCAACGGCCGCATCGACGTGAGCACGACCGGCGCGTGCGACGGCTGCCACGAGGCCCCGCCCGCGACCGGCGCGCACCAGGCGCACTACGGCAGCGCCGCGAGCACCGCCGCCTACGGCGACCTGCGGCGGACGTCGGACTTCGCGAGCGGCCCGACGCCGAGCGCGACCTACGGCTGCGGCACCTGCCACCCGATCGATCCGGCCAAGCACATGAACGGCACGGTCGAGGTCGAGCTCGCGAACGCCGCGGCCCCGGCCGGCTCGCTCAAGGCGCTCAGCCCCGCCGCGACCTACTCCCCGGGCGCGACCACGCTCACCGACGCGCGCGGCTACCACTACACGCTCGGCACCTGCCAGAACGTCTACTGCCACAGCGGCCCGACCTTCGGCGCGCCCACGGTCCCGCTGCCCGGCGTCGACTTCACGTTCGACGGCAGCTACCCGATCGTGTACCCGAGCTACACCGTCACCGCCGGCCGCGTCTACGGCGCGCCCGCCTGGGGCGGCACGGTGAGCACCTGCGACGCCTGCCACGGCTACCCGCCCCGCACCAGCGCGCCCGGCAACGTCGCCGGCGCCGGCGACTCGCACTCGTGGATCGACGCGGACGGCTACGAGAACCTGCACAACCTGAACATGTCGTACGATCCGCTGCAGTGCCGCACCTGCCACTACGCGACCGTCACCGGCGCCGCGACCTTCACGCGCGACGCGAAGGACGTGACCACCTGGGGCGCCCAGGCGATCGCGGACGCGCGCTACCACGCGAACGGCGTGCGCGACGTGCGGTTCGACCTGGCCGACCCGGTCAGCTACGCCACCAGCGGCGGGCCGGTCACCTACGACCTCGGCACCGCGGCGTGGAACCCGACCGCGAAGACCTGCACGAACGTCGGCTGCCACCAGCAGGAGACGGTCGCCACCTGGGGCGCGCCGTACCGGTGGGCCAACTACCCCGAGTGCGATCGCTGCCACCGCTACTAGCCAGCCGCCTTGTCCCCCGGCCCGCGCGCGATCCATAGTTAGCGTCCGTGGGTCAGGTGGCGATGCCAGACGAGGATCCCAGGTTACGCCCCGAGCTCGGCGTCACGCCGGACCTCATCTCGCTCGCGCGCGGTGAGGACGAGCTGCTGCTGGCGGACGCGTCGATCCTCAAGCCGCTGTACGTCGGCCGCGGCCGGGAGTACATCACGCGGTTCCTGGGCGCGGTGCGGGACCTCCGCGCCGCGGAGCGCATCACCGCCGCGTTCCCCGCGGACGTGGCGCTGCTGCGGCTCCTCGTCGAGCACCGCATCGTCGGGCCCGCCGACGCCGCGGCGCACCGCGGCGCGCCGCCGCTCCTGCCGTCCGACCCGCGGGCCGCCGGCAGCCGCAACGCGATGTCGCTCTACCTGCTGCTGTCGCAGTCCTGCAACCTCGGCTGCGTCTACTGCCTCAACGGCCGGCGCACCTACGGCACCGGCGGCAACCTGCGGATGAGCGAGGCGGTGGCGTTCGCGAGCGTGGCGAAGTGCCTGGAGGCCCTGTGCCCGGACGGCACCCTCGAGATCGTCTTCTTCGGCGGCGAGCCGCTGCTGAACTGGGAGCTCGCGAAGCAGGTCATCCGCCACGCCGAGGGCCCGCTCAAGCAGCAGCACCCCGACAAGCGCGTCCGCTATCACCTGACCAGCAACCTCGCGCTGCTGCCGCCGGACCTCATCGAGTGGGCCCACCGGCACGAGATCACGTTCCTCTGCGACGTCGACGGGCCGCAGCCCATCCATGACGCGTGCCGGCCCGCGAAGCACGGCGGCCCCTCCCACGCGGCCGTCGCCGGGAACATCGGGCGGCTGGTCGCGGCCGGGCTGCCGGTCTCGCTGCGGGCCACGATCACCAGCCACAACCAGGACGCGATGCTCGCGATCGCCGCCCACCACAAGGAGCTCGGCGGCAGCGCCAGCGCGTTCGTGCCGGTGAACCCGGTCAACTCCGACGAGGACATCCTGCCGGAGAGCCTGCTGCCGTCGCTCGAGACGGTGATGGACGGGCTGGCCCGGGTGTACCGCAGCAAGCTCTGGGACAAGGCCGCGCTCTTCCCGTTCAACGTGTACGTGGCCCACGTCTACGAGGGCGCGCGCAACGTCGTCGGGTGCGGCGCGCCGTACGGCAACACGCCGGTCGTCGACGTGAACGGCGACGTGTACCCGTGCATCTACCTGGTCGGGATCCGCCGCTTCTTCCTGGGCAACATCCTGAGCGCCGCGTATCCGCAGCCCGCGGTGCTCGACTGGATGATGGGCTACCTCAACGTGGACACCACCGCGCCGTGCCGTGGCTGCGAGTGGCGCTACATCTGCGGCGGCGGCTGCCCGGTCGGGCGGCTGACGGTGTTCCAGAACCCGCGGGCGAGCGACGCCATCGTGCGGTACTGCCACGGGGTCTCGTGCGACTTGACGAAGCGGGTGGTCGAGCTGTTACTCTGGGACATGGCGGAGGAGGCGGCCGCGGCCGCGGGGAGCGGCGCATGAGTGACGGCGAGGGCGACGATCGGGCCCAGGCGGAGCGCGACGAGCGGACGGCCACGGAGCCTTCGCCCGAGGAGCTCTCCCGGCGCAAGTTCCTGCGCCGCTCCCTGCTCGTGACGGCGTCGTACCTGGTGCTGCCCGTCTGCGCCGTCGGCCGCGCGGCCGAGGCCCAGGGGTTGTGCAACAAGGGCTGCACGACCGCCTGCGTGAAGAGCTGCATCAGCAGCACCACGGTGCGGCCGGACCCGTGCTCCCGGTGCACGAGCTGCACGAGCAGCTGCACCTCGGGCTGCACGAAGGCCTGCACCTCGAGCTGTGTCAGCAGCTGCACCAGCTCGTGCACGAAGTGGTGCACGAGCGGCTGCTGCATCAGCTGCACGAAGCCGACCGGCAAGTGAGGCGCGCCGGGGGCGCCGGTCGCCTCAGAACTGCGTGACGCGCAGGCCGGCGACCAGGCCGCCGCTGGTGGGCGCGACGTAGGGCGCGGCGGCATACGCGGGTACGTAGCCCATGCGCTCGGCCCGGTTCATGCGGTGGGCCCCGACGGCCCAGAACGGGATGCCGACGCCGAGGCCGATCATGCTCCCCACGATGGACAGCGCGCCGCCGGCGATCCAGCCGCCGTGCTCGTCGGGGCAGCCGTCGCTGTACATCGCGCCGTCCCAGCGCGCGTGGCACTGGTTCGCGGCGTTCACGATCAGGCCGACGCCGATGGCGAACAGGGCGATGCTGCCGAGCGTGAGGAAGCGGCCCGTGGACCGCATCGCGGCGCCCTGCTGCCAGAGGATGTGGGGCGGCACCTGCGGGACCCCGCCCGGGATGTAGGCGTACTGGCCGGGCGCGAGGACGACCACGGGCGGCGCCGCGCCGTACCCGGCCGGCGCGGCCGGGGCCGGCGGCGGGGGCGGCGGCGCCGGCACGTCCTGGTCGTCGGGATCGACGGGCTGCGCCCACGCGGGCCCCGCGGCGAGCGCGGCGGTGAGCAGGGCGGCGAGGGCGGACAGCGGGAAACGGTGGGAGCAGAGCCACGATCGCATCGGGGTCTCCTCAGGGCGAACAGGCGCCGCGAATGCAGCATCCGTGCCGCCCGCGGCCGCGCGAGATCACTCGCGCCGCGGCGCGATCGCGACTCCGCGTTCACAGGCCGACCCGCAGCGCCGTTCTCACCCGCGGCCGGGCCCCGCCGAGCGGCGGTTCTCGCTTGCACGGCGATCGGGCTTAAGGCAGGGTTGTACGCGCCCTCCGGACTGAGGGCGACACGCCGCCAATGAAGATCGCGTTCACGCACAACCTGCGACTCACCGACAGCGTCGAGGAAGCGGAGTTCGACAGCGCCGAGACGGTCGAGGCCATCGCGCTCGCGCTCGCCGCGGGCGGGCACGAGGTCGAGAAGATCGAGGTCTCGGGCCCGGCCTCGCACCTCGCCGCGCGCCTGGAGGCGTGCGCGCCGGACCTCATCTTCAACACCGCCGAGGGGCGGCGCGGGCGGGCGCGGGAGGCGTTCTACCCGGCGCTCTTCGAGGAGCTCGGGTTCCCCTACACCGGCTCCGACGCCTACGTCCTCACGGTGACGCTGGACAAGTGGCTCACCAAGGCGGTGCTGGGCGCGCACGGCATCGACACCCCGCGCAGCCGGCTCCTCACCGCCGACAGCTTCAAGCGCCTCGGCGACGCGGCGGCGCTCGGCCTCGCCTTCCCGGTCATGGTCAAGCCGAACTACGAGGGCTCCTCGATCGGCATCGGCGACGACTCGGTGGTGCGCGACGGGCGGCAGCTCATCAAGCAGCTCGACCGCGCGCTCGAGGCCTTCCCCGCCGGCGTCCTCGTCGAGGAGTTCATCACCGGCACCGACGTCAGCGTCCCCCTCCTCGAGGGGGTGGGCGACGAGGGCGTGCTCGCGCCGGTCGAGTTCGTCATCGACGCGGCGTGGCGCAGCCGCCACAACATCTTCGACTACCGGGTCAAGCACGCTCCGCCCGGCAAGGTCGTGGCCCGTTGCCCGGCGGAGCTGCCGCGCGACGTCATCGGGCGGGTGCGCGCGATGGCGAAGCAGGTGCAGCGGATCCTCGGCCTGCGCGACCTCGGCCGCGTCGACTTCCGCCTCGGCGAGGACGGCCGCATTCACCTCCTCGAGGTGAACGGTGTGCCGAACCTCGAGCGCGGCGCCGATCTCTTCGCCGCCGCCGCCCGCGAGGGGCTGCCCTACGACGCGACGCTGGCGCAGGTGGTGCGCTCGGCGGCGCTGCGCTGGGGCCTCGCCGCCCCGCAGCCGGTGCGCCCGCCGCAGCGCAAGAACGACCAGCTCACCGTCGGCTTCACCTTCAACATGAAGCGGGTCGACTCCAAGGCGGGCGACGACACCGAGGCCGAGTACGATCCGCCCGAGACGATCGACGCCATCACCCGCTCCCTCGAGTCGCTCGGCCACAAGGTCATCCAGCTCGAGGCCAACGCCGAGCTGCCGCGCGTCCTCGTCGAGTGCGACATCCACCTCGTCTTCAACATCGCCGAGGGGCTCAGCGGCCGCAACCGCGAGGCCGCGGTGCCCGCGCTCTGCGAGCTGCTCGGCATCCCCTACACGGGCTCCGACTCGGCCACCCTCGCCATCGCGCTCGACAAGGCGCTGACGAAGAAGGTGCTCAAGCAGCACGGCATCCTCACGCCCGAGTTCCAGCTCTTCGAGAGCTGGCGCGAGAAGCTGAACCCGGCGCTCAAGTTCCCGCTCATCGTCAAGCCGAACGCCGAGGGGTCGTCGAAGGGCATCGCCTCGACCTCGGTCGTCGACGACGAGCCGGCGCTGCGCGAGCTGCTGCGCGACTGCATCTCGCGCTACAAGCAGCCCGCCCTGTGCGAGGAGTACATCTCCGGCCGCGAGTTCACCGTCGGCCTGCTCGGCGACCGGCGCCCGCGGGTGCTGCCGCCGATGGAGGTGTGCTTCAAGCACCCGAGCGCGCGGCCGGTGTACGACTTCACCATCAAGCAGGAGTGGGAGAAGCACGTCGAGTACAAGTGCCCGGCCCCGCTCACCCCGGCGGAGCTGAAGGCCTGCGAGCGCGCCGCGCGCGAGAGCTTCTTCGCCCTCGAGTGCCGCGACGTCGCCCGCGTCGACCTGCGCATGAACGCCCAGGGGCAGGTGTACGTCATCGAGATCAACCCCCTGCCAGGGCTGACGCCGGACTACAGCGACCTCGTGCTCATCGCCAAGGCCGCGGGCATGGACTACCGCACGCTCATCGCCGAGATCCTCGCCGGCGGCATGAAGCGGCTGCGCGAGAAGCGGCGCGAGGAGCGGCCGGCCGCGCGCGCCGACCGCCCCGAGCCGCGGGCCGCCGGTCCCCGGGCCGTGGCGCCGCCGGAGCCGAGCGGCAACGGCGCCGTCGAGGCGGCGGCCGGCAACGGCGGCGCCGGGCCGGCGGTCGCGGCGGCCGTCCCGGCCCCGCCGCCGGACGTGCCGGAGGCATGAGCGTGGGGTAGCGGGCCTCGAGCGGGACGACCTGCCGCGCCGGCGCCTGCGCGACCTCGGCGTGGCCCTGGGCCGCTACGCGCCCGGGCCGCTCAACGCCATCACCGACGTGCCCGGCGTCCGCGTCGGCCACACCACCATCGTCGCGGGCGCGGGCCAGCTGGTGCCGGGCAAGGGGCCGGTCCGGACCGGCGTCACCTGCGTGCTGCCGCACGACCGCATCTTCGAGGAGCGCGTCATCGGCGGCGGCTTCGTCCTCAACGGGGCCGGCGAGGTGGCCGGGCTCACCCAGGTCGTCGAGTGGGGGCTCATCGAGACCCCGATCCTGCTCACGAACACGATGGCCGTCGGCAAGGTGGCGGACGCGGCGGTCAAGTGGATGACCCGCCACCACCCGGGCATCGGCGCCGAGTACGACGTCATCATCCCGGTCGTCGGCGAGTGCGACGACTCGTGGCTCAACGACGCCGCCGGGCGCCACGTGCGCTCCGAGCACGTCTACCGCGCCATCGAGACCGCCGCCGCCGGGCCCGTCGCCGAAGGCAGCGTCGGCGCCGGCACCGGCATGATGACCTGCGACTTCAAGTCGGGCATCGGCACCGCCTCGCGCCGCGTGCCCACCGCCGGGCGCGACTACACCCTCGGCGTCCTCGTGCTCGCGAACTTCGGCGTGATGCACAACCTGCGCGTCGACGGCGTCCCGGTCGGCGAGCTGCTCGAGCCCGAGCTCACCGGGCGCGAGCGGCGGCGGGGCAGCTACGGGTCGATCATCGCCATCGTCGCCACCGACGCGCCGCTCCAGAGCCTGCAGCTCGGGCGCCTGTGCAAGCGGGCGGCCCTCGGCATCGGCCGCGCGGGGTCCTACGCGGCGCACGGCTCGGGCGAGATCGTCATCGGCTTCGCGACGGCCAACAAGGTGCCGCGCGCGAGCCAGGGCATGCTGCTCACCATCGAGACCCTCCTCGACCGCGCGGTGGGGCCGTTCTACGAGGCCGTCATCGAGGCCACCGAGGAGGCCATCGTCAACTCGCTGTGCATGGCCGACGCCATGACCGGGGCGGACGACAACCACGCCCCCGGCTTGCCGCTCGACCGCCTCACGGCGCTCCTCCAGAAGTACCGTCCGGCCACGCCCTAGGTCGTTGTTGCATTCCGGCCAGAGCTGCTACCCTTAAGGTCGCCCGGCGTGAGCGGCGGTGGCCGGGTGGTGGCCCAGACGGGGTGCGCAGCACCCGTCGCGGGCGCGACGGTGGGAGGTCGACCGGATGCAGCGGGGCACGACGGGGCGCAGGTGGGCGGTGGCGGCGGTGGGGCTCGGGCTCGCGCTCGGCTGCACGCAGCAGCAACCGGGGGCCCGGGCCGGCGCGGAGGACTGCACGTCCTGCCACGGCGCGGCCGGGAGCTTCCCCGGCGATCCCGTGCGCAGCGCCGCGCCGCCGACGGCGCTGCACCTGGGGGCCGACGCGGGCGTGGCGACGGGCACGGACGTACCGGGCGTCGGCGCCCACCAGGCGCACCTCACCGAGGGGCGCCTCACCCGCGCGCTCGAGTGCACCGACTGCCACCTCGTCCCGCGGGTCAACGGTGAGCTGTCCGTCGACGCCCCCGGCCACCTCGGGGGGGTCGGCGGCGCCGCCGACCCGACG
>DASXVK010000820.1:0-10427 GCA_036504295.1 Polyangia bacterium
AGGGCGTCGCCGAGCTCCCGCAGGCCGGCGTGGTCCGGCCCGGCGCCCGCGGCGGCGCCGACGAGGGCCACCACGGCCGCGGCCTCCTCCCGTGGCAGCCGCGCGCACAGGGCGGCGAGCGCCGGCCGGGGCGCGCCCCGCAGGGCGGCGGCGGCCCGCTCGCGGCCGAGCGCGGCCAGGCGCTCCTCGAGCGCCGGCGCCGGCAGCCGGGGCAGCTCCTCGACGCGGGCGTCGGCGGCCGGCGGGTCACCGTCGGGCATGGCGCACAGCGCCCCGAAGGCCCGGCGCGTCAGGGCGGCGAGCATCGCCGGCGCGGGCCGGGCGGGCGGCCCGCCGTCCTCCGGAGCGGTGAGCGCGGCGCGCGTGGCGGGCGGCAGCATCGTGACGAGCGCCCGCCGCAGCGCCGGGGGCACGTCGCCGAGGGCGGCCGCGAGCCAGCTCGGGTGCACCCGCTCGAGGTTCGCGGGCAGCGGCGCGAAGAGGCGCGCCGCCTCGCGCGCGAGCAGCGCGGCGCGTGCGGCGCCGGGCAGGGCGGAGAGCTCGGCGGCGGCCGCCGCGCACCGCGCTCCACTCGGCCCCGCGAGGCCGGCGAGCAGCGCCGCGGCCTCGGCGCCGCGCTGCGCGAGCGCCATCACGACGAGGGCGCGCTCGCGGGTCTCGAGGCGGCAGGGGTCGAGCGGACCCGCGGCGGGCGGCATGCTAGCGTGGGCGGGAGCGCGGCTTGAGCTTGTGGCGCAGCAGCTTGCCCGCGGGGCTCTTCGGCAGCTCGTCGAGGAACTCGACCCAGCGCGGGTACTTCACCGGCGCGATCTGGTCCTTGACGAACTGCATGATCTCCTTCGCGAGCGCCGGCCCCGGCGTGTGGCCCACGTTCGGCACGACGAAGGCGAGCGGTTTGAGCAGCCCGTCCTCGTCCTCGGCGCCGACGACCGCGCACTCCCACACGGCGGGGTGCGCGAGCAGCGCCTGCTCGACCTCCGCCGGGGTCACCCACGTGGCGCCCACCTTGAGCCGGCCGTCCGCGCGGCCGCAGAACCAGAAGTACCCGTCGTCGTCGCAGAAGAACTGGTCGTTCGTGTGCAGCCAGCCGCCGCGGAAGGCGCGGACGCCCGACTCGCTCGACGAGCCGTGGTAGCTCGTCACCACCGTCGGGCCGCGCACCTCGAGCACGCCGATGGCGCTCGGCTCGGCCGGCTCCCCGTCGTCGGTGACCACGCGCGCCTCGTAGCCCACGACCGGGCGCCCGCTCGACCCGGGCCGGATCTCGCCGGGGCGGTTCGCGAGCACCACGTGGAACGCCTCGGTGGCGCCCCAGCTGTCGAGCAGCTCGAGGCCGAGCTCGTCGTGCACGCGGTGCCACAGCTTCGGCGGCAGCGGCTCGGCGCCGGACACGGCGTGCCGCACCGAGGTGAAGTACTCGCGGCCGCTGCGGCCGAGCTGCCCCACGTCGTGCAGCATCTGGCTGTAGAGGCTCGGCACCGAGCAGAAGATCGTCGGCGCGAAGGCGTTGAGCACGTCGAAGACGGTGCGCGGCCGCGCGCGGTCGGGGAGCAGGAACGTGGTCGCGCCAGCGGCGAGGGGCAGGCACAGGCCGCACGCCAGGCCGTAGGCGGCCGACTTCTTGGGGGTCACGAAGCAGCGGTCGTCCTCGGTCATGGCGAGGACGGCGCGGCCGTAGGCGGCGAAGGACTCGAGCGGCGTCGCGTGGCGGTGCAGCACGCCCTTGGGCGAGCCGCCGGTGCCGCTGGTGTACATCAGCAGGGCCGGATCGTCGGGGCCGGTCGGCGCCGGCGGGCACTCGTCGTCGGCGGCGGCGCAGAGCTCGGCGAACGAGAGCTGGCCCGGCTCGGCCACGGCGCCGACGACGATGACGTGGCGCAGCGCCGGCAGCTCGGCGCGCAGCGCCTCGATCTCGGGCATGAGGTCGGCGTGCGCGATCGCGACCGTCGCCCCCGAGTTCAGCAGCAACGCCTTGAAGTCGTGCTGCCGGTCGAGCACCGACATCGGCGTCGGCAGCGCGCCGACGCGCACCGCGCCGAGCAGCGCCGCGGCGAGCTCGCAGGAGTCGTGCAGCAGCAGCGCCACGCGTTCGCCGGCGTGAACGCCGAGCCCGCGCAGGGCGGAGCCGGTGCGGCACACCTGGGCGCGCAGCTCGCCGTAGCTCCAGGCCCGCATCGGCTCGCGGATCGCCGGCGCGTTCTCGCGCCCGCGGGCACAGTGGTCGTCCACGAGGGCCGTGCAGAGATTCAGCCGGCCGCCATTCCCTGGCATGAAGCTAGCTTAGCCGATGGTCAGGTGCGATCGCAACTGCGCGCCGGTCATGGTCCCGTCGGCGGTCCCCGGGCCCGCACGGCCGCGCGTCATCCGGCGGCGAGTTTTTGACAGCTGCGACGGCGGCGGCTATACACCTTCAGCCATGCGGATCATCAGCGGCGAGGCGCGGGGGCGCCACCTCCGCGCGCCGCGCGGAGACGCGACCCGGCCCACCGCCGATCGGGTCCGGCAGGCGCTCTACGACGTGCTCGGGAGCCCCGCCGGGCTCGTGGTGCTCGACCTCTTCGCCGGCACCGGCGCGCTCGGCCTCGAGGCGCTCTCCCGGGGGGCCAGCCGCGCCGTCTTCGTCGACGAGGCCGAGCCCGCGATCCGGGTCGTGCGCGACAACGTGAAGACGCTCGGCTACGAGGACCGCGCGCGCATCCTGCGCCTCGAGGTCCGCCGCGCGCTCCGGCTGCTCGAGAAGGAGTCCGCCGGCTTCGACTGGGTCTTCCTCGATCCGCCCTACGCCTCCGCCGGCGGCGACACCACGCTCGCCGCGCTCGGCGCGAGCGCCCTCGTACGGCCCGGCGGTTTGGTCATCGCCGAGCACGACCGCCGCCGCCCCCCCGCGGAGCGCTACGGCGCGCTCGCGCTCGACGACCGGCGCCGCTGGGGGCAAACTGAGGTCAGCCTGTACGCCGTCGCCCCCGGCGGAGTTACCGCGCCGCCCGCGGGATCCGGCCCTGACACGGAGCTCTTGCCATGAGCGTGCTCGCGCTGTACCCGGGGACGTTCGATCCACCCACGAACGGCCACATCGACATCATCCAGCGCAGCATGAACATCTTCGACCGCGTCGTCGTGGCCATCGCGGTGAACGTGCGCAAGCAGCCGCTCTTCTCGACGGAGGAGCGGATGGCGCTCATCCAGGAGGCGGTCGGCCCGGTGCCCGAGCTCGAGGTGGACGCGTTCAGCGGGCTGCTCGTCGATTACGTGCGGCGCCGCCAGGCCCGGGTCGTCATCCGCGGCCTGCGCGCCATCGCGGACTTCGAGTACGAGTTCCAGCTCGCGCACATGAACCGCAAGCTGGCGCCCGGCGTGGACACCGTCTTCCTCCCCACGACGCAGGAGAACTTCTACGTCTCGTCCTCGCTGGTGAAGGAGATCGCCAGCTTCGGCGGCGACGTCTCCGGCGTGGTCCCCGACTGCGTCGCCAAGGCGCTCTCGGCGAAGTTCGCCGGCTACGCGGGCGGCACGCCGTAGGTCTCGAATCAACAGGGAGGCGAGGAGACGGGGAGCAAGACTGGGTTTGGTGGCGGGGGACCGCGCGGCTACGTGCTCGAGCGCCGTTCTCGCGCGTCCAGCGCGTCCTAACCCAGATCCGTCTCCCCGCCTCCCCGTCTCCCTGTTTCCTAATGCACGTGCCCCACGTGCTCGTAGTCCTCTGACTCGATCTGCACCGTCGTGTGCGTGATCGCGTGCTCACGGATCAGCATCTCCTTCAGCCGCGTGAGCACCTGGTCGTTCGCGCCGGCGCAGGCCAGGCGCTCGCCGGCGACCACGACGTGCGCCGAGAGCGCGTGCATGCCCGAGGCGATGGTCCACACGTGCAGGTCGTGCACCTCGCGCACCCCGTCGATGCGCCCGAGGTCGGCGGCGAGGCGGGTCAGGTCGAGGTGGGCCGGGGCCGCCTCGAGGAGCACGTGGACGGAGTCGCGCACGAGGCCCCACGCGCCCCAGAGCACCGTCAGCCCGATGAGCCCGCCGAGGATCGGGTCGATCGCGTAGAACCCCTTCACGATCATCATCACGACGCCGCCGGCGAGCACCGCCACCGACGAGAGGGTGTCGGTGATGATGTGCAGGTACGCCCCGCGGACGTTCATGCTCTGCTGCCCGTGCAGGAGCACCACCCCGACCAGGTTGCCGACGAGCCCGACGGCGGCGACGGCCATCATCAGGTTCGTGCGCACCGGCGCGGGCGCGCGCAGCCGCAGGTAGGCCTCGTAGAAGATGTAGCCGGCGATGGCGAAGAGGGCGACGCCGTTCACGAGCGCCGAGAGCACCTCGAGGCGGTGGAAGCCGTAGGTGCGGCGCTCGTCGGGCGGCCGGCACGCGAAGGTGCAGGCGACGAGCGAGAGCAGCAGGGCGCCGGCGTCCGTCGCCATGTGACCCGCGTCCGAGAGCAGCGCGAGGGAGCCCGACAGGATGCCGCCGACGATCTCGGCGACCAGGAGCCCCACCGTGACGAGGAGCGTGATGAGCAGCCGCTTGCGCTCCGTCAGGCGCGGCCGCTCGAAGCTCGACCCGTGATGGTGGTGCGCATGCCCCTGCTCGTGCTCGTGCTCGTGCTCGTGCTCGTGCTCGTGCTCGTGCTCGTGAGCCCTCATGGCTCCTCCGCGGCGCAACCCGCGTGACGGCGCCCCTCGCGGATCAGCATCTCCACGTGGTCGTCGTCGATCGCGTAGAAGATCTCGCGCCCCACCCGCCGCGGCCGTACGAGGTGGCACACGCGGAGCAGCCGGAGCTGGTGCGAGACCGCCGACTGGCTCATGCCCAGGCGCTGGCACAGCACGTGGACGCAGGTCTCGCCTTCGGCGAGCAGGGCCAGGATCCGCAGCCGGGTCGGGTCGGCCAGGCTGCGGAACACCTCGGCCACGGCGAGCGCCTCGCGCTCGTCGAGGGGCGGGGAGAGCGGCGGCGCCGCGGGGCTCGCGGTCGGGTGGCTCGTGGCGGGGCGGGCGGGCAGCCCGGCGGGGCGCACCGAGGGGGTCACCGGCGCCTCCGAGACACGCTGAGAATGCATGAGCACATGCTCATATATCAATCATATTTCTTCCCCGGTCCCGCGCAAGCTCTAATGTTCCGCCCCGCGGCGCCCGCCGTCGGAGTGGACTTCGGCCGCGTCGTGCCCCAATCTCACCGCTGATGAGCCGGTGTCCCACCTGTCGCGCGCCCGTCCAGCAGGAGGGCAACCCCGCGTTTCCGTTCTGCTCGTCGCGCTGCCGCCTGGTCGACCTCGGCAAGTGGCTCGGCGAGGAGTACCGGATTCCCGCGGCCCCGGAGGACGAGGGCGACGACGAGCCGCCCGCGCGCCGGGCGCCGCCACCCCCGCGCCCCGACGGCCACGGGAAGGCCTGAGGCGAGCCAGAGGCGAGCCTCGTTGTTGAGAGGCGAGCCTCAGCCGCCGAGCTTCTCGCTGAAGAACGCGTTGTGGCGCGGATCGTTGAAGCGGGCGTAGTCGATCTCGAAGGGGACGAACGTGCTCACGCCGTTGCTGCAGCGGATCGTCAGCGCCTTCGGGCTCACCTCGCGAAAGCTGCTGCCCTGGGGCAGATCGTCGTTGGAGGCGCCGCCCGCCGAGAAGAGCGTGAGCAGGATCCCCTCGGGGTCGTCGTAGACCTTGCGGAAGCCCTCGCTGATCCGCTCGTGGCCGCGGACCATGGTCTTGCAGCCGATGCGCGTCATGAACTCGTGGAACTGACGCCGCCCGAAGGGGAAGCGGGCGTTCGCCCGCTGGAGCTCGAGCGGCACCACGTCGGCCTCGCTGGGATCGCTCCACATCATCTGGAAGCGGATGTCGGGATCGTTGAGCGTGTCGAGCCCGCGCCACCGGTCGCGCAGGGTGTCGGCCCGCGGTAGCCCGCCGTGGACGAAGAGGATGTTACCCACCGCCAGCATGTTCGGCAGCGCCTCGAAGAGGTTCATGTACTGGACGAAGACCTCCTGGCGCGCCACCTTCGCGATCGAGTCCATGGCCTCGCAGGGGCGGACCGGCGCCAGCACGCGCCCGTCGAGCTCGACGTAGTACTCGTGGTTCCCCCGCAGCATGTAGACGTTGTCGGGCAGCTTGAGCTGGAGCTGCATCGCGGCGCGCAGGGTGCCGGCGAGCCCGAACTTGCCCCGGTCGATGTAGTCGCCGAGGAGCACGAGCACCATCTCCGGATGGTGCCGCGGGTCCTGCCGGTGCGCCTCGACCTTGTCGAAGAAGTCCGCCTGCAGGAGCGCGGCCTTGAGGCACGAGTAGCAGCCGTGCAGGTCCCCGAGCACCAGGAGCTCGAGCCCGGCGGCCGGATCGGGCGTGAGCGCGTGCACGTGCCCGTCGAGGAACCGGGTGCCCGGCGCGAGCTCGCCGAAGCTCGTCACGCCGGCGAGCCGGCCGCGGCCGCGGGCGCGCTGCGCCTCGAGCGCCTGCATCAGCCGGGCGACGAGCGCCAGCTCGCCGCGCGACTGCTGCTCGAAGAGGGCCGGCTCGCGCGCGAAGTCCCACTCGCTGTGGGCGAAGAACGGGTGGTTGGCGACCCGCGACGGCATGCGCTTGGGGTCGTCGATGATGACCGACCCCTCCTCGACCACCTCGAGCTCCGCCGGCTCCAGCTCCTCGGCGGCGTGCACGAGGGCGACCACCTCGTCGCGAAACGCCGCCTCGCTGGGCTGGATGACCCCGTCGGCGAGCATCAGCTCCTCGACGGCCTCGAGCAGCGCGTGCTGGCCCGCCTCGTCGAAGCGCTTGAGCAGCTCGAAGCACCGGAGCTTCAGCTTGGCGAGCACGAACTGCGCGGTGGTCTCGCCGAGCGACACCGACTCGGTGAAGTAGCCGGCGATGGTGTGGTCGGTCTCCTCCAGCACCTCGTGGAAGTGCTGGGTCAGTCGCGCGACGGCCTCGCTGCGCAGGTTCGGCGCGAGCCCGGCGCTCTGGATCCGGGCCTCGACCAGCCGCGCGATGTGCTGCTTGATGAAGCGCTTCTCCGACGGGTCGAAGTCGGCGTCGATGTACCCGAAGGCCACGAGGTAGTAGATGACGGCCCGCATCTGGGTCTCGGCCACGGCCGGATCGGAGCTGAAGGTCAGCATGGAACGAGCATAAGCGCGACGGCGGCTCCCAACAATGGCAAGTCGCTCCTGCCGCGTCATCTCACCGACCAAGGAGTGGCCCCATGCGAAGACTCTCGATGATCCTCATCGCGCTCGGCGCGCTCGGCGACGGCGGCGGTGCCCGCGCGCAGGCCGCCTACTACGACCCCGACGCCGTCGTGACCGTGCAGGGGCGCGTCATCGCCGTCCAGAGCGGCTCGGCGGGCCCGGGCGCCGAGCCTGATCTCTATCTCCAGGTGCAGACCGACCGCTTCGTCATCGACGTCCTGCTCGGCCCGGCCATGTGGGTGGCCCGGCACGGCCATGGCTTCGGGGTCGGCGACCGCGTCACCGTGACGGGAGCGCAGACGAGCGTCGCGGGGCGGCCGGGCATCATCGCCGCCGAGCTGCGCGGCCGGGGCGGCCGCCGCACCACGTTCCGCGACCGCCGCGGCGCGCCCCGCTGGGGCGACGAGCACGGCCGGCACGAGCACGAGCGCCAGTGACCGCTGAGGCGCGGCGTCAGGCCTCCTGCTCCGCCGCCGGGTAGATCCCGAGCACCTTGACCGAGCGGGCGATCTCGCCCAGGTGGCGCAGCGCGTTGCGCGCGGCCTCGTCGGCGCCGCGCATGAAGTCCACGAAGAAGACGTACTCCCACGGGCGATCGCGCGCCGGGCGGGACTCGATCCGGGTCAGGTTGATGTCGCGGACCGCGAAGATCGCGAGCGCCTTGAAGAGCGCGCCGGCGACGTCACGCGTGGCGAAGGCGAGCGAGGTCTTGTTCGCGCCCCGCGCGACGCGCCGGTCCTTGGTCACGAGGAAGAAGCGCGTCGAGTTGTGCGTGTCGTCCTCGAGGCCGCGCTTGAGGATCGCCGCGCCGTACTGGAGCGCGGCGCCGTCCCCGGCGATGGCGGCCGCGTCGAGGAGGTGGTGCTCCATCACGTGCCGCACCGCGCCGGCGGTGTCGTAGAACGGCTCGACGGCGAGGCGGGGATGCCGGCGCAGGAAGCGGCGGCACTGCTGCAGGGCCGCCGGGTGCGACAGGATGCGCCGCACGTCGCGCCCGCGGACCCCGGGGGCCGCGACGAGGTGGTGCTCGATGCGCAGGCGCAGCTCGCGCCGCACGAACACGTCCCGCGCGAGGAGCAGGTCGAGGTTCTCCGCGAGCGACCCGAACAGGGTGTTCTCGATGGGGACGACCGCGGCGCCCGCGTCGCCATCGTCGAGGCAGTCGAAGACCGCCGCGAAGCTCGGGCAGGGGGCGACGCGGCAGCCCGGCAGCAGCCGGCGCGCGGCCTCGTGACTGAAACAGCCCGGTGCGCCCTGGATCGCGACCCTGACGCTCCTCATGGGCGATCAGCGTAGCACCGCGGCGCGCGGCTTCCAGCCGCCGCCGGGCGGCGGGCGGCCCTACGGCAGCTTCGCGATCATCTCCCGGTACTCCTTCTCGTTGTAGGCGCGCAGCGTCTGGGTGTGCACGTTCCCGAGCGCGCCGAGCGCGAGGCAGGCCTGCGTCACCGCGGTGTCGTCGGGCGCGGTGACGATCATGGTCGTGTCGTAGGCGCCCAGCAGCGCGTAGAACTCCTTCACCTCGGCGCCCGCCTTCTTGAAGATCTGCCGCGCCACCTCGACGCGGGCGGGGCTCTCCTTGATGTTCTTCGCCCCCTGATCCGTGAACTTGCTCAGCACGAGATACGTTGCCATGTCGCACCTCCGCGAAGCCGAAGGGCCGGCTTCACGGGCGATGCGTACGGCGGCGAACGCGGTTGTCGAGTACGCGGCTGGCGGCTACGCCTGGCCGCGCGGCGTCCGGTCGTCGTCGAGGTAGGCGAAGGTGCGGACGAGGTGGCCGATGGCGTCGCGCTGGCGCGCCGAGAGGCTGATGAAGCGGATGCCCATGCCCGGGTTGTGGTTCTCCTGGCCCGGACGGAACGGGTTGATCCAGATCACCTGGCCCTTGACGAGGAGCGAATCGGCACCCGGCGGGGTGAAGCGCAGCGTGAGGCGCGTCCCGGGAGGCGCCGGCTGGTTCGTACGCACGAAGATCCCGAGCAGCGAGATGTCCGTGATGTACGCAAAGAGGAAGGTGTCGTCACAAGCGTAGTCGACCTCGAGATCGATCGGCACGCGCGGCGCGGTCCGTCTCTCTGACCCTGGCTTGACCGTCGCTGACACCGGCGCCCTCCGCTTCTGGCCTGGACGAGTCCCCATGGTTCCTCGTGGCTGAAGAGGGCATAGCAGACCTGCACGTGGAGGGACAAGAGAAAAGAAGAGCCGCGCTCGCGCCGCGCCGCGGCGGGGGGCCGTCGCCAGCATGGTCGCCACTTGCGTCGGCCCCCGTCGGCGCTACTCAGTTCAGAGGATCGGGTGAGGTGGGCATGCCGTCGGTGCTGGTGGTCGATGACAAGGAGCAGAACGTCTACTTGCTGCGCGCGCTCCTGGCCGGCCACGGGTACGACGTGCAGACCGCCAGCAACGGCGCGGAGGCGCTCAAGCAGGCCACCCGGAAGGTCCCCGACCTCACCATCTCCGACATCCTGATGCCCGTGATGGACGGCTTCACCCTGTGCCGCCGCTGGCGGCAGGACGCCGCTCTCAAGGACGTGCCGTTCGTCTTCTACACCGCCACGTACACCGAGCCCAAGGACGAGCAGCTCGCGCTCAGCCTGGGGGCCGACCGCTTCATCATCAAGCCGGCCGAGCCCGACCAGTTCCTCGGCGCGATCGCCGAGGTGCTCGAGGCGCACAGCCACGGCCGCCTGCGCGCGCCGCCCCGCGCCGACGTCCCGGAGACCCAGTACCTGCGGCAGTACAACGAGGTGCTCGTCCACAAGCTCGAGGAGAAGCTGGTCCAGGTCGAGGACGCCAACCACACCCTCGTGGAGAAGGACGCCTTCAACCAGGCGGTGCTCAACGCCATGGCCGCCCGCGTCGCGGTCCTCGGGCCGCGCGGCGAGGTCGTCACGGTCAACGAGGCCTGGGCCCGGGCCGCCGGGGAGCCGGACATGCCCGCGCTCCTGCGGCTGCGCGTGGGCGAGGACGCGCTCACCGTGCTCCCCGAGGATCCGGCGGCCGGCGCGGGGCTGCGTGCCGGGCTGCGCGAGGTGCTCGCGGGCCGCCGGGGCGAGCACGAGGTCGAGCTGCCGTCCGCGGCCGCCGAGGCGCCGCGGTGGTTCCTGGTCCGCATCGAGCGGATCGGCGCGGCCGGCGCCGCCGCGGTCGTCGGCGCGTTCGACATCACCGCGCGCAAGCGGGCCGAGGAGGCGGCGCGGGAGGGCTCGCGTCGCAAGGACGAGTTCCTGGCGCTGCTCGGGCAC
>DASXVK010000821.1:0-9479 GCA_036504295.1 Polyangia bacterium
GAGACGGGGAGACGGATCTGGGTTCGGTCGCGCTGAACGCGCGACGACGGCGCTCGAGCACATTGCCGCGCGTTGACTGCGACCAACCCCAGCCTTCCTCCCCGCCTCCCCGCCTCCCTGTTCAATTCCCGAGGCCAGCTCGCGGCCGGTTGGCCACTACGCCTCGCCGCGCACCGGCAGCGCGAGGTCGACGACGGTCCCGGCACCGACGCTGGTCGTGAGCGCCAGCGAGCCCCCGGCGCGCTCGGCGCGCTCCTGCATGTTCCTGAGCCCGTAGTGCCCGGGGTGCGCGGCCGTCGCGTCGAAGCCGCGGCCGTCGTCGGCCACGCGCAGGCGCACGAGGTCGGGATCGAAGCGCACGCTGACGGTCACGGTGCGGGCCGCGGCGTGGCGCGCCACGTTCGTGAGCGCCTCCTTGAGCACGCGGAAGAGGCAGAGCTGCGTCTCCGGATCGAGGGCCCGCTCGACCCCGGCGCTCTCGATCCGCGTCTCCAGGCGGTGCCGCGACCCGAACTGCGCGACCGAGTCCTCGAGCGCGGGCACGAGGTCGAAGTCGTCGCGCATCATGGACACCGCGCGGCGCAGCTCGTCCATGCCCTCGGCGGCCGCCGCCCTGAGCTCGTGCACCTCGCGCGCGAGCGGCGCGTCCGCGGCCATCTGCGTCTCGAGGTACTCCGCCTGCAGCACCACGCCCGAGAGCGACGCGCCGAGGCCGTCGTGGATCTCACGGGCGAGCCGGGCCCGCTCCTCGGCCAGCAGCGCGCGCCGCCGCTCCCGCTGCAACGTCACGATCTCCCGGAAGCTCCCCTCCTCGCGGGCGTTGAGGTACACGACCGCCCAGACGACCATGCAGTTGAGCGCCGAGTACCAGAGCACGAGCAGGATGTCGCTCGCGCCGAGGTGGGCGCCGAGGAGCTGATCGATCTTCGCGACGATGGGCAGCGTGAGCAGCGGCGGCAGGATCGCGAGCGGGCTGGGGAAGAGCAGCGCGAAGAAGAGCGTGAAGACGAGCTGCGTCGGCATGAGCGGCGAGCGCAGGCCGCCGCTCGACGCGACGAGGTAGATGAGGACCAGGATGTCGAGGCACAGCGAGGCGAACGTCGCCGGCTTCTGGCCGCGCCGGCCGATGGCGATGTAGGCACCGGCGTGATAGCTGACGATCGTGAGGTAGGCGTACGCCGCCAGGGGCAGCCGCAGCCCGAGGCTGCGGGTCCAGGCCGGGATGACGAGGGCCAGCAGGCCGATGGCGAGGAAAGCGAGGCGCGAGTAGAAGAGCGCGCGCGCGCGGTCCTGGAACTTGTCCTGGATGTGCTCGATCGTCGTCGGGTCGGCGCCGAAGACCGCGCCGCGGGCGGTGAAGGCGCCCAGCAGCAGCCGGCGGAGCCCATCGAGGCGCACGCCCGGATTCTAGTACGAAACCCTGAAGCTGGCGAACTCGCCCGTGCCCTGGCCCCACTGCTCCTCGACGCGCTCGACGCGCGCGCCCGAGGGGCCCTCGCGGCACCAGGCGACGAGCGCGCGCAGGTCCTGCTCATCGCCCTCCGCGAGCACCTCGACGGAGCCGTCGGCGCAGTTGCGGACCCAGCCGCGCAGGCCCAGGCGGGCCGCCTCGTCGCGGGCCGAGGCGCGGAAGAACACCCCCTGGACGATGCCGAAGATCTGGAGCTGCACGCGACGGCGCATGCTACGGTGCATAGCGCCGCCCCGCGGGACGGTCAACGGCCGGGGCACCCGGCGGGACCGGGCGTGGCGAAAATGCCTTGACAACCCCCCGGGCCACGGTTAATCGTTTTCGTGAACTCGTCGAAGAGGCAGCCTCGGCAGTCGCGAGCTGCTCAGCGATACTGACTCTCTGAAACCCCTTTTCAATACGTGAAGCCCTCACGTGCAGCCCGCGTGGCGCCACCGCGCCGCGCTGTCGTCCCGCGTCCCTCGGCGTGTCGCCGAGGTGCGTTCCCCACCGGCCCGGAGACCAGACCCCGGGTCACGTGCGGCCCGCGAGCCACGGAGCTCACAACCAGCGGCGCCGACGGAGCCAGGCAGGAGCCAGCATGAACCTGAGTGAGCTGAAGCGCAAGAACATCAAAGATCTCACCCACATGGCGAATGAGTTCGGCATCGAGGGCGCGTCCACGATGCGCCGGCAGGAGCTCATCTTCGCCTTGCTCGGCGCCCAGGCCGACAAGAAGGGCGAGATCTACGGCGAGGGGGTGCTCGAGACGCTCCCCGACGGCTTCGGGTTCCTGCGCGCCCCGGACTACAACTACCTGCCGGGGCCCGACGACATCTACGTCTCGCCGTCGCAGATCCGGCGCTTCAACCTGCGGACCGGCGACACCGTCGAGGGCCAGATCCGGCCCCCGAAGGACTCGGAGCGCTACTTCGCGCTCCTCAAGGTCGAGCGGGTCAACAACGAGGCCCCGGACCAGCAGCGGGACAAGATCCTCTTCGACAACCTGACCCCGCTCTATCCCAACGAGAAGTTCAACCTCGAGTACGACGCGAAGAACCTCTCGACGCGCATCATCGACATGCTCTGCCCCATCGGCAAGGGCCAGCGCTGCCTCATCGTCTCGCCGCCGCGCGCCGGCAAGACCGTCCTCCTGCAGAACATCGCCCACGCGGTGGCCGCGAACCACAAGGACGCGGTCCTCATCGTCCTGCTCATCGACGAGCGGCCCGAAGAGGTCACCGACATGGCGCGCTCGGTCAAGGGCGAGGTCATCTCCTCGACCTTCGACGAGCCGGCCGCCCGCCACGTGCAGGTCGCCGAGATGGTGATCGAGAAGGCCAAGCGCCTCTGCGAGCACAAGAAGGACGTCGTCATCCTCCTCGACT
Organism: Polyangia bacterium; assembly: GCA_036504295.1. Lineage (GTDB taxonomy): Bacteria > Myxococcota_A > Polyangia > JACRCY01 > JACRCY01 > DASXVK01. The sequence goes on from DASXVK010000821.1 coordinate 2,839, forward strand.
CGATCACGCGCCTCGCCCGCGCCTACAACACCGTGGTCCCGCCCTCGGGCAAGATCCTCTCCGGCGGCGTCGACTCCAACGCGCTGCACAAGCCGAAGCGCTTCTTCGGCGCCGCGCGTAACATCGAGGAGGGCGGCTCGCTCACGATCATCGCCACCGCGCTCGTCGACACCGGCTCGCGCATGGACGAGGTCATCTTCGAGGAGTTCAAGGGCACCGGCAACTCCGAGATCCACCTCGATCGCAAGCTGATGGAGAAACGAATCTTCCCCTGCCTGGACATCAACAAGTCCGGCACGCGCAAGGAGGAGATGCTGCTGCAGGAGGTCATGCTCAACCGCATGTGGATCCTGCGCCAGCTCCTGCACCCCCTCAACGTCGTCGACGCGATGGAGTTCCTGCGGGACAAGGTCGGCAAGACCGACGTCAACCAGGAGTTCATCGACTCGATGTCGCAGTAGGGGTTTCCCCTCCCAGTTGCATCCGGGCGCGAGTGGGATTATTAGTACATCTTTCGAAATCGGTGAGACCATGGCCAAGAAGGGTATCCATCCGTCCTACGCACCCGCGAAGATCAGCTGCGCCTGCGGGCATGTGCTCGAGACCTACTCGACGCGTGAGTCGTTCGCGGTCGAAATCTGCTCCAACTGCCACCCGTTCTACACGGGCAAGCAGAAGCTGATGGACACCGCCGGCCGCATCGAGCGGTTCCAGCGCAAGTACGGCCGCGGCGGCCAGGACAAGGTCTCGACGCCCGGCCAGGGCAAAGAGTAGCCCCCTGCCAAGCAGCCCCGCGTGAGTCGAATCGAGGTCGGCGGCCAGGCAGTCATCGAGGGCGTGATGATGCGCTCGCCCTCGGCGTTCGTGGTCGCGTGCCGCACCAGCGACGGCGAGGTCGTGGTGCGCGAGGACCGCTGGCGGTCGGCGTGGGAGCGGTTGAAGTTCCTGCGCTGGCCGTTCCTGCGGGGCGGGGTCGTCCTCTGGGAGACGCTCCAGAACGGCTTCTCCGCCCTCACCTTCTCGGCCAACCTGAAGATGGAGGACGTGCAGCGCGAGGAGGCCCGGCTCTCCCCGCTGCGCGCCCCGCGGGAGCCCGCGGCCAAGCCCGAGCCGCTCGGCAAGGGCGAGCTCGCGCGGCTCATCATGTCGGCGGTGGCGGTGGTGCTGCTCGTCTTCGTGGCGCTGCCGCACCTGCTCACGTCGCTCGCCGGCTTCCGGGTCGAGACGATGAGCTTCCACCTCGTCGACGGCCTCATCAAGCTCGGCATCCTCGTCGCGTACGTCGGCGGGATCGCGCTCCTGCCGGACATCCGGCGCGTCTACATGTACCACGGCGCCGAGCACAAGGCGATCGCCTGCTACGAGTCGGGCGCCGAGATGACCGTCGCGAACGCCCGCGGGCACTCGCGCTTCCACCCGCGCTGCGGCACCTCGTTCCTGCTCATCGTCATCCTCATCTCGGTGCTGCTCTTCGCGCTGGCGCTTCACCGGCCGCTGTCGTCGGTGCGGGCGCTCGACCACGCGCTCAAGCTGCTCATCAAGATCCCGCTCATGCTGCCGGTGGCCGGGATCGCCTACGAGATCATCAAGCTCACGGGGCGCTGGCGCGCCCATCCCGCCGTCCGCGTCCTGACCGCGCCGGGGATGTGGCTGCAGCGCCTGACGACCCGCGAGCCGAGCGACGACCAGATCGAGGTCGCGCTCACCGCCGTGCAGCGGTGCCTCGCCCGCGAGGAGCTGGGCCGGCGCGCCGCCACCGACGTGCCCCTCGCGGCCGCGGCGTCCCACCCCTAGACGACCGGCCGCCCGAGGGCTGAGGCCCGAACATGCTCGACGACCTGCTGCTCTCCAAGCTCGACGGCGTGGTGAGGCGCTACGAGGAGCTCGCCCACCTGCTCGCGGACCCCGAGGTCATCGGGCGCCGCGGCGAGTTCCAGCGGCTCTCGAAGGAGAGCGCCGACCTCGCCCAGGTGTGCGAAGCCTACCGCGAGTACCGCGACCTCCTCGGCCGTCTCGAGGAGAACCGCGAGCTGGCGAAGGACCCGGAGATGCGCGACCTGGCCCAGGCGGACTCGGCCGAGCTCGAGCAGCGCCTGCCGCCGCTCGAGGAGCGCATCAAGATCCTGCTGCTGCCGAAGGACCCGAACGACGCCAAGAACATCCTGCTCGAGATCCGCAGCGGCACCGGCGGCGAGGAGGCCGCGCTCTTCGCGGCGGACCTCTTCCGCATGTACACGCGCTACGCCGAGCGGATGCGCTGGAAGGTCGAGGTGCTCTCGCAGTCGCAGTCGGACAAGGGCGGCTTCAAGGAGGTCATCGCGCTCATCGAGGGCAAGGAGGTGTACTCCAAGCTCAAGTATGAGAGCGGGGTGCACCGCGTGCAGCGCGTGCCCGCGACCGAGGCCCAGGGGCGCATCCACACCTCCGCCGCGACCGTCGCGGTCCTCCCCGAGGCGGAGGAGGTGGACATCAAGATCGACGAGAAGGACCTCGAGATCCAGGTCCAGCGCGCGAGCGGCCCGGGCGGCCAGGGCGTCAACACGACCGACAGCGCGGTGCGCCTGACCCACAAGCCGACGGGCCTGCAGGTCCTGTGCATGGACGAGCGCTCGCAGCACAAGAACAAGGCGAAGGCGATGACGATCCTGCGCTCGCGCCTGCTCACGATGGAGCAGGAGAAGCAAGACGCCGAGCGCACCGCCGAGCGCCGCAGCATGGTCGGCAGCGGCGACCGCTCGGAGAAGATCCGCACGTACAACTTCCCCCAGGACCGCCTGACGGACCACCGCATCGGCCTGACGCTGCACAACCTGCCCTCGGTGCTCGACGGCGGCCTCGACGACGTCATCGAGGGGCTGCGCACGCACTTCCAGGCCGAGGCGCTGCGCGGCGAGACGGCGGCGGCCGGGTAGAAGAGAAGATCAACAGGGAGACGGGGAGACGGGGAGGATGATCTTGGTTGGTCGCGCTGAACGCGCGATAACGGCGCTCGAGCACCTTTGCCGCGCGCTCACCGCGACCCAACCCAATCCTGCTCCCCGCCTCCCCGCCTCCCTGTTCAATTCCTACCGCGGCGCGAGCACGCGCGCCGCGTACGGGCCCAGCGGCAGCGTGACGCCGGGGCCGAGCGTGACGGCCTCGCCGGTGACGAGGTCGCGCAGGTCGCCGGCGAAGGCGTCGGCGTACGCGGCCGGCAGCGTGAGCGTCGCGGTCGTGGTCGCGGCCGCGAAGCTGAGCGCCACCAGCACCGGCGTGTCGCCGGGGCGGAGGTAGGCGTAGACGCCGGCCGCGGGCGTGGCCGGCACCGGCACGAAGGAGCGCGAGCGCAGGGCGGGCGTGTCGCGCCGCGCGGCGATGAGACGGCGGTGCAGGTCGCGCAGGTCCCAGGGGTCCGCGAACGTGAGCGGGGCCGGCTCCTCGTACGGCTCGAGCTCGGCCCCGACCTCGTCGCCGGTGTAGAGGCAGGGCAGCCCGGGGAGCGTGAGCAGCAGCGTCGAGGCCGGGACGAGGAGGTCGCGGCCGTAGGTGGTGATGAAGCGCGCGCCGGTGTCGTTGTTGTTCAGGAAGCGCAGCACCAGGGCGTCCGCCGGGGCGCCCGCGCCGTCGTTGGTGAGGGCGGCGTGCAGGCGCGCCGTGGTGTCGGGCTTCCCGAAGACCTGCTCCCAGGCCCAGTGGCCGGGCTCGGCGGTCCAGTCGTAGGCGACGGCGAAGCCGCCGCGGAAGGGCGCCGGCGACCGCGCGGTGGCCTCCGCGAGGAGGAGCAGGTCCGGCTTGAGCCGCAGCAGCTCCCGCCGCCACTCGGCGAAGTACCCGGGCGCGCGCTCGATGACGCCCCAGGCGGCGTCCACGCGGAAGCCGTCGACGCCGTAGTCGCGCACCCACGACGCGAAGGCCTCGGTCATAAAGCGCCGGACCTCGGGGTGGTCGTAGTTGAGGTTCGGGAGGTTCGTCCAGTCGTAGTAGTGGGTCGCGGCGCCGCGCTCGTCGCGGGCGTAGTAGTCGTACTGGGGCGACGCCGGACCGAAGGCCTCCGCCGCCTGGAAGTACGGGTGCTCGGCGGAGGTGTGGTTGGGCACGAAGTCCAGCACCACCCGGAGGCCCCGCGCGTGCGCCTGCGTGATCAGCTCGCGCAGCTCGTCGGGGGTGCCGTACTCGGGGCGCACGCCGAAGTAGTCGGTGACGGCGTAGCCGAAGTCCTTGCCGGGCGCGGGGAAGAGGGGCGAGAGCCACAGCGCCGTGACGCCGAGGTCGGTCAGGTCGTCGAGCCGGGCCGTCACGCCGCTGAGCGGCCGCTCGCCGTAGAGCGGGGGGTAGACGCCGTAGACCACCGCGCCCTCGATCCAGGCCGCGCTCTCGGTGTCGAGGTCGACGGGGAGCGCCGCGCCGTGCACGACGCGGAAGAAGGTCTCGCTCACGTCGGTGCCGCCGAGCTCGTCGGCGACCTCGAGCCGCAGGTAGTACTCGCCGTCCGCGACGGGGGCGGCGACGACCACGCGCGGCCCGGCGGCGCCGGCGAGCGGCGCGCCGGTGGCCAGGCGCAGCTCCTCGGGGTTGCCGGGGCGCACGCTCCAGGCGTGGCGCACGAGGGGCGCGCCGAAGGGCCCGGGGCCGCTGTCGCCGGCGTCGAGCGCGACGCCGTCGTCCGCGACGGCGACGCGGATGCGCGCCGTCGGGCGCGCCGCGAGCGGCACCCGGTAGGTGAGCGCCGCTGACCGTGACTCGCCGCCGTGCCCGTCGCCGCACACGGCGTGCAGGGTGTTCTCGCCCTCGCCGAGCGGCACCGTGGCCGCGAACTCCCCGCCGGTGCGCGTGGCCGTGACCTCGCCGGCGGGGCCGCCGACGCGGACCTCGGCGCAGGCCGCCGGGTCGGCGGTCCCGGTGACGCGCCGCTGCCAGGCCCACACGTCGCCGTCGACGCCGTCGAGCGCGATGCGGGGCGCCGCAGCGGGGGCGGCCGCGCCGCAGGCGGCGAGCAGCAGGGCGAGCACCGCGGGGAGCGCCGCGTGGCGGGCCGAGGCGGGGGTCGTCATCGGCCGCGAAGCATAGCAGCCATTCGCGCCGGTGCCCGGCGCGCGCCACCACCGGCGGCTGCGTCCGGCTGGGCAGCGGAGCGGACACAAGTGTCCCGGTGAGTCGTGGTTCTGCGCGCTCAAGTTGCTGTAATCATTAACCCAAGCGCTGACACGCCCTTGGCACGGTACGTGCTGCTTACACCGCTCGCCGGTTCTGTATACTGTGTCGCGAGGTCGTTGCTTGGTGTACAGTTCTGGTAAGGGGATCAGCTCCACCTTCCCGAGGGCACATGCGCGCACGTTCGGTCGGGGTCGTCGCCGCTGCCATCGCCGCCACGCTGGCGGCCGCTGCACCAGCGCGGGCCGCGTGCCCGGTCTACACGCAGGCCCAATGTCAGGCCGGGATCGTGACCAACTGCCCGGCGGCCGGCCCAGCGGTGACCTGCATCGTGAGCGGCTGGGATCCCACCCCGGCGAACCGCACGAAGACGCTCGGCGGCCGCGTCGTCTACAAGGAGGTCTGCGTGGTCTGCGGCGGCACGATCGCCGTGACCCCGTTCGACAACGTCGCGGCCAACAAGAGCACCAAGGGCAACCTCGAGCTCGTCGCCGAGGAGATCTACGTCGACAACAACTGGAACGCCGGCGTCACGAACTTCACCGGCGGCAGCTGCACCCTCGCGACCAGCAACGACTGCTGGTTCGGGACGACCTGCCTGAACTTCACCGGCAACCGGCGCTGCCACATCAAGTCCAACGTCACGGCGCTCGGGGCCGGCTACCCGGCCAAGCTGTGCGGCGACGGACCCGGCCCGGCCGCGGCCACCGGCGGGCGCGGCGGCTGCTCCTTGCGCGACTCGGGCGGCGGCGGCGGCCACTTCGGCGGCGGCGGGCGCGGCACCGTCGACTGCCCCGGCGGCGTCTGCACGTTCCCGCACGACTGGGAGGAAGACTGCGGCAACACCCTCAACGCCACCGGCACGGCCTGCACCGACACGACGGACTGCCGCGACCACAACGCCCTGCCGACGGTCGCAGGCCAACCCTATCGGCACTCGATCTGGGCAGTGGAGTTCGGCGCCGCCGGCGGCGACAAGGGCTGTCGCGACAACGACGGCTTCCCGAGCGGAGCCTGGCCCCAGTGCGTGCAGGCGGGCCCCGGCGGCGGGCGCATCGTGCTGGTCGGGCACAACGCGGGCGGAACCGGGATCGTGAAGATCGAGGGGCGCGTGATCGCCGACGGCCGGGGCGGGTGCGGGGCGGGCAACGACTCGGCCGGCGGCGGCGCCGGCGGGACCGTGCTGATAGTCGGCGACCTCGTCACCATCGCCCCCGGCGCGGTGGACCCGACCATTCCGCCGATGGTCTCGGCGGCGGGCGGCCAGGGCGGCGACACCCAGGGGCTCACCGCCAACCCGCCGCGGCGCGACTGCCCGAATGTCGGGTTCACGGCGGACTGCACGCCGCAGCAGGGCGGCACCTGCGACGACTGCGCCGGCGGCGGCGGCGGCGGCGTCATCTCGATCATGTCGCGCAGCAGCGTCGCCACCCTCGGCGAGACGGTCCAGTTCAACGTGGGCGGCGCCAAGGGCGGCGTGTGCGCCAGCTGTACCGGCGAGGCCGGCGGCG
>DASXVK010000822.1:0-9573 GCA_036504295.1 Polyangia bacterium
GGCCGCGCGGCCGCCGCGACTCGAGGAGCTTGATGGCCTCCTCCACGCGGTTCCCGGTGATGTGCTTCTCGAGCGCGGGCCGGATCGCCTCGAGCTTCTTGGCGACGCGCCGCGCGAGCAGGATGTAGGCGACGACGCCCAGGATGAGGGCGGGCGCGAGCGCGCCCTTCCAGCCCATCAGGGCGGTGAGGCCGGCCATGGAGCCGGCGGTGACGAGGAGGCTGGCGATGAGGTTGATCATGGGGCGTCTGCCTGGAGACTAGCATCCCGCGACCGCTGGTCAATCGGGATCGGCGGTTGGATGCGGCCGGCGGCGGTCTCGGCGGCGATGCCCGCGCGGTCTCGCGGAAAGCGAAATCACCACCCCATCGCCGGACGCCGGGCCGCTGGTCAGCCCGCGCCCGCGCGCTCGACCGTCACGCGCAGCGCGCGCGCGCCGCCCGGGAAGGGGTTCGTGATGAAGCGGGCCTCGTCGATGGCGTGCACGCGCCAGCCGGCGGCGAAGGCGGCGTGGATCTCGGCCGCGGCGATGCGGCGCGGGCCCTCGCTGCCGGGCTGGGCAGAGCTGAAGCAGAGCGCGTGGTAGAGGCCGCCGGGCTTGAGGACGCGGCCGAGGCTCGCGACGTAGAGCTCGCGCTCGCGGTCGGTCATCGCGTGCAGCAGGCCCGAGTCCGTGACGGTGTCGAAGACGAGGCCGAGCTCCTCGAGCCGCAGGGCGTCGTGCACCATGAAGCGGGCCGCGGGCAGGGCGCGGGCCGCGGCCTTGGCGCGGGCGAGCCCGATGGCCGTGAGCGCGATGTCGATGCCCCACACGTCGAGGCCGCGGCCGGCGAAGAAGAGCGCGTTCTCGCCGCTGCCGCAGCCCGCGTCGAGGACCAGGCCGCGGATGAGGCCGCGGTCGCACAGCTCGACGAACGCCGGCTGCGGGTGCGGCACCTCCCAGGTCGGCAGACGCTCGTAGAGGGATTCGAAGCGGAGGCGCGCGTCTTCGGCGAGGGCGGCGGCGTCGGGGATGGCGGCGGTCATGCGGCCGCGATGATACCAGCGCGGGCGCGCCCGCGGGAGCCCCGTCGACGGCGGGGCGCCTCGTGCCGTAGACTGGCGCGAGATGCGCATCCTCCTGCTCCCGCTCCTCGTGGTCGTGACCCTCGGCTGCTCGGATCCCGCCGCCGTCCCGGGCGCCGACGCCGGCCCCGCCGACGCCACTCCCGACGCCCCGGTGCCCCTCGCCCCCGGCGTCACCCCGCGCCCCGCCGGCGCGGTGCGGCTGGCCACCTTCAACGTGCGGCGCCTGTTCGACGCCACCTGCGACTCGGGCAGCTGCGCCGCCGGGGACTTCGAGGAGCTGCCCACGGCGGCGGCGTTCGCCGCGCACGTCGACCAGATCGCGGTCGCCATCCTCAGCCTCGACGCCACCGCGGTGGCGCTGCAGGAGATCGAGAACCAGGCGGCGCTCGATGCGCTGCAGGCGCGGCTGGCGCCGTGGCTGCCGCACGGGGTGCTCGGCGAGACCGGCGCCCCGGGGTCGATGGACGTGGCGGTCGTGGCCGCGCTGCCCATCCTCGAGGTGCGCCGCCACCGCCAGGAGCTGCTCACGCGGCCGGACGGGACGACCACGTACTTCTCGCGCGAGCTGCTCGAGGTGCACCTGGACGCGGGCGGCGGGCGTGTCGTGCTCGTGAGCGCCCACTTCCGCTCGCAGTACCAGGACGACCCCGGCCGCCGGCTGGCCGAGGCGCAGGCCGCGGCGCGCATCGTCACCGCGACCGGCGTCGAGCTCCCCACCGCTCTCGTCGTCCTCGCCGGCGATCTCAACGACTGGGCCGGCTCCCCGCCCATCGACGCGCTCGAGGCGTCCGGCGACCTCGTGCGCGTCGAGGCCGAGCTGCCCGCGGCCGAGCAGGTCACCGTGTACGACTCCTACGGCGCGCTCGCCATCGACCACCTGATGCAGGACGTGCACGCCGGCGGCGCCTACGTCGCCGGGTCGGTGCGCATCGTCCGCGCGACCGCCGGGGCCGGTCTCGGCGGGTCGGATCACGCCGCGGTGCTCGCCGACTTCACCCTGCCGCCGCCTTGACAGGTTCCCGGGCGGGGTGCTACGAGCGCCTCCCTTTGAATGATCAGGAGCGTACGACCATGAACCGTCGCAACCGGAACCTGTCCATCCTCGCCGGCGTCCTCCTCCTCGCCGCCGTCGCCATCCCGGCCGCGGCCAAGGTGAAGGGCATCAAGAGCGGCGAGACCGTCGCGGCCACCTGCGACACCATCACGAAGGACAGCACCTGCGCCGAGCTCGTCGTCACCGACCCGGCGAAGAAGGGCGACGCCGTGAAGGCGCTCAAGCAGCTCTGCAAGGGCGCGAAGGCCGGCGGCTCCTGCAAGACGGCGGGCCAGGTCGGCACCTGCCGCATCATGAAGGACATCATCAACCACTACTACTCGAAGGGCCCGAAGAACTTCACCGTCGACAGCGCCAAGGAGCAGTGCGAGAAGGACCACGGCCACTGGGTCGACTGACCCGCGCCCGCCCCGCCCCGCGGGCGCCGGCTCGCGGCCCCGCCCGCCGCCCCCCTCCGCAGCGCGCGAACATCAGATCCGCGGTCGTGCCGTCAGCGGCAGAAGCCGTCGACGCAGGCGCCCGGACACGCGACGCCGCAGCCGCCGCAGTGGCGCGGGTCGGTGCTGGGGTCGGCGCAGCCGGTGTCGCACTGGATGAGCCCGGGCGCGGAGCAGCCGACGGCGCGCTCGCACACGGCGTCGATACACCGCTCGCCGGCGGCGCACGCCAGACCGCACGTGCCGCAGTTGCGCCGATCGGTGCGCGGGTCCGTGCAGACCTGGGCGTCGCCCAGGCTGCACACCGCGAGCGGCGGCGGGCAGCCGTTCGGCTGGCAGGTGCCGGCGACGCAGGTCTCGCCGTCGCGACAGCCGGCGTCGCACGTGGCCGTGGGCGCGCCGCGGCACGACCCGGCGACGCACTGGGCGCCGGCGGCGCACGACACCCCGCAGCCGCCGCAGTTCGCCGGATCGGTGGTGACGTCCACGCAGTCCCCCGCCGGGCAGAGGCGCGCCGGCGAGGGGCAGTTGAAGGACTGGCCGTTCGGGCAGTCGGGGCAGAAGTGCTGCTCCGACCGCGGCGTGTCGTCGTCGCAGCCGGCGAGGAGGGCGAGCGCGCACAGGGCGAGCGCGCACAGGGCCCCCGCGCCCAGGCGCGCCACCGCGCGCGCGCGGCGGCCCGCGACCATCAGCTCCCGCTTCACCCAGGTCCGATGCTCGGCGGGGGCGGCGGGGAGCGTCAGCGCCGGCCGCGCAGCAGCGGCCCGTCGCCGCCCCGGCCGTCCGCGGCGTCCTCCGCCCAGGTCGCGACCCAGGCGTGCCACGGCAGCGGGTGGTCGGCGAAGCGCAGCCGAGCGCCGTCGAGCGCGGGCGGCGGCTGGGCCGGCTCCTCGCCGCGCACCGCCGGGCGCAGGGTGCCCGCGCGCCGGAGGTCGTACACCACCTCGGTGCCGTACCCCTGGCCGGGCCACACGACCAGGCCCTCGTCGGCGATGTCGTAGGGCGTCTCCGCGCCGAGCTCGGCCTCGATCTGCTCGCGCACGAGCTGCACGCCCGCCATCGCGTAGAGCCCGCCCAGCGCCCGCGTGAGCACCGCCCGCCCCGCGTCGTCGAGCGCGTCGATCCAGCTCGGGGTGGGGGCGAGGCTCGCGAGGATCCAGCCCGACTGCTCCTCGAACACCAGCCACGCGCTCGCGCCGGCGACCGCGGGCGCGCGCAGCTCCACCCGCACGCGGTTCGAGCCGAGCTCGACCCCGCCGACGGAGACGGGGCCGCCGGCCCAGCGCCTGGTGGTCTTCATGAGGCCGACCCACTCGCGCTCGACGAACTGCTTCACCGCCTCGGCGGTGTGGTGCACCGCCTCCTGGTGCTTGCCGACCGAGGCGTCGCCGCGCCAGGTGGCCCGGCGCAGCTTGGCGTAGAGCTTCGGCACCGTGCCCGAGTGGAAGCCGGGGCGCAGCAGCGCGCCCATGGCCTCGCCGTGGTGGCCGACGCGCACCGGCTTGAGCGCCGCGGCGCGGTCGCCGCGGTACAGCTTCCAGTTCTCCTTGAACTCCCACACGAGGAAGCCGAAGACGCCCGGCAGGAGCACCACCGTGGTCGCGCCCACCCCGTTCGCGATCACCGGCCCGAGCGGCATCAGCGGCGCGCGGAAGACCGCGAGCAGCGTCGGCGACATCGGCAGGATGATCTTGTGCGAGACGGTGACGACGGGGAAGTGCTTGATGGGGTTGATCTGCGGCTCGATCAGCAGGTTCACGTAGATGCGGATGAGGTAGGTGGCGAAGAACCAGACCACGCCGAAGAGGCCCTTGCCGAGCTGCGCGAGCAGGCTCTCGCCCTGGCGGAAGCGCAGCCACTCGTCGACGGCGTAGAGGGCGCGCTCGAGGCCATCGACCAGGCCGCGGAAGGCGCCCAGGATGAGCGCGAGCAGGCCCGGCAGGATGCGCGCGCGCACCTGGTGCACCGCGCGCACCGTCGCGTCGCCCACGGCCTCCTCGACGGCGCGGCCGAGGCGCGAGTTGAGGGCCACGTCGAGGGCGAGGAAGAGCGCGCCGGCGGCGACGAGGGCGCCGCGGCGGCCGAGGTGCAGGCGCGGCGCGAGCCACAGCGCCGGCAGCGCGACGACGCCGGGCTTGAGGACGTAGCGCCACAGGAGGCGCGCGGGCCGGCTCTCGCGCAGGCGCCGCAGCAGCGGCCGCGTGAACAGCCAGCGCGGCAGGTCGTAGCAGAGCAGCTTCAGGACGAAGCGCACGCCGCGCCACCCCGCGTGCGCGCCGCGGCGGCACGCGGGGCTGTGGATGAGGAGGAAGATCGCGACCGCGGTCACCGCGAATGACGGCCGCGTGAGCAGGTGGACGCGGTGGCCGTGCAGCCGTCGCAGGAGCGGCCCGACGATGTGCTGGAGCCCCTCGAGCAGGACGAAGGAGGCGCCGAGGGGCAGGACGGCGTAGAGCGTCGCCATGCGGCCGAGCCACGTGCCGAACGCGACCGAGCTCACCTTCTGCAGGAAGCGCAGGTAGATCTCGCCGCGGCGGTACACCCCGTCGAGGGCGTCGGCCAGCAGGCGGTCGGCCTTGAGGAGCTGGTCGCCCACGAGGAGCTCGCCCAGCTTCAGGCGCGGCAGCTTGAGGTTGTTGCGCGAGACCGCGTCGCGGAGCTGGCTCAGCCCGAAGGTGCCGCGCTCGACGACGACGTCGAGGAGCTCCGAGATGAGCTTGCGCCGGGCGACCTCCTCGGGGACGTTGGTCGGGACGAAGCCCACCCGGTCGAGCACGTCCTGGATGCGCGGCCCGAGCGCGGCGCGCACGTTCGTGTCGGCGCGGTGGCGCAGCGTGTGCACGAGCTCGGCGACGCGGCGGCGGTCGGCCTCCGGCAGGTGGACGCGGGCGAGCTTGTTCTCCGCCGCGCGCAGGTGGCGGGCGATGCGCACCGCGCGCAGCGCCGGCAGCGAGCGGACCACCGCGCGGCGGCCGAGCGACAGGGCCCAGCCGACCGCGTCGACGGTGCGCACGTCGTGCTCGGTGCAGGCCTTCTGCAGATCGTGCAGCAGCCGCGCCTCGACGGTGACGCGCGGGCCGCCGCGGCCCGCGGCGACGTCGGCGAGGTCGACCAGCGTGTCGGTGGCCGCCACGAGCCACGCCGCGCGGGACCCGTCCGGGCCCGCCTCGGCGCCGAGGATGGTGTCGGCGAGGCGCTCGCTGAGCGCCATGATCTGCAGGCGGGCCGTGGCCCGCGCCGCGGGCGTCGAGCGGCGCGCGGCGCCGAGCGTGAGGATGGCGGCGCGGACGAGGTTGCCGACCTCCGCGGCGTGGTCGGCGTCCGCCGTGGCCGCCGGCGCGTCGGCGGCGCGCGGGTGGCGCGCCGGCGCGGCCACGGCCGGGTCGCGCGCCGCGCCCACGGGCCGCGTGGCGGCGAGGAGCGCGGCCGCGTCCACGTCGGCGGCGAGGACCGCGTCGACCGCGGCGAGGTGGTCGACGAGCGTGGGGAAGGTGCGCGTGAGCGCCCGCTCGTCGAAGTGGCGCAGCTCGAGGAAGAGCGCGGCGAACTCGACGAAGGTGCCGCGGTCGCCGTACGGCGGCAGCAGCAGGTTGTCCTGCCGCAGGACGAGCCGGATCTCGTCGAACTCGGTCTGGCCGATGTGGTGGATGCGGCCGCGGATGGCGGCGTCGGTCAGCGCGCCGTCCGCCAGGCGGCGCTCGAACGCGAGGTGCACGCGGCTGTGGAAGAGCGCGCGCCAGAGCGCCGTCAGCGCCCGCGCCACCGCGGCCGGGTCGGTCGGGTCGACGCTCGGCCGCGGCAGGAGCACCACCGGGTCCGGCAGGTCGTGCGCCCCCGCGCCCAGCCGGTCGCCGCCCGCCGCGGCGTGCAGCTCGGCGCGGGACAGCGCGAGGCAGCGGTCATGCGGCACCTGCAGGCCGAGCCGCCCCAGCCGGTGCCGCTGCCGGATGATCCGCCGCAGCAGCCGCGGCTCCACCACGAGCACCGCCGGGTCCGCCGCGCGGATCGCCTCTTCGACCCCGACCGCCGCGGGCTCGCTCGCCGACACCATCGCGCCCCATCATAGCAGGGGACACGCAGCCCCCCCATAGGTCCGCGAAGAAACAGGCGTTCTAGACAACAACGCGCATTTCGCCCTCACGCCCGCCGGCGGACCGCGCGCCAGCCGTAGTAGGCCGCGAAGCCCACGCCGAACATCGCGAGGCCGCCGGCCGAGCGCCACGGGCTCTGCCACAGCAGCGACCCGGTCATCACGGCGGCGGTCAGCAGCACGAGGATCGGGGCGGCCGGGCCGCCCGGCGCGCGCCAGGGCAGCGGCTCGCCCACGCGGCGGCGCCGCAGGACGAGGAGCGCGCCCGCGATCAGGCCGTAGAAGATCCAGACGCTGAAGGTGAAGTAGCCGAGCAGGCCGCGCAGGCCCCCGGCGAAGCCGTAGCACACCGCCGCGGCGATCAGCGCCGCGAGCGCGCGGGCGGGTGTGCCGAGGCGCGGGTGCAGCGCGCCGAAGGCCGCGGGGAAGACGCCGTCGCGGGCCATGGCGAAGCCGAGCCGCGAGGCGGTGAGCGCGACGCCGTGCAGCGAGCCGAACGTGCTCACGACCACGAGCCAGGCCACCGCCACGCCGGCGCCGCGGCCGAGGCCCACCTGCACCGCCTCGGCGAGCACACGGTCCGAGGCGCCGGCGCGGGCGGGCGGCAGCAGCGCGGTGACCGCCAGTTGCACGGCCGCGTAGAGCGCGACCAGGACGGCGATGCCCACGGCCACGGCGCGGCCGAGGTTGCGGCCGGGGTCGCGGATCTCGCCGGCGATGAGCGTCACGTCGGACCAGCCGTCGTAGGTGAACAGCACCCCGATGAAGGCGCCGAGGAGCGCCGCCGCCTGGACCGGCGGCAGCGTGACCGGCGCGCGCGCCGCCGCCGCGCCGCGGCCGCCCGCGAGCACCGCGGCCAGGCACAGCAGCGCGAGCACGCCCACCTTGGCCGCGGTGAGGCCGCGCTGCGTGAGCGCGCCCGCGCGCACGCCGGCGACGTTGAGCGCGCCCACGGCGACGAGAGCCCCGGCCGCCGCCAGCGTCGGATGGCCCGCGAGCGCGGGCACCGCCTCGCCGAGGTAGTGGCCGAAGACGAGCGCGATCGCGGCCATCGACGCCGGGTAGGTGACGAGCAGCGCCGCCCAGCCGCCGACGAAGGCGACCGGCTCGCCGTACACGGCGCGGCAGTAGACGTAGAAGCCGCCGGTGCGCGGCATGCGCGCGCCGCACTCGGCGTAGCAGAGGGCGCCGGCGGCGGCGGCGAGGCCGCCCGCGAGCCACAGCCAGACCCCGGCGGCGCCGGGCGCGACCGCCGCGACCCCGGCGGGCGCGAAGAAGATCCCCGACCCGAGGATGATGCCGACGAAGATCGCGGCGGCGTCGACGAGGCCGAGGCGGCGGGCCAGGTCGGCCGGGGCGGCCGGATCGGCCATGGTCAGCCGCTCGACCAGTCGGGCGGGATCGGCTCGGGCACGCCGCGCTCCTGCATGATGTGCCGCAGGTGCGCGAGGTCCACCTCGAGGTCATGGAACCGCGCCGCCAGGGCGCGCACGAGCGCGCCCACCCACGAGTCGCCGCCGAGCGCGCGCTCGAGCGCCGCGCGGGTGACGACCGTCGCCATGGTCGGCTCGAGCGCCCGCACGCTCGCGCTGCGGCGGCGGCCGGTGAGGATCGAGGCGCCCCCGACGGTGTCGCCGGGGCCCATGCGCCGCAGCGTGACCTCGCGGCCGCCCTCGGTGCGGAACGACTCGCACGCGCCGCTCGTGATGACGTAGGCGGCGTCGGCCGCGTCGCCCTGGGCGAAGACGAGCGCGCCCGCCGGGAAGCTGACCGCGCTGAACCACAGGCCGCGCCGCCGCGAGGCCTCGACCTCCGCCTTGAGCGCGGCGACGGAGGCGTGGCGGTGCGCGGGATCCGTCGCGAGCGCGCGCATGGCGATGCGGCACAGGTCCGGCGGCAGCGGCGCGCCGGGCGCGATCGCCTCCGGCGCGACGATGTCGTTGGCCTGCGCGAGCCGCACCGACTCGAGCGGCGTCCGGCCGCGGTGGGGCGCGTGCTGCGTGAGGATCTCGTAGAGCGTGGCGCCGAGCAGGTAGACGTCGGTCCACGGGCCGGTGCGGCCGACCTCGCCGCTCGCCTGCTCGGGCGCCATGTAGGCGCCGGTGCCGGCCACGATGCCGGGCGCCTCGGCGGCGGGCGCGGTCGGGTCGCGCCCGACGGACACGCCGTCGGCGCCGGCGTTCGGCAGCACGAGCGCGCAGCCCCAGTCCATGACCCACACCTGGCCGAAGGTGCCCGCCATCACGTTGTCGGGCTTGAGGTCGCGGTGGACGACGCCGCGGCTGTGGGCGAAGGAGACCGCGTCGCACAGCTTGAGGAACACGTCGAGCAGCGCGTCGAGGTCCGGCGCGGTGCGCTCGGCGGGCGCGCGCGCGGCGATGAGCCGGGTCAGCGTCTGGCCCTGGACCAGCTTCATCGTGAAGCAGAGGCTGCCGCTCGCGTCGACCCAGAAGTCGTGCACCGGCGGGATGTTCGGGTGATCGAGCTGGCCCGTGATCTGGGCCTCCTCGCGGAAGCGGAGCTGGGCCTGCGCGTGCAGGCTCGGGGCGATGGTGCCGGGGTCGAGCAGCTTCAGCGCCACGTGGCGGCGCAGGTTGCCGTCGTAGACGCGGTGGATGCGGCTCATGCCGCCCTGGGCGATGAGGCCGGTGTCGACGAGCCAGGGGCGCGCGCCGGGGGCGCCGAGCGCCCGCGGTCGCGGCCGGAGCGCGGCGGTGGGCGGCGGCGGCGGCCCGGGGCGCGGCGGGGGCGCGTGCAGGCCGGCCGCGAGCACCTCCATCGTGCCCTCGAACGCGAGCACATCGTCGGCGGGCGCGGCGGCGGCGACGGGCGCGGCGGCGGGCGCGGCGGCGACGGGCGCGGCGGCAGGCGCGGCGGCGGGCGCCGCGGCGGGCGCGGCGGCGGCGACCGGCGCGGCGGCGGCG
>DASXVK010000823.1:0-22896 GCA_036504295.1 Polyangia bacterium
GGAGACGGGGAGTTCTTTCTGGGTGAGTTGAGCGATTGCGAGGGGGCAGAGGTCCGGCGCGCTCGGCACAACCAAACCCAAGCTGTTCTCCCCGTCTCCCCGCCTCCCTGTGAACTCCGGGCGCGAACGGGCCTCGCCGCGGTGGTTGTTGCCAGGGCGGGGAGGAGATATGAATGCAGGGCGGATGGGCGATCCCGTGGCAGAGGTGCTGGCGGCGCTCGCGGCCGAGGACGCGCCGAGCGAGGAGCTGCTCGGGCGCCTCGACCAGCCGCTGCGCGGCCTGGCCGCGGCCCTCAAGCACGGGCCCGACCCCCACGGGGGGCTGCTGCGGCTGCGGCAGCTGCTCGCCGGCGCCGTGGGGCTCGAGCCGTGGCTGCGCGCGGTGCTCGGCGAGCCGCGCGCGGTGGCGCTGCTCGCGACCCTGGTCGCCCAGTCGCCCTACCTCGCGCAGATGATCGCCCGGCAGCCGCACCTCGTGCAGGAGCTCGTCGCCGATCCGTACCTCACGCGCGAGAAGGATCAGGCGACGATGCGCGCGGAGCTCGCGCGGACGCTCGGCGACGCGACCGGCCCGGGCGACGTCATGCGCGTGCTGCGCCTCTATCACCACCACGAGATCCTGCGCCTCGGCGCCCGCGAGCTCGGCTGGGGCACCTTCGCCGAGGTGGGCCGCGAGCTGAGCGCGCTCGCCGGCGCGTGCCTCGACGCCGCCGTCGGCGCCGCGCGGGCCGAGCTCGAGCGGCGCTACGGCCCGGCGCGCGAGGCGGGCGGGGCCCGCGCGCGGTTCGCCGTGATCGGCATGGGCAAGCTCGGCGGCCGCGAGCTGAACTTCAGCTCCGACGTCGACCTCATCTGCGTCTACTCGTCCGACGAGGGCGGCGCCGGCGCGCTCGCGCTGCACGAGCTCTTCGTCAAGCTCGCCGAGCGCGTGACGCGGCTCATCGCCGAGCCGACCGAGGACGGCTTCGTCTTCCGCGTCGACCACCGCCTGCGCCCCGAGGGCACGAGCGGCCCCCTCGCCAACTCCGTCGCGAGCCTCGAGAGCTACTACGAGACCTGGGGCCGCCCGTGGGAGCGGCAGGCCTGGCTCAAGGCGCGGCCCGTCGCCGGCGACCTCGACCTCGGCGACGAGGTGCTGCGCGTGCTCGAGCCGTTCGTCTACCCGCGCACCATCGGCCCGCGGGTGATCGAGGAGATCAACGATCTCAACCGCCGCATCAAGGCGGAGCTGCGCGGCGAGGGCGAGCGCAACGTGAAGCTCGGCCCCGGGGGCATCCGCGAGATCGAGTTCTTCACCCAGGCGCTGCAGCTCCTGCACGCGGGCAAGAACCCGGCGCTGCGCGCGCGCGGCACGCTCAAGGCCCTCGACACGCTGCTCTTCGCCGGCCTCGTCTCCGCCGAGGAGCACCGCCGCCTCGTCGACGCCTACGTCTTCCTGCGGCGCCTCGAGCACCGCCTGCAGCTCGAGAGCGGCCAGCAGACCCACAGCCTGCCGGAGGGCGAGGCGGCCCTCGCGCGCCTCGGCCGGCGCCTCGGTTGCCCGACGCTCGGCGTCTTCCGCGGGGCGCTCGCCCGCCACCGCGGCGCGGTGAGCGCGATCTACGCCACACTCGGCGCGCCCGCGGAGCTGCCGCCGGACATCGCCGCGCTGCTCGATCCCGCCGCCGACCTCGCGGCGCTGCGCGCCCGCCTCGACGCGCTCGGCTTCCACGACCCCGAGGCCTCGGCGCAGGAGCTGGACCTGCTGCGCCGCAAGCCCCAGAGCCCCTTCGGCGCCGCGGCCGCGGGGCCGGCCGCCCGCCTCGCGCCCGTCCTCCTCGAGGAGATCCGCCGCTCGCCCGATCCCGATCTCGCGCTGCGGCACCTGTCGCAGCTCGTCTCGCGCCGCGGCAGCTCGGCGGGGCTGTGGGGTCTGCTCGAGGCCGAGCGGCCGCTCGTCCGCCTGCTCGTCTCGCTCTTCGGCACCAGCGACTTCCTCTCCAAGCTCTTCCTCGCGCACCCGGATCGCATCGAGCAGCTGCTCGCGATGGGCCGCGCCGCGCCGCACAAGAGCCAGGACGACCTCGCGGCCGAGCTCGGGGCGCGCCTCGCGGAGCCCGCGCTCGGGTACGAGGACGCGCTCAACGTGCTGCGCCGCTTCCGCAACGAGGAGCTCGTGCGCATCGGCCTCTACGACAGCGCCGGGGCGCTCGACGCGATCGCGGTGCAGGAGCAGCTCAGCGACCTCGCCGACGTCATCCTCGCGGCGGTCCTGCCGCTCGTCGTGGCGCAGGTGGCCGCGCGCTACGGTGCGCCCCGCTTCGGGCCGCCCGGCGGCCCGCCTCGCGACGAGCCGGCCCGCCTCGCCGTCATCGGCCTCGGCAAGCTCGGGGGCCGCGAGATCACCTACGCCTCCGATCTCGACCTCATCTTCGTCTACGCCGGCGACGGCGGCGACGTCACGGCGGGCGGCATCACCCGGCAGGAGCTCCACAGCCGGGTCGCCACCCGGCTCCTCTCGGCGCTCGGCACGGCCATGGACGAGGGGCGGCTCTACGAGGTGGACACGCGGCTGCGGCCCTCGGGCCAGCACGGCGCGCTCGTGTCCTCGCAGGAGGCGTTCGAGGAGTACCACCGCACCCAGGCCTGGCTGTGGGAGCGGCAGGCGCTCGTCCGGGCGCGCTTCGTCGCCGGCGACGCGGAGCTCGGGCGGCAGCTCGAGGCGCGGTGCGCGGAGTACGCGTACCGGCCCGGCGCGCCGGCCGACCCGGACATGGCCGCGGTCATCGCGCGCATGCGCGCGCGCATGGAGAAGGAGCTCGCCCGGGAGGAGCCCGGCCGCTACAACATCAAGTCCGGCCGCGGCGGCCTCGTCGACATCGAGTTCGTCGTCCAGTACCTGCAGCTCCGGTACGGCGGCGCGGATCGCACGCTGCGCCTGCGCGGCACGCTGCCGGCGCTCGGCGCGCTGCGGGCCGCCGGCGTCCTGCCCGAGGCCGCGGCCCAGGCCTTGACCGAGGGCTACCTCTTCCTCAGGCGCCTTGAGAATCGGCTGCGAATAGTGCAGGATAGGTCAATTAGCGAGCTACGGTCAGATCCTGTGGAGATCGAGAAGCTCGCCCGGCGGATGGGCTACCACGATCCGAGCGCAGCGAGCGGTGCGCGCCTCCTCGGCGACTACTTGACGCACACCGGTCGGGTGCGCGAGCTGTACCGTACCTTCTTCCCGGTGGCGCATGGCTAGGACGATCCTGATCGTCGATGACGACCGCGAGGTGCAGCGGTACCTCAGCGACTCCCTGGAGGCCCAGGGCTGGCGCGTCATCTGCGAGAAGGACGGCGACTGGGCGCTCAAGACCTTCCAGAGCCGTGAGATCGACGCCGTCATCCTCGACATCCTGATCCCCGTCATCAACGGCTTCCAGGTCGCCGAGACGATCCGCAAGGGCCCGCGCGGCGAGAAGGTCGGCATCCTCATGCTGACCGGCATCTACCGCGGCGCGAGTCACCGCGCCGAGGCGATCCGGCGCTACGGCCTGCTCGACTACCTCGACAAGCCGGTCGAGGCCGGCCGGGTCGTGGGCCTCCTGCACGACCACTTCGCCAGGCTCCCGGCCCCGGCCGCCGCGCCGGCGCCGAGCCCGCCGGCGCCCGCGGCCAAGCCGCGCAGCGACAGCCGCTTCGCCGACGCCGCGCAGCGGCGCGAGAAGCGCGAGGTCGAGAAGGCGGCCCAGGAGCTCGGCGACGACGAGACGACGCTGCGGGGCAACCTCAAGCGCGTCTCGTTCCCGCGCCTGCTGCACCAGCTCTACCAGCGGCGGGCCACCGGCGCGCTCTTCCTGCTGCGCGAGAAGATCAAGAAGATCGTTTACTTCAAGGACGGCCACCCGACCTACATCAAGTCGAACCTCCTCAGCGAGTGCCTGGGCCGCGTGCTCGTCCGCGAGCGCATGATCACGACCCAGGAGTGCGACGAGTCGCTGCAGAAGATGAAGGCGGCGAAGCGCCAGCAGGGCACCGTGCTGATCGAGATGGGCGTCATCTCGCCGCACAACCTGAAGTACGCGCTCGAGCTGCAGCTCCAGATCAAGCTCTACGACATCTTCACCTGGACCGAGGGCGAGTATCAGTTCAAGGACGACACCAAGCTCCAGGGCGAGGTGATCGCGCTCGACCTGCCCAACGGCGCCATCATCCTCGAGGGCATCCGGCGCGCCTACGACGGCACGCGCCTCGCCAGCGCGCTCGCGCCGGCGATGAGCTCCTACCTCGTGCCGGCGACCGACGCGGCGCTGCGCTTCCAGGAGATGCCGCTCGAGGAGGAGGAGCGCGCGTTCCTCGAGTCCATCGACGGCACGCGGACGCTCAAGGAGCACCTCGCGACGGCGGTGATGGGCGAGCTCCGGGCGCAGATCCTGCTGTTTGCGTTCGTCTGCTCCGGCGTCGTCGAGCCGGGCGAGACCCCGCTGCGCGAGCCGCGCGTCATCGCGCCGCTGCCCGCCCGCGCGCCCGACGCGGCGCCGCCGGCCGACGGGCCCCCGCGCCGCCCCAGCCAGAGCGAGCTCGGCCTGTCGCCGGTCACGCGCGGCCGCGGCGCCGAGGTGCCGGGCCGCGAGCGCCTGGCCGCGAACCTGCTCTCGCTGCGCCAGCAGGACCACTTCCAGACGCTGGGCCTTTTGCGCACCGCCGGCGAGGCGGAGATCGAGCGCGCGTACGAGGAGCGCGCCCGCGACTACCACCCCGACCGCTTCCGCCACCGCTCCGAGGACACGCGGGTCATCGCCGGCGAGATCTTCGCGCGCCTCGGCGAGGCCTACCGCGTGCTCGGCGACCCGCAGAGCCGCCGCGAGTACGCCGACCGCCTCGCTCGCGGCGAGGGCGGGGCGCCGCCGATGGAGGCCGCCGGCCGCGCCCTGGCCGCCGACAAGCACTTCCGCTCCGGCGAGGACCTCCTGCGGCAGCGCCGCTTCACCGAGGCCGCCGCCAGCTTCCGCAAGGCCTGCGAGCTCATCCCGGACGCCGGCGAGTACCACGCCTTCCTCGGCTGGGCGCTCTTCCAGAGCAACCCGCACCACCCGCTCCTGCAGCAGCAGGCGCAGGAGGAGCTGCGCCGCGGCATCGAGCTCAACCCGCGCGCCGACCGCACCCACCTCTTCCTCGGCTACTTCCTGAACCAGATGGGCAAGCTCACGCCCGCCGAGCACGAGTTCGAGCTCGCGATCCAGTGCAACCCCGACTGCGGGGAGGCCCTGCGCGAGCTGCGGCTGATCAACTCGCGCCGCACCGCCCAGGGCCTGGCGCCCGAGTCGCGCAAGAGCTGAACCCCCTCGACGCTGCTCCGACGCTGAATTCCTAGCCTTTTCGTTGACGCCCCCAGCCCGTTCGCGGTAATCGGAGTAGAGAACCCTCGGAGGCCGGCATGGCCATGGTCCAGAAGTCGACAGAGTGGGTGTGGCTCGACGGAGAATTCGTCGCGTGGGACCGCGCCCAGGTGCACATCCTCACCCACACCCTGCACTACGGCCTCGGCGCCTTCGAGGGGATCCGCTGCTATCGGCGCGCGGATGGGCGCTCGGCCGTGTTCCGGCTCGCGGAGCACGTCGACCGGCTCTTCGAGTCGTGCCACATCTGCACCATCGACGTCCCGTTCACGCGCGCGCAGGTCGTGGCCGCGTGCCTCGAGACGATCCGCAAGAACGGCATGCGCGAGGCCTACCTGCGGCCGCTCGCGTTCATCGGCGATCCGATGATGGGCCTCGGCGCCCTGGACAACCCGACCCGCGTCGCGGTCGTCGCCTACACCTGGGGCTCGTACCTGGGCGACGCCGGGCTCAAGGCCGGCATCAAGGTGCGCGTCTCGTCCTTCGCCCGCACCGGCGTCAACTCGAGCATGTCGAAGGGCAAGATCTGCGGCCAGTACGTGAACTCGATCCTGGCCAAGCGCGAGGCGCTGCGCGACGGCTACGACGAGGCCATCATGCTCGACCCGCAGGGGCAGGTGTCCGAGGCCACGGGCGAGAACGTCTTCATGGTCAAGGGCGGGCGGCTCTACACCCCGCCGCTCTCCTCGCCGATCCTCGCCGGCATCACCCGCGACACCGTGATCCAGCTCGCCCGGGAGGCCGGCGTCGAGGTGGTCGAGAGCGTGATGGCCCGCGATCAGCTCTACATCGCCGACGAGCTGTTCCTGACGGGCACCGCCGCCGAGCTCACCCCGGTGCGCGAGGTCGACGGCCGGCGCGTCGGCGCGGGCCAGGTGGGCCCGGTGACGAGCAAGCTCCAGGCCATCTTCTTCGACACCGTCAAGGGCGAGCGCCCCCGCCACCCCGAGTGGCTGGCGTTCCTCTGACCCGCGCCGACCGCCTGCACTCCACTGCCGACGGACACGCCCGTGAGCCTCGGCGGGGCGCCGGCCCGCCGGCAGCCGCGGGCCCTGGCCCCGCGGCGTGCGGGTGCTCTTGATCCGGCGGTTGAAAATCGGTTAAATGAGCGCCGTGCGGGCCCGCTGTGCGCCCGTGATGGTCGAGTCCTTCGGCATGTCGCCGGAGCCCAACGGGAGAGGTCATGAGCATGAGGAAGAGTGGATGGCTTTCGGTTGCGGCGCTGGTCGCGAGCGCGGGCTTCGTGATGAGCTGCGGCTCGGATAGCCCCGCCAGCAACACCGGCACGGTCGACAAGGGCGCGTGGGCCTACCCCGAGCACCAGTTCGTCATCGACGAGCTCGTGCTGCCGGCGACCTCCCAGGACGCGAAGGATCTCGCCTTCGACCTCGACGGCAACGGCACCGTCGACAACCAGCTCGGCAACATCCTCGCCGCGCTCGGCCCGCAGATGGGCTCGACCAGCCCCCAGACCTCGGTCGACGACGCCATGAAGGCCGGCAGCATCATCGTCCTCATGGCGCTCTACGCCCAGGACATCCAGGCGTCGGCCTCGTCGAACATGTGGGCCTTCCTCGGCGTGGGCCAGACCCTGACGGCCGGCCCCCAGCCGGGCGGCACCTTCACCGTCGACGCCGCCAACAGCCCGGCGGCGGCCTACTTCGGCGGCAAGATCAAGAACGGCGGCGGCGCGTACGGCGGCAGCGCGGCGGCCCTCACCCTCAACATCCCGCTGGCCGCGGCCGGGCAGACCGGCTCGCTGAACCTCGCGCTCCAGGCGGTGCACGTGGAGTTCGACGTCTCGGCCGACGGCAAGTCGCTCGAGAACGGCCGCATCGGCGGCGCCATCAGCGAGAGCGACCTCAACACGAAGATCCTCCCCGAGGTCCAGGTCCTCCTCCAGCAGCAGATCGAGGCCAAGTGCACCCTGGCGGGCGCGACCTGCACCTGCGAGGCCGGCAGCGGCGCGGCCACCATCCAGAGCATGTTCGACACGAACAGCGACTGCTCCATCGACCTCGCCGAGGTGCAGAACAACTCGCTGCTCAAGGCCTTCCTCAAGGGCGACGTGACGCTCGCGAACGGCGAGAAGGGCCTGTCGATGGCGGTCGGCTTCCACGCCGTCGACGCCCTCTTCACCCACGCCGACCCGCCCAAGTAACCTCCGCTCCGGTCCGCTCCGCCCCTCTCCTCCCCTCACACATCCTGAGTTGATCCTGCATCAAACCTGAGAATTCCGACGCCGCGCCCGGTGCGGCACAGGTCAGCGTTTGAGCCCGGCCGGGCGCCGGGAAGGAGAGGGGCGGGTGCGCCAGGCCAGCTCCACGTCTGCCGTCCAGGCAGCGTCCCACGATTCGGCAGCAAGCAACGTCGCCACGTACTTTGACGCGCGCTCCGCCTACTGGAGCGACGTCTACGGCGAGGGCAGCCTCGACGGCGCCGTGTACCGCGACCGCATGGGGGTGAGCCTGCGCTGGATCGCGGGGCTCGCGTTGCCCGCGGGCGCGCGCGTCCTCGACGTCGGGTGCGGGGCCGGCCTCGCGAGCGTCGCGCTGGCCGCGCGCGGCTACCGCGTCGTCGCGGTGGACATCGCCCCCGGGATGCTCGAGCTGACGCGGCGGCGGGCCGCCGACCACGGCGTGGCGAGCCGCGTGACCACCCGCCGCGCCGACGTCGCCCAGCTCGCGGACGACGGCGGTTTCGACCTCGTCCTCGGGCTCGGCCTGCTGCCGTGGGTGAAGGATCCGGCCGCGACCGTGGCCGCGCTCGGCCGGCTCGTCCGGCCCGGGGGCCACCTGCTGGTCACGGCCGACAACCGCTGGAGCCTGTTCCACGCGCTCGACCCGGGGCGCAACCCGCGCACGCGGCGCGCCGCCTGGTTCGCGCACCGCGCGGTCGAGCGGCTGATCTCGTGGCGCGGCCAGCGCGGCGCCGCGGCCGCGACGCCGCCCTCCTACCGCCACGCGCCGCCGGACGTCGACGGCTGGCTCGCCGCGGCGGGCCTCACGAAGGTTCGCAGCGTGTCGGTCGGCTTCGGTCCGCTCACGTTCTTCGACCGCAAGGTCATGTCGAGAGAGGCGACGGTGCGGGTGCACGAGCGGCTGCAGGCGCTCGCCGACCGTCAGGTCCCGGGGCTGCGCGACGCCGGGGCTCACTACGTGGTGCTCGCGCGCAGCGACCGGCCGGCGGCGTCGGGGTCGGCCGCCCAAGTGGGTTGAGGACGAGCCGAGGAGACCTCGGCCGAGGAGGAGGGGCCACCATGACGGCCATACGGCGCATCACCCGCGCGAACGTGCAGAAGATCAGCACCTGGGGCTACCTGGAGAGGATCGGCGTGCCGCCGCTGCCGCCGCGCTCGAGCCCGTTCGACCCGGGCTACGACCCGGTCACGCTCGAGAGCCACCTCGCCCAGAGCGCGCACCTCATCTCGATCCTGAAGATCTCGATGGCGTGCTGGCTCGTCGCCCGCGAGGAGGCGACCAGGCTCAAGCTCGCGGCGGCGAAGAAGCACCACGTCCGCACCGTCACCGGCGGCGGGCCCTTCGAGATCGCGGTCCACCAGAAGCAGCTCCCGGCCTACCTCGACCTCGTCGCGGGTCTCGGCTTCACGCGGATCGAGGCCGGCGAGGGCTTCACGGACATGCCGCTGCCGCCCGCGGAGGTCGTGCGCATGGCGACCGAGCGCGGGCTCGAGGTGCAGTTCGAGCTCGGCAAGAAGCACACCGGCGCGTTCGACGAGGACACCGTCGAGTTCCTCATCGACCAGGGCCGCCGCTGGCTCGACGCCGGCGCGCTCCAGCTCGTGGTCGAGGCCCGCGAGAGCGCGAACAGCGTCGGCCTCTTCGACGAGCACGGCAAGCTCAACCGGGGCTTCGCCGACATGTTCGTGAAGGCGTTCGGCCACGACATCCTCATCTTCGAGGCGCCGAACAAGCCGAGCCAGTTCGCGCTGCTGGACCACTTCGGGCGCGACGTGCACCTGTGCAACATCCGCATCGAGGAGCTGCTGCGGGTCGAGATCTACCGGCGCGGCATCCACTCCGACGCGTTCCTCCGGGACAACCTGCGGCCGCCGCTCCCCGAGGAGATCCGGCCGCACGTCGCCGCCCGCGTCGGCCGCCGGAGGCCCTGACATGCCGCGCTTCGTGATCGACTTCCTGCCCGAGGCCGCGAAGAAGTACTGCGCGGAGCACGCCATCGTCGCGGTCGACGTCATCCGCGCGACCACCACGGCCTGCACCGCGGTCGCCATCGGCTGGCGCTGCTTCCCGACGCCGTCGCTCGAGGCGGCGGTGCCGCTCGCCGCGCGGCTCACGAACCCGCTCCTCGCCGGGGAGCTGGGCGGCAACATGCCGTACGGCTTCGACATGACCAACAGCCCGGCCGAGATCGCGGCGCGCACCGACCTGACGCGGCCGATGATCCTGCTCTCGACGGCGGGGACGCAGCTGCTGCACGAGGGGCGCGCGGCGCCCGCGGTCTACGCGGCGTGCATGCGCAACGTCACCGCCCAGGCCCGCCACCTCGTCGGCCGCCACGAGCAGATCGCCCTCATCGGCGCCGGCTCGCGCGGCGAGTTCCGCGAGGAGGACCAGTACTGCTGCGCGCGGATCGGCGCCGGCCTGATGGACGCCGGCTACGAGCCGGAGGACGACGACACCCGCGCCGCCGTCGAGCGCTGGCGCGGCCAGCCGCCCACCGCGTTCCTCGTGAGCAACAGCGTCCGCTACCTCGAGCGTACGAACCAGCTGCACGACCTCGACTTTGTCCTCGAGCACATCGACGACCTCATGGCCGTGTTCGTCATGAAGGACGGTGAGCTCGTGATGCGGCCGGTCCAGGGAGAACGGATGACCGGCCGGCCGCGGCCGACCGAGCCCATCCTGTGGGAGGGTGCCCCGTGAGCGCCGGCAGGCGCGATCGCGACCTCGACGTCTCGACGCCGGTGCTCGTCTTCCGGGCCGAGGACTACGGCGCGCTGAACGCCATCCGCAGCCTCGGGCGGCTCGGGGTGAAGGTGTACGGCCTCGACCGGAGCGAGCGGTCGTTCGGCATGCGCTCGCGCTACCTCGCCGGGCGCTTCGTGTGGGACTTCGACGCGGCCCCGGCGTCCGAGACGGTGTCGTTCCTGCGCGGCGCCGCCCGCGTGATCGGCGGGCGGCCGATCCTGCTGCACACCGGCGACTCGACGGCGGGCTTCCTCGCGGCGCACGGCGCCGAGCTGGAGGAGGCGTTCCTCTTCCCGGTGCAGCCGCCGGGGCTCGTCGAGCGGCTGACCGACAAGCGCAACCTCCACGATCTCTGCAAGAGCATCGGCGTGCCCACCGCGGACACGCTCTTCCCGACGAGCGCGGCGGAGCTGCCGGCGTTCCTCGACCGGGTGCGCTTCCCGCTCATGCTCAAGGGCATCGACGGACGGCGGCTGCAGGCTCGCACCGGGCTGCGCATGATCATCGTCCGCGA
The DNA here is from genome assembly GCA_036504295.1 of Polyangia bacterium. Lineage (GTDB taxonomy): Bacteria > Myxococcota_A > Polyangia > JACRCY01 > JACRCY01 > DASXVK01. Next base: position 10,824 of record DASXVK010000823.1, read on the forward strand.
CCGCGACGAGCTCCTCGCGGCGTACGCGCGGCTCGACGAGCCGGGGTGCGCGAACCTGATGCTGCAGGAGTACATTCCGGGCGACGACACCACGGTCTGGATGTTCGACGGGTACTTCGACGCGCAGTCGCGGTGCCGGTTCGGCATCACCGGCCAGAAGCTCCGGCAGTTCCCGGTGCACGTCGGCATGACGAGTCTCGGGATCTGCCTGCCGAACGAGGTCGTCGAGGGCAACACGCGGCGGCTGGCGCAGGCGACCGGGTACCGCGGCATCATCGACATCGGCCACCGCTTCGACGCGCGCGACGGGCAGTACAAGGTGCTCGACGTCAACCCGCGCCCGGGGGTCACCTTCCGCCTCTTCGTCGACGCGAACGGCATGGACGTCATCCGCGCGCTCTACCTCGACCTCACCGGGCAGCCGGTGCCGGCGACCGAGCCGACCTGGGGCCGCAAGTGGGTGGTCGAGGACAAGGACCTCATCTCGTCGTGGCGCTACCGGCAGGAGGGCAGCCTGTCGCTCGGCGCCTGGGCGCGGTCCTTCGTCGGCGTCGAGGAGGCGGCGTACTTCGCGCCGGACGACCTCGCGCCCTTCGCCGGCATGGTCGAGGGCTGGGCCGAGCGCGCCGCCGGCGCCGCCTACCGCCGGACCGCGCGGGTCCTCGGCCTCGGGGGCCCGGCCGCCGGGCCCCACCTGCTGCACTGAGCCCGCCGATGAGCCCCCCCCAGTCGATCCGCAGCCTGCTGCGGCGGGCGTCGCACTACGCCGGCGCCGGGGTGGCCGCGATGATCGCGGGGATGATCTCCTACCCGCTCCTCACCCGCACCCTCGACGTCGAGGACTACGGGGCGATGGGGCTCATCCAGGTGATCCTCCTCGCCGGGGTCGCCGGGGCGAAGCTGGGCCTGCAGAACTCCATCGTCCGGCTGTGGCCGGTGAACGACCGCACCCCGGAGGACCGCGCCAGCTTCGCCTCGACGTTCTTCTACGCCGCCCTGATCCTGGGCGGGGCCGCGGCGCTCGTGTGCGTGGTCGCCGACGTCGCGCTGCACCGCGTGCTCCCGCGGCGGCTCGTGTGGCCCCTCGCCATCGCCTCGCTCATCATCCCGGCGCGGGCCCTGTTCTCGTTCGCCCAGAGCTTCATGCGGGCGCGCGAGGACTCGCGGGCGTATGCGTTGACCTCGGTCGGCGCGGCGTTGCTGGGGCTGCCGTTCATCATGCTGTTCGTGCTGTGGCTGATGGCGGGCCCGGCGCGGCTGAGCGGGTTCTACCTCGGGATCCTGATCGCGGAGGCGGTGATGACCGCCGTCGCGCTGCGGGTGGCGTTCGCGGGCACGTCCATCAACCCCGGTCGCTTCCGGTGGTCACTCGCGCGCGAGGGGCTCACGTTCGGGCTGCCGCTCGTCATCTTCGAGGCCGCGAGCCTCGTGCTCCTGATGGGCGACCGCGTGATCCTTCAGCTCTTCCGTACCGAGCGGGAGCTCGGGTACTACACGGCCGCCTTCAGCCTCGTGTGGCAGCTCGCGATCTTCTTCGCCAAGCCGCTCGAGCTGGCGGTCGTCCCGATGTTCACGAACGCGTACGAGCACGAGGGGGCAGCGGCCGCGAGCGCGCTCGTGTCGCGCATCAACCGGCTGTACGCGCTCGCCGCGCTGCCCATGATCGCCGGCCTGTGGGCCGTGCGCGAGGACCTCATCATCGTCCTGGCGTCCCACAAGTACCGGGCGGCGCAGAACCTGCTGCCGCTGCTGCTCGCCGGCGCCCTCGTGTTCGGGGCGCGGGTGTACGTCGGCGCCGGCCTGTTCCTGGCGAAGAAGTCGCGCCTCACCGCCCTGATCGCCGCGGGCGCCGCCGCGCTGAACGTGGTGCTCAACCTCGCGCTCGTGCCCCGCTTCGGCGCGGGCGGCTCCGCGGCCGCGACGGGGTTGGCCTCGCTGGCGCTCGTGGTCGCCGTTGGCGTCGCCGGCCGCCGCCACTTGCCGTTCGACCTCGGGCTCCGCCAGATGGCGCTCTACGCCGCCGGGGCGGTCGGGATGGCGCTCGCGGTGTCGCGGATCACCCTCGCGTCGCCGCAGGCGGGCTTCGGCGCGCACCTCGCGCAGCTGCTGGCGCGCGCCGCCGTCGGCGCGGTGCTGTACGCCGCCTTCGCGCTGGTCGCCGATCCGGAGGCGCGGGCGCTCGTCAGCTCGCTCCGCTCCCGCACCGGGGTCGACCTCGCGACGCCGGCGGCGGTGCCGCAGCCGGGCCGCCCAGCGGCGAGCGGCAGCAGCCCCGGTTAGCAGGCTGCGGGGAACTGCAGATGCAACGCGGAGACGCGGAGGCACGGAGGATGATTCTGATTATTCAGGACCTTACTCCGTGTCACCGTGCCTCCGTGTTGCATTTCCCCGCACGCTCCTAGGCGGGGGGCTGCGCTTGCTCGTGCTCGGCCTCGGCCTCGATGTCGCGCAGGCGGGCTTCGATCTCGCGGCGGATCTCCGCGAGGCGCTCCTGCGTCGCGGCCTCGAAGCGCAGCACCAGGCACGGCTGCGTGTTCGACGCGCGGATGAGACCCCAGCCGTCCGGGAAGAGGATGCGCACGCCGTCGACGTCCACGATCTCGTGGCGCGCGCGGAAGTACTCGGTGGCGCGGCGCACGACCTCGAACTTCACCTCTTCGGGCACCTCGACGCGGATCTCGGGGGTGTTGAAGGTGCGCGGCAGCGTGTCCACGTGGTCGGCCAGCGTCTCGCCGGAGAGCGACAGCATCTCGACCAGGCGCACCGCCGCGTAGACGGCGTCGTCGTAGCCGAGGTACCGGTGGGCGAAGAACATGTGGCCGCTCATCTCGCCCGCGAGCAGCGCGTGCTCCTCCTTCATCTTCGACTTGATGAGGGAGTGGCCCACCTTCCACATGATCGCCCGACCGCCGTGTTGCGCGATGTCGTCGTACAGCGTCTTCGACGCCTTGACCTCCGAGACGAAGGTCGCGCCCGGCTGCTCCTTGAGGATCTCCCGGGCGAAGAGGATCATGAGCTGGTCGCCCCACACCATGCGGCCGCGGCTGTCGACCACGCCGATGCGGTCGGCGTCGCCGTCGAGCGCGATGCCGAGCTCGGCCTTCTCGCGCTTCACCATCGCGCGCAGGTCGGCGACGTTGGCCTCGACCGTGGGATCGGGGTGGTGGTTGGGGAAGCGCCCGTCCATCTCGCAGTAGAGCGGCGTCACGTCGAAGCCGAGCTTCTGCAGGATCGGCACGCAGGTGACCCCGCCGGTGCCGTTGCCCGCGTCCACGACCACCTTGAAGCGGCGCGGCCCCATGTGTATGCCGCCGGCGACGTGACCGATGTACGGCCCGAGCACGTCCTGCTCCTCCACCTGGCCGCCGGGGGCGAGGTCGAAGTCGCGCGCCTCGACGAGCCGGCGCAGCGCCTGGATCTCGTCGCTGAAGATGGTGGTCTTGCCGCGCAGCACCTTGAAGCCGTTGTACTCGGGCGGGTTGTGGCTGCCCGTGATCTGCGCGCCGCCGTCGGCGTCGCAGTGGAACGCGGCGAAGTACAGCACCGGCGTCGGCACCACGCCGACGTCGATCACCTGCGCGCCGGTCTCGAGGAGCCCGCGCAGGAAGGCGGCGTGCAGCCGCGGCGACGACAGGCGGCAGTCACGGCCGAGCACGAAGCGGCGCGAGCCGTGCCGCTTGAGGTGGGTGCCCGCCGCCCGGCCCAGGTCCGCGACGAAGTCGTCGGTGAGCTCGGTGTCGGACAGGCCGCGGATGTCGTACTCGCGAAAGACCCTCGGGTTCATCGAGACCTCACTGGCTCCGAGAAGCGCGCGCGCGGCGCGCTGGATCACAGATAACGCGCGAGGCCCCGGCGCTCCAGCTCGGCCACGATCTCCCGCACCTCCTGGGCGCGGTCCTTCGGGCACACGAGCACGGCGTCGGGGGTGGTGACGACGATGAAGCCCTCGACGCCCACCAGCGCGACGAGCTGGCCGGACTCGGAGACGACGACGTTGTTCGCGGCGTGCCGCACGAGCGTCTCGCCGAGCGCGACGTTGCCGTCGGCGTCCTTGCGGTTGATGTCGCTGAGGGCGCTCCAGGAGCCGACGTCGTTCCAGCCGAAGTCCGCGGGCAGCACCAGGATCCCGGCGGCGTGCTCCATGACGCCGTAGTCGATGGAGATGGAGCGCAGCCCGGGGAAGACCCGCTGGATCGTCGCCGCGGCGTCGGCGCCGGCGGTGGTGAACGCCGCGCGCAGCTCGTCGAGGGGGCCGGCCATGTCCGGCAGGTGCTCCCGGATCTCGGCCAGGATGCGCCGCGCCGGGAAGAAGAACATGCCGCTGTTCCAGAGATAGCGGCCGCTCTCGAGGTAGCGTCGCGCGGTCACGCCGTCGGGCTTCTCGACGAAGGCCTCGGCCTCGAAGGCGGGGCCCGCGACCGGGGCCGGCGACGTCCGGATGTAGCCGTAGCCCGTCTCGGGACGGCTCGGCCGGACGCCGACGGTGACGATGCGGTCCTCGCGCGCCGCGAGCTCGAGGGCCGCGGCCACCGCCGCCTGGAACGCCGGCTCGTCGCCGATGTGGTGGTCGGCCGGCAGCACGGCGAGCACGGCGTCGGGGTCGCGGGCCGCGATGGCCTCGGCGGCGAGGCCGATGCACGGCGCGGTGTTGCGGCCGACCGGCTCGGCGATGACGTTCTCGCGCGGCAGGCCCGGTACGGCCTGCAGCACATCGCCCACCTGGCTGCCGGCGGCGACGACGAACGTGCGCGCGAGCGGCGCGACCGGCCCCAGGCGCCGCACGGTGGCGCCGAGGAGGCTCTCGCCCCCGCTGCCCCCCAGGGACAGGAACTGCTTCGCGCGCTTGCGGCGGCTGGCGGGCCACAGACGGGTGCCCCCGCCTCCGGCCATGATCACGGCGTACAGGTGCGACTGAGGCGAGTCAGAGACGAGCCTCGTTGTAGACTGATCTCGGGTTGGCATGGAGTGCGTGAGCGCCCCCGAGCAGGGACGCGAGCTTATGCTTCTAACGCGCGGCCGCGCGGCTGTCAACGCGTCTGCGACGGTCGGGTGCGATCGCTGCCGGTCGCTCCGACGTCCGCGCCGCACGGCGGAAACTGCCGGGCAGGGGCACGGGCAGGGGCACGGGCACGAGCGCCGAACCTGAGAAGGGACGGCCCGGCATCGGGCGAGCTCCCTCGTGCCCGTGCCCGTGCCCCTGCCCGTGCCCGCGAGGGTGGTCCGAGCGCGAGAGCGATCAGTGTCGCCTTGCCCCGGCGTGGGGGTGACGTTACGCTCCCGGCATGCAGCTCTCGCTCTGCGTCCTCGCGTATGCCGTGCTCGCCGTCATCCCCGTCGTGGCGGCCGCCGAGGAGGCGCCGCCGTGCACGCCGGCGACCGCCGCGGACTCGCGGCTCGTCGAGGTGCAGCCGTCGGCCGAGGTGGAGCTGCACGGCCGGGAGGGCGGCGGCGTGGTGAAGAGCCACGTCATCAACCGCACCAGCCGGATCGTGTGCCGCGTGCTGCTCGACGTGACCCTCGACGGCAAGGCGCGGCCAGGCACCTGCTACAAGGAGGACGGCGTGAAGGCGGGCGGCGAGGCCGACGTGCGCTGCCACTTCACGCTGCTCCAGGGCGAGGGGCGCCGCGGCGTCAGCGACAACAGCAGCCGCCGCCCCGGGCAACCCGCGAAGACCGCGGCGCCGCCGCGGGTCAAGGTGAAGGTGACCGGCCTCACGCTCGCGGACGTCGCGGCCTACCGCGCCTGGGAGGCGCGCCGGGTGGCGGCGGCGCGCAAGGCGATCGAGGCGGCCGAGGCGGCCCGCGGGGGCTTCCGCCAGAGCGTGAAGCTCACGCGCGGCAAGGACAAGGAGGCCCGCTGGCACGTCGAGCGCGCCATGACGCGCCTGAAGGACTGCCTGGTGGCCCGCGCCCAGCGCAACCCCCGGCTCGTGCTCAGCGCGACCCTGCGCCTGGCGGTGTCGCGGCCGCGCAACACCACCGCCGACGGGCTGCTCGCGGTCAAGGTCCTCAACGAGAAGGGCCTCGCCCCGGCCCGCGACTGCATCGAGGCGCTCGACCTGATCGAGATCCCGGCGCCGACGGAGTTCGAGGCGATCGCCGACGTCAGCTACAGCGCCGGGAGCAAGACGCCCTGACGCTGTCGCTCAGCCCTCGCCGCTCGGCCCCTGCCCCTGCTGCGACTGGTCGGTGACCTCGAGCATCTTGCCCGAGCTCTTCAGCTCGCGCATGACCTTGCGCAGGCGCTTCATCGCGTCGCCCGAGAGGGTCTCGAAGGTGACGCCGAACCCCGAGGTGGGCGGATCGCGGCGCACCCAGGCCACGCGGCCGGGGATCTCGATCGGGCCCTTCCCGTCGGCCGGGTCGACGACGACGACGACCGGCGTGCGCACCGCGAGGAGCTGCGGCGTGCGCAGGAAGATCCCGCTGCCCGACAGGTCCTCGGTGTGCGCCTCGGCGATGGGGCCGCTGCCTTCGGTCGTGCGGAAGACCGCCTTGAGGCGCACCGGGAACCGGCGGTGGCGCCGGCGCCACGCCAGGCCGACCTCGCCGCGCGCGGCCGAGACCAGGAAATCGCGCTTGCTGAGCTCGCTGTGGTTCAGCTTCACCACCAGGCCGTCGCGCTCCTCGTCGCGGTCGACGATCAAGCCGCGGACCAGCACGCGGTTCGGGAGGCCCGGGAAGGCGACCTCGACGACGACCGGGGTCTCCGGCGGCAGGGTCGCCTTGGTCGGCACGATGATGCCGCCCCACTCCAGCACCGGGTCGTAGTACTTGAGGAAGTGCTCCGCGCTCTCGAAGGGGGCGAAGAGGATCTTCATCGAGCGTTCCTTCACGGGCGCCTCCGGTGCGAGACCTGCGCCGCCGCGCGCTGCGGCCGCGCCGTCAATCGTTCGCGTGAGTGCTGGCGGGCTGTGCCTGCCAGCACTCTGCGCGGGGGGTCAAAGGGACCCTCCCAGGGTCCCTTAGTGGACGTCCGGAATATGTAACCCAGTCAACGCACGGATGTAAAGCAGGAGTCGTCGGGGGGGCAGGGCCGTCGAGTTCTCCCCAGTGCTCTCTCGCTGACGCCAACGCGGACGCCGACGCTGACGAGCCTGTGCTCGCGAACTCGTCTGCGTTTGCGTCAGCGTCAGCGACGGAAGAGAAGGGAGAACTCGACGGTCCTGGTCGGGGGGGCCGCGCTACAGCCAGAAGAACGCGAGGTAGTGCCGGAGCACCTGGGCGAGGAAGAGGTACTCGAGCGCCGCCACCGCGAGGAACGGGCCGAACGGGATCGCGGCGAAGCGGAGCGACGCGGCGGGCGCGGGCGCCGCGGGCGCCGCGGCCGCGGCGGGCGCGGCGGTGGCCGGCGGCGCCTCGGGCGGCGCGGGCGTGGGCTCGTCCTCCGGCAGGCCGGCGGGCAGGCGCGCCCCGGTGAGCAGGCCGACGATGCCGAGCACGCTCCCTTGCAGCGAGGCCAGGAAGATCACGAACGGCAGCGCGCGCCAGCCGAGCGCGGCGCCGATCATGGCGAGGAGCTTGGCGTCGCCGAGACCCATGCCTTCGCGCCGCCGCACCAGGTAGTAGACCTCGGCGATGATCCAGATGACCGCATAGCCGGCGACTGCGCCGACGAGGCCGTCCCACCACCGCGGCAGCGGCAGCAGCAGCGACAGCGCGGCCATCACCGGGATCGACGGGTAGGTGATCTTGTCGGGGATGAGCAGGGTCGTGAGGTCGATGGCCGAGAGCACGAGGAGGAGGCCGGCGAGCTTCTCGTACACGAGGAACCACGCCAGCCGCATCACGAACGGCGCGCCGAGGACGTCAGCCACGACGAAGCGCCAGTAGAGCGCGACGGCGAGGAGCGCGGCCAGGACCTCGACGATGACGTAGCGGGGGGAGAAGCGCGCGCCGCACGCCCGGCAGCGGCCGCGCAGGATGAGGTACGACAGGATGGGGATGTTGTCGTAGAACCGGATCGGGGTGCCGCACGCGAGACAGTGCGAGCCGGGGCGGACCAGGGAGGCGCGCCGGCCCTCGCCGAAGACGATGACGACGTTGTAGAAGCTGCCCCACACCGCGCCCCACACCAGGGCGAAGACGTACCCCGCGGGCGGGCCGAGCAGGGTCGCGAGGGCCTCGTTCACGCGGCGCCTCCGGCCGGCGCGCCGCGCCGCGGCCAGGGGGCGCCCGGGTGGTCGCCGGCTAGGGTATGGCGGGTGCGCCGGGGCATCCTCTGGGGAGTATCAGACGGACGGCGGCGGGGCAAGCACGTTGACACCCCCCGTGATCGGCGCTAGCAACAGAGGGTTTCATGCGCTGGCCGCTCCTGCTCTCGATCGCCGTCGCCGCCCTGGGGGGTGGGTGCGGCAGCGGCGGCGCGCCCGCCGCGCCCGCGGCCGCCGGCGCGGCGCCGCCGGCGTGGCTCGCCCGGGGGACGCTCGGGCCCGCCGAGGTGAGCGCGGCGCTCGGGGCGCCGCACGCGGAGCTGTGGCGGCGGCTCGGCCCGCACCGCTTCGAGGCCAAGACCAAGGTCCGCGTGAGCGTCCCCGGGCAGCCCGCGGACGAGCTCGAGGACGAGTACCTGCTCGAGGCGGGCGCCGGCGGCCGCTTCCACGCGCGCCACCAGAACTCACGCGACCAGGGCTTCGAGCACTACGTCCTCGATCGCGACCTCTACGTGCGGCCGCGCTACGGCCGCTTCGTGCGCCGCCGCGCCGACGAGGGCGAGGCCGACCGGGTGCGCGAGAACGCCTTCGGGGCGGTCGGGGCGCTCGGCGATCTGGTGGGCCGCTTCGCCGCCGGCCGCAGCGAGGGGCCGGTGACGGCCGGCGGGCGGCCCGCCGTGCGGGTGCGGCTCGCGCTGGCCCCGACGCCGCGCCCGCTCGCCGCCGCGCCCGAGGGCGCGCGCGCCTGGCGCGCGACCGTCGCGGTGCAGGCCCTCGCGGGCACCCTCGACCTCGACGCCGCCTCCGGCCTGCCGCTCGCCGCGAACGTGACCGCGACCTTCACCTTCCGCCAGGGCGACCGCGAGGTCACCGCGCAGCTCGAGCACGCCAGCGCGGTCGCGACCGGCGTCGACCTCCCGCTCGCCGCGCCGGACCACCTCACGGAGCCGGCGCGGCGCCGCTACCACGTCGAGCAGCAGCAGCTCCTCGAGGGGCTGATCCCACCCGGAGCCGGATCGCGATGACGATGCTCCTGCCCCCCAGTCCCGTCGACCACCTCGTGACCCACCGGCGGCTCGTCATCGAGGGCTCGCTCCTCGCCGGCGTCGTGGGCGTCATCCCCATCCCCGTCGTCGACGACGTGCTCACCGGGATCGCCCGCGGGCGGCTCTTCCGCCGCCTCGCCGACCGGCGCCAGGTGGACCTCGACCGCTCGGCGATCCTGGTGCTGTGCGAGGACCGGCAGACGACGATGCTGCGCAACGCGACCCTCGCCGCGTTGACGCTGGTCCTCGCCCGCTACTGGCGCCGCGTCTTCCCGGTGCTCGCCGTCGGCCGCCGGGTCGACGAGATGGTGCACACGTTCCAGATGGGGACGCTGTTCGACCACTACTGCGCCCGCCATCACGTCGGCGCCGCGGTCAAGGGCGCGGACGCGGCGCGGCTGCGTTTCGCCATGGACCGGGTGCAGGAGTCGCTGCACCGGGAGCTCGTCGGCCGCGTCTTCGAGCGCGCCGCCGGGCGCGCCGCGCTCGGCCTGAAGGGCGCACCCCGCGCGCTGGGCCGGCTCTTCCGCCGCGGCCCCGCCGCGGCGACCGAGGACGAGGTGCTCGACGAGGTCGCCGCCAACCTCTCCGACGAGGGCTTCCTGCGCAAGACCGCCCGCGTCGTCGACGAGGAGCTCGGGGCCGCGGGCGCCACCTACCTGCGCGAGCTGGTCGACCGCTTCGACGCGGTCTGGGCCGAGGTCAAGGCCCAGGCCGAGGCGGCCGCCGCCGGTCCGCCGCCCGCCGGCCCGCTCCCGGGCGATCCTCCCCCGGCCGGCGGCTCGGCCTCATGATTGCGGCCGCTGGGGGCCGTTGTTACAATGACATACGATGACGTCTGGGAAGCCGGAACCGGTGGCTCCCAGCCTTGCGCCGACGGTCGCGGGGGTGCCGCATGCCGGCATCTCGGCGGCAGCCGGCCGGTCCTGGAGGCGAGTTATTCGGAACGTGAGTGACACGAAACGTCTGGCCTTGGTCGCTGCCGAGGCGGCCCTCGAGAAGAAGGCGCTGGAGCCCGTGCTCCTCGACGTCCGCGGGGCTACCTCGTACACCGACTTCATCCTCGTCGTGAGCGGCCGGAGCGACCGGCAGGTCCAGTCCATCGCGGACGGGATCGTCGAGCGCATGGCCAAGGAGCGCGTGCGGCCTCTCGGCGTGGAGGGGGACAGCGAGGGTCAGTGGATCCTCGTCGACCTCGGGGACGTGGTGGTTCACGTCTTCTACCATCAGCTCCGCGAGTTCTACGATCTCGAGGGGCTGTGGAGCGACGCGCCCCGCATCGGCCTCGAGATCCCGCCGGAGGCTCGGCTCTCGGCGGAGCACGCCTACTAACCCCGCACCGGCCGCGGCGCGGGGCCGGCTGGCCTGAGGAGGGCACGGGGGATGCGGTTGCTCGTGCTCTGCGTCGGCAAGGTGCGCGAGCGGCCGCTGCGCGAGAGCGTGGCCGAGTACCTCGACCGCCTCCAGCACTACCTGCCGACGGAGCTCTGCGAGCTGCGGGACGCCGAGGCGGCGCTCGCCCGGGTGCCGGAGCGCTATCTCCTGTGCGCCCTCGACGAGCACGGGGCCGAGTGGACCTCGGTCGAGCTCAAGCGCTTCGTCGAGGGCGAGATGAACCACGGCCGCGCCGGGATCGCGTTCCTCATCGGCGGCGCGGAGGGGTTGCCCGCGCCGGTGCTGGCCCGCGCCGCCCGGAAGCTGTCGCTCTCGCGGCTCACGCTGCCGCACCGTCTGGCGCGGCTGGTCCTCGTCGAGCAGCTCTACCGCGTGGCCACCATGATCCGCGGGGAGCCGTACCACAAGGAGTAACGCGCCGCGGCCATTGACACGGCCCGGGCCGCGCGTCACCATCGCGAGCGCAAGGAGGAGACCGATGCCCAAGTGCCCGACTGGAGCGCACGAGGCCACCTTCACCCTGAGCACCGAGGGCGCCCCCGACGGCGTCCGGCTGGTCGTCTGCTCGGTGTGCAACACCGCCATCGGCGCCGTGCCGATCCCGCAGACGGAGATCGCGAAGAAGAAGGTGAATCAGGCCGCGACCGAGATGGTCGAGGGCATCCAGCAGCTCTTCAGCGGCCCGAAGAAGTAGCGCCCTCGCCTCAGCCGCGCCTCAGACGGCGAAGCCCTGGGCGCGCAGGTAGGCGCGCTCGTCGGTGATCGGGACCGCGTCGGCGTAGGGCGCGGCCCCGCGCGCGACCGCGGCGTAGTGCGCGGCCAGCGCGCGCGCGTACGGGCCGAAGAGGGCGGGGTGGGCGTCGACGAGCGCCTGGACCTCGGCGACCGCCGGCGGCGGCACCTCGGCCGCGAGCGGGCAGCGGTCGTCGACCCGTACCGTCGGCCGGCCGGCGGCGTCGGCGGCGACGTAGAGGGGGAAGACGCGGCAGTCGAAGCCGCAGCAGTTGATCGGGCACACCGACGAGGTCGGCGAGCACCCGCACCCGACCAGGACCTCGATGCCGTGGAAGCGCCGGAAGCGCCCGGCGCCGCACAGCCCCGGGTACTCGGCGACCAGGCGGTGCATCTCCCCTGGCAGCAGCAGCACCGCGTAGGTGCCCGCCTGCACGCGCAGGCAGCAGCTCGCCTCGCAGCGGAAGCAGCGGTCGCCGAAGCGCAGCCGCGGCAACGCCGCGAGCACGGCGTCGAGCTCGGCGAGCAGCGCCGGGATGGAGGCGGCAGCCACGGCCGCATCGTAGCCGGAGCGCGCCCGTCGGCGCAACTGCGCGCGACGGTGGGATCAGGATCACAGGGAGTCGGGGAGAAAAGGAATTGAATGGGGACTGATCGGGTCGGTCAGCTCCATTCGCGGCGGCGCGGCGGCTCGCGCTGACGCCAACCAAACCCTGATTCGCTCCCCGTCTCCCCGCCTCCCTGTTC
>DASXVK010000824.1:0-8529 GCA_036504295.1 Polyangia bacterium
GCGAACGCGATCGGCGCCCACCACGGCGACGAGCCGTGCGAATCGGTGTACGCCTACCTCGTCGCCGCCGCCGACGCGCTGAGCGGCGGGCGGCCGGGCGCGCGCCGCGAGATGGTCGAGACGTACGTGAAGCGCATCTCCGACCTCGAGCGCATCGCCCAGAACTTCCCCGGCATCGAGCGGGTCTACGCCGTGCAGGCGGGCCGCGAGGTGCGCGTCCACGTGCTCGAGAACCAGATCACGGACGCCCGCGCGACCGAGATGGCGACCGAGATCGCCCGGCGCATCTCGAACGAGCTCGTCTTCCCGGGGCAGATCAAGGTCACCGTCATCCGCGAGCTGCGCGCGATCGAGCTGGCCGGCTAGCCCCCGGCTAGCCCCGTCGCGACTCCGGCGGGATGGGAAACAGGGAGGCGGGGAGGCGGGGAGGACGGCTGGGTTAGGTCATGCCCGTGCGCGCCTCGAGCACGACGCGCGCACAGGCACGACCCAACCCAGAGAAACTCCCCGTCTCCCCGCCTCCCTGTTATCTGATTCCTGAGCCTCACCGCCAGGCGCTTGAACCGCGCTCTGATGTGCGCTACGGGCTGTATGCTCGCAAGGCGCGCACGCGCCGGGAGTGACCGCATGATCCCGCCTGCCGTCATGTACTTCCTCGGCGCCGTCCTCGCGGTGTGGGGCGCCTACCGCGTCTACCTCGGCCGGCGCGCCACGAAGGGCCGCGGCTCGCACCTCGTCTTCGGCGTGATCTACGTCGCGATGGGGCTCTTCCTCGTCCTGACGACGGCCCGGGTCATCCCGGCGCCGAACTTCGGCGGGCGGCGGCCGCCGCCGCGCGCCCCGAGCACCGTGCCGTTCGTCCGCCTCCCGCGCCCGCCGGCGACCCAGCCGCGCGCAGCGAGCCAGCCGGGCCCCGCGACCGGGCCCGCGTCACGTCCGGCGCCGGCCACGCCGACCATCGGCCCGGCCCCGGCCTCGGCGCCGGCGAAGTAGCCGCCGCTTCCGCCTACTCCTGCCGGAGATCCGATTCCAGGATCCCGGGCTCCTCGTCGTAATCGGCGATCACCATCTCGCGGTGCACGGCGTCCGTCGAGGTCGGCGTGAAGAGCCCCTCGACCAGATCGGCGACCTCGTCGTGCGGCGTCCCCCGGCGCACGGTCGCGAGCGCGTACACGACGTGGCTGTCGTCCACCACCGACAGGAAGCCGATCCGCCGGCCATCCTCGACCGACCACAGGTCCCACACCTCGCCGTTCTCGGTGCGGGTGACCCGGGTCGCGTAGAAGGTCCGCGGCTCGTGCCGCGTGATCGGCGTGATCTTGGGATCGCGCGCCATGACCTATAGTATAGCGCGCACCCCCCGGCGCGGTACTAAGGGCCTTGGGCGCTGGAGCGAGGCGAGGAGGCGAGGTCGCATGCGCGCGGTCCTGTTTCACGAGCACGGCGGCATCGACCGCCTGAAGTACGAGGCGATCGCGACGCCCCGCCCGGGCCCGACCGAGATCCTGGTCACGGTGCAGGCGTGCGCCGTGAATCACCTGGACCTCTGGGTCCGGCGCGGCCTGCCGGGGCTGCGGCTGCCGCTGCCGCACGTCACCGGCGCCGACGTCGCCGGCGTCGTCGCCGAGGTCGGGGCGGGCGTGACGAACGTCAAGCCGGGCGACGCCGTGGTCCTCAACCCCGGGGTCTCCTGCGGGCACTGCCGCGAGTGCCTCGCGGGGCGGGACAACCTGTGCCGCGCCTATGGTCTCCTCGGCGAGCACTGCTGGGGCGGGTACGCCGAGCAGGTGGTCGTGCCGGCCGTGAACGCCGTGCCGGCCCCGCCGGGCGTCCCGGTCGCCGAGGTCGCGGCGCTGCCGACGACGTTCCTGACCGCCTGGCAGATGCTCTACGACCGGGCCCAGGTGCGGCCGGGCGAGACCGTGCTCGTGCTCGCGGCCGCCTCGGGCGTCGGCACCGCCGCCATCCAGCTCGCCAAGCTCGGCGGGGCGCAGGTCATCGCCGCCGCCTCGAGCGAGGCCAAGCTGGCCGCGGCTAGCGCGCTCGGCGCCGACCACCTCGTCAACTCCGCGCGCCAGGACCTCCTCGCGGAGGTGCGGCGCCTGACCGGGCGCCGCGGCGTCGACATCGTGTTCGAGCACACCGGCGCCGACACCTGGCCCACGAGCATCCTGTGCGCGGCTCGCGGCGGCCGGATCACGACCTGCGGCGCGACCAGCGGGTACGACGCCCGCACCGATCTCAGGTACGTCTTCTCCCGCCAGCTCACCATCCTCGGGTCGACCATGGCGGCCAAGGGCCGGCTCTTCGATCTGGTCGCGCTCCAGGCCGCCGGGCGTATCCGGCCGCAGGTGACGACCACGCTGCCGCTCGAACGCGCCGCGGAAGCCCACAAGATCCTTGAGGATCGCCAGGTGATCGGGAAAGTCGTGCTGGTGCCCTAGGCCGGCCTTACACTCTCTACCGTATAATACGAGGTCGACGGGCCATGAGCCCCGAGGGGCCGAACGTGAAACGCAAGAGCCGCGCCCTCCTCTGGTTGCTGATCATCGTCGCCTGCGTGTGCACCCTGTGGTGGCTCGGCCGGCACCCCAGCCCCGAGCAGGCCAAGGTGCGCCAACCCGCGGCCTACGCCGCGGTGCAGGCCGGCGATCCCGACGTGATCCCGCGGACGCTGCTGGTCGACTTCCGCGACCGCGCCGAGCCCGCCGCCCTCGCCGCGCTGCAGCGGCGGACCGGCCTCACCTTCAGCCTCGACGCGTTCGCGCCGGGCGAGAACATCTACCGCGCGACCGCGCGCAGCGAGGAGGACGCCCAGCGCGCGCTCGGCGAGCTGCGCCGCAGCGAGCTCGTCGAGGCCGCCGAGCGCGAGGTGCGCTACGCCATCCCGCCCCTCGAGGCGGCCGCCAGCGCCGGCCCGGCCGCGCCGGTCGGCCCGCAGTCGCCCGGCTTCCCGAACGACCCGCAGTACAAGTACCAGTGGCACATGCGCCAGATCCACATGCCCGAGGCCTGGAAGGTGGGGCAGGGCGAGGGC
Source organism: Polyangia bacterium (assembly GCA_036504295.1). Taxonomy (GTDB): domain Bacteria; phylum Myxococcota_A; class Polyangia; order JACRCY01; family JACRCY01; genus DASXVK01. The sequence goes on from DASXVK010000824.1 coordinate 3,038, forward strand.
GTCATCGTCGCCGTCATCGACACCGGCGTGAAGCGGGTGCCGGATCTCGCCGGCGTCGAGTTCGTCAAGGGCTGGAACTTCGTCGAGAAGAACGACAAGTACGAGGACGACCACGGCCACGGCACCCACGTGGCCGGCACCATCGCCCAGGCGACCAACAACGGCGTCGGCGTCGCCGGGGTGGCCTTCAAGGCCAAGATCATGCCGCTCAAGGTCCTGTCCGCGCGCGGCTTCGGCTCGGTCGGCGACATCGCCGACGCCATCCGCTACGCCGCGGACCACGGCGCGAAGGTCATCAACATGAGCCTGGGCGGCGGCATGGCGTCCAAGGTGCTCGAGAAGGCGGTCAAGTACGCCCACGACAAGGGCGTGGTCGTGGTGTGCGCCGCGGGCAACGACGGCCGCCGGCGCGTGAGCTACCCCGCCGCCTACCCGCACGCCATCGCGGTCGCGGCCACGCAGTACGACGAGAGCACCACCTTCTACTCGAACTGGGGCCCGCAGATCGACGTCGCCGCGCCGGGCGGCAACACGCAGGTCGATCAGAACCACGACGGCAAGCCCGACGGCGTGCTGCAGAACACCCTCAACCAGTCCGACCGCACGAAGGACGACTACCTCTTCTTCATGGGCACCTCGATGGCGTCGCCGCACGTCGCCGGCGTCGCGGCGCTCGTCGTGGGCGCGGGCGTCACCTCGCCGGACGCGGTCGAGAAGGTGCTCAAGGAGTCGGCCCGCCGGCCCCAGCGCCAGACCAAGGCCTTCGACGAGCACTACGGCGCCGGCATCGTCGACGCGGCCGCGGCGCTCAAGAAGGTCAAGGTCAACTACGGCGGCCTGCAGCTCGGGCTCGCGGTGCTCATCGGCCTGCTCGTGACCGTGCGCCTGCGGTCGCGGGGCACCGGCGTGCGCCTGGGCGCCGGGTGGTGGCTCGCCCTGGTCGTGGGCTCGAGCGGCCTCTTCTTCCTGCCCTACCTCGGCCTCGGCCGGGTGCCCGGCGTCGCGCTCCTCGCCCAGGGCTTCCCCGCCTGGGACGGCGTGCTCTTCGGCGCGCGCCTGCACGCGAACGCGCTCTTCTACAGCATGCTCGCGCCGGTGCTGCTCGCTGGCGTCTTCTACGGCGTCCCGCGCCTGCGCGGGCTGCTCTCGGGCTTCGCCCTGGGCGTCGCGGCCCACCTGCTCTTCTATTTCTTCTGGAATGTCGCCGACCTGCGCTGGATGCCCAGCCTGTTCTACCTCGACCAGGCCTGGCTCTGCGTGAACGGCCTCGGCGCCCTCGCCCTCGGCTACATCATCGCGCGCCGCTGACCGTCGCGTATCCTCCGGCCCCTCCGTTCGTAGTGATCTTTCAGCTATCCGGCTGGGGGATAGCGCCACATCTACGGAGGAGGCACCATGCATCGAGCGGGGACGCGCGTGCTCCTGACTCTGCTGGGCGCGATCGCTCTCGGGACGCACCCGGGGTGCTCGTGCAGCGAGTCGAGCGGCGGCAAGCAGCAGGACGCAGCACCGCAGCAGGACGCGACGCAGCAACAGGACGACGCCGCCATCCAGGACGACGCCGCCATCCAGGACGACGCCGCGGTGCCGGACGACGCGACCATCCCCGATGGCGGCTTCCCGCCCGACGGCTTCTTCGTCGACGACGGCGGCCATCCCTACGGCATGTTCATCGACGAGGTCGTGCCCGCGTCGATCTCGGCGACGCAGGACAACACCATCGCCGTCCACGGCGGCGGCTTCCACGGCGACGCCACCGTGACCATCACGAACTGCGACACCGGCACCGTCTACGACCTCGGCGCGGCCGCGGTCACCGGGTTCCTCGACGGGGGCGTCGACGGCACCGTCGCGACGGTCGCGGTCCCGGTCACGCTCAACTGCGAGCAGGGGATCTACAGCGTCACCGTCGCCAACCCCGGCGCCGGCAGCGCGACGAGCGACTGCATCCTGACGATCACGCGGCAGCCGCCGCCCACCGTCACGGACGTCAAGCCGGCGTCGGCCTACAAGGGCGACCCGGCCGACGGCATCAGCTCGGACCAGCCGGTCAGCCTGGTCGGCACCGGCTTCCTGTCGACGCCGAACGTGCGCTGGGAGGAGCTCGCGACCGGCGACCTGTACGACGCGAAGCTCGTCGGCTACGTCGACGACAAGCACCTGACCGCGCTCTGCCCCTCGGAGAGCAAGCACATGCCGGTCGGCGACTACCGCGTGTGGGTGGTCAACCCCGACCAGCTCTCGGCCAAGTGGATCGTGCCCGGCGCGACCCCGGTCGAGGGCGTGTTCAAGATCATGAACCAGCCCCCGCCCAAGATCGACAGCGTCGCCCCCCAGGGCTTCGCCGCGAACACGTGCGGCTCGACCGCGCTCACGATCACCGGCTCGGGCTTCGTCGCCGGCACCCTCTTCTACGTCGTCATGCCGGCCGGCACGACCAGCTGCCCGGGCGGCGGCTTCATCCGCGACGCGCAGGGCAACCCGCTCTGCCCCGCGCAGACCGTGGTCATCAACAGCGCCACCTCCGCCACCGTCACCATCGGCAACAACTGCCCGGGGGGCGGCAACTACCCGCTCGAGGCGGTCAACCCCGACGGGCAGGCCGGCTTCTACTACGTCATCTCGCTGCTCAACTCCTCGGACTGCCACCTCAACTCGGGCGGGTTCGAGACCGCCGTCGGCGGCACGACCCTCGCCGCGCTCGGCACCCCGCGCTACCTCTTCGCCTCGTCCACCGGCTGCGACGAGTTCGGCCACAGCTACGTCTACGCCGCCGGCGGCCAGGACGCGGCCCACGCCGTGGTCCAGTCGGTCGAGTTCACCGAGGTCGACCTCTATGGCGTGCCCGGCCCGTGGCACGAGTCGGTCCAGTACCTCAACGCCGCGAACCCGCGCGTCACGAACACGCTCGGCGGCCTGTCGAACCCGCAGGGCCGCACCGGCCTGACCGTCGTGCGGGCGGGCCGTCACCTGTATGCGATCGGCGGCGCCGCGACCAACAGCAACGTCGACCCGGCCACGACCGCGGTCCCGGCCCTCGACACGGTCGAGCACGCCGTCATCCTCGGCTACGAGACCATGCCGATGGCCCACATCCCGCAGGAGATCGGCAACGGCGGCATCCCGCGCGGCGCCTGGTACTACCGGGTCGCCGCCGTCGGCAGCTTCGGCGAGAGCCTCGCGTCCGACGAGGTCATGGCGCTCAACGTGGGCGGCAAGCTGAACGTGTGCTGGACCGCCCCGGTGAGCGGCGCCCCGACCAAGTACAACCTCTACCGCTCGCTCGCCTCCGACGGCCGCTCCCGCACCGAGGCGCTCCTCGCCGCCGACGTGACCGGCGCCGCGACGGGCATCAGCTGCTTCGCGGACGACGGCTTCGGCGCGCTCACCCCGGCGCCGGGCCGGCTGCGCGGCATCACCACCACCGGCACGCTCGCCATCGGCACCTACCAGTACCGCGTCTCGGCCCTCATCGACGACGGCGGCGGCGCGAGCCACGAGACCCTCGGCGGCTACCCGACGGTCGTCCAGCTCACGGCCGCGGGCGGCATCGAGCTGCACTGGGATCCGGTCCAGCACGTCGCCCAGTACAACCTCTACAAGTGGGACGGCGCCAAGTACGTCCTCTACACGACCGTCGACGGCGCGACGCTCAAGTACCTCGACGACGGCACGGCGCCGGCCGCGCCGACCTGCGCGCACACGCCGGCCACCCCCTGCACCCCGCTCGAGGGGCTCGCGCCGCTGCCGGCCGGGTCGCTCTCGACCTGGGCGACCTCCACCGTGAAGCTCAACACGGCGCGCGAAGGCCTCGACGGCGTGCCCATCGTCTTCGTCGACGGCGCCGGCGCCAGGCGCACCTTCATCCTCGTCGCCGGCGGCCGCAGCTCGAACGCGCTCGGCACCGGGGCCTTCCTCAACACCGCCGAGAGCGTCGAGGTCAACGTGACCACCGGCGAGCTCGTCAGCACGAACGCCACCCCGACCCTGTGGGTGCTCGAGGCCGAGACCATGGCCTCGGCGCGCGCCTTCTTCCCGCTCGTGACGAACCAGGGCCGCAACGACCCGGGCTTCTGCCCGCCCGCGGCCCAGCCGCCGTGCCAGGACGCCGACGGCGACGGCTACTACGACTGCGCCTGCGCGAGCGCGGCCCAGCAGCCCTGCGACTGCGACGACACCAACCCGGACGTGCACCCGGGCACCACCGCGGCGCCGTACAACGAGGTCGGCAAGTGCGCCGACGGCCTCGACAACGACTGCGACGGCCTGGTCGACTGCGCCGACCCGGACTGCGCCACCGACTCGCACTGCACCGACGGCGGCATCCAGATCCCGGACAGCGGCGTGCCCGACGGCTTCGTCTGCCCCGACGAGGACGGCGACGGCTACGCCGCGGCGTGGTGCGGCGGCCCCGACTGCTGCGACAACGGCACGGAGGGCGGGCTGGGCTGCACCCCGGCCACCGCGGCCGGCATCAACCCCGGCGCGGCCGAGATCTGCGGCGACGGCATCGACCAGAACTGCGACGGCGTGGACGACGCCTGCCCCTGCCACGACGACCTCGACGGCGACGGCCACATCTCGGTCGCCTGCGGCGGCGACGACTGCTGCGACAGCGGCCTCGAGGGCAACGACTACTGGAGCCACACGGGCACCCTCGGCTGCACCGCCGCGACCGCCGCCAGCATCCACCCCGGCGCCTTCGATCAGTGCGGCGACTCGATCGACCAGAACTGCGACGGCTGGGACAACATGTGCTCGGTGTACGGCGGCCGCGAGCACCGCAAGCCGATCCGGACGCCGTTCGCGACGGCGCCGCGCGCCCCGGTGGCGCACGCCGCGCCGATCCCGTGGACCCCGGCCGCGCCGCAGGTGGCGCTGCACGACCTCGCCGGCGCCGAGCGGGTGTGGGTGATCGCGGCCCAGGGCCTCGACCACCTGCAGGCGACCGCGAACCAGGGCCGCATCGACCTCGAGGTGTGCGAGGTCAACGCCAACCCGGTCGACGGCACCGGCATCCTCAAGCAGTGCTCGAGCGGCGGCCCGTCGTGGGTCACGCAGGTGAGTGACCTCCCGGGCGGCGCCACGACCTTCGGCAACGACGTCGCGCTCTACGGCCAGTTCCCGGGCGGGGACGCCAGCATCTCCTGCCTGCAGAACTTCCTCGGCGTCACCAGCCAGAGCGTCGGCGGCAACCCCGGCATCGCCAGCCAATCCGGCTCGCGCTTCCCGGTCTACATCAACACCAAGGGCGGCGCGGTCACGAAGGTGCTCGGCGACAGCAACGAGAAGCAGTCGAACTCCACCTCGCCGAACACGGCCCGCGGCTACTACCAGATGGTGCGGCTGAACGCCTACCTGTTCGTCATCGGCGGCCACACCGGCACCGCGCCGACCGGCTCGGTCGAGCGCCGCCCGCAGTAGCCCCCCGGCTCAGCGTCCCCCGCTTCCCTTCCCCCCAGAATAGCGAAAGGCCCCGGGCGCCCGGGGCC
>DASXVK010000825.1:0-22410 GCA_036504295.1 Polyangia bacterium
TGACGGCGACCTGGACGTGAACGGGGTCGCCACCTTTGACGTCGGCGTGGCACACGTCAACGTGGGCCGACCCCGTTCAGGTCCAGGTCCACGTCAAAGTCCACGACCACGTCAAAGTCAAAGTCGACGATGGTCTGGCGAAGCGGTCTCGCCGCCCAGGTTCTCCCGCAGCATGTTGATGAAGAGCGCGCCCTGCTCGATGGCGTCGTCGAGGGCGACGTGGGTGTGCGGGTGGGGGTCGAACCAGCGCTTCGGCATCACGCGCTTGACGGTCTCGCGGTAGTCGGTCTTGAGGAGCGCCATCGCGTAGGTCTTGATGTCGATCGCCGAGAAGGAGAACGGGCTCCGGCCGGCGAAGCGGATGAGGTACCAGTAGACGAAGAGGAAATCGTAGCCCGCCGGGTAGCCGACGAAGACGGGGGTGCCGGGCAGCTCCTCGAGCCAGCGCACGTACCCGGCGACGACCTCGGCCGGCGGGCGGACGCCGGCGCGGCACGCCTCCCAGGCGGCGGGCTGGCTGCGCCACCAGCGCATGGTCTCGGGATCGGGCTTGGCGCCGGGCAGCTCGAGGACGTTCGCGCTGAAGGTGGCGACGAGCTCCTTGTCGGCGGTGAACGCCGCCGATGCCAGGCTCAGCAGCGAGTTGGGGCCGGGGATCGGACCGTCGGTCTCGATGTCGGTGGAGACGTAGATCTCGGCCATGACCGCCCTCGCGGGCGCCGCGCGGCGCCCTCCCCGCTCACTCGTCGCTGCTCGCGCCCGGCCGGGCCTTCCGCTTGCGCGGCCGGCGGTGGAAGCGGACGCGGATGGGCGCGCCCGTGAAGTCGAACGCCTCCCGGATCTCCTTGATGAGGTAACGGTGGTAGGAGTCCGGGATCCCCTCGGGGTGGCTGGCCGAGACGACGAAGGTCGGCGGCCGCACCTCGACCTGCGTGATGTAGTAGAGGCGGTTCGCGGTGCCGCGGACCCCGGGCGGCGGGTGGCGCTCGACGATGCCCTCGAACAGACGGTTGAGGGCGCCGGTCGCCACCCGGCGGCTGTGGTTCGCGCGCGCCTTGAGGGCGGCGTCGAGGATGCCGGTCACGCCCTGCCCGGTGCGGGCGGAGGTCGTGAGGCTGGCCGCCCAGCTCATGAACGGGAGCTGATCGGCGAGCGCCCCGCGGACCTGGCGCTCGTCGCCCTGCCCGCGCAGCAGGTCGGACTTGTTGAGCACGATGACCGCGGCGCGGCCGGCGGCCTCGACGAGGCCGGCGAGACGCGCGTCCTGCTCGGTGGGGCCCGCGGCGGCGTCGATCACCACGGCGCAGATGTCGGCGCGGGCCAGCGCGCGCTCCGCGAGGATCACCGCCACGCGCTCGACCGGCGCGTCGATCTTCTGCCGCCGCCGGATGCCGGCGGTGTCGACGAGCACGAACTGCTGGCCGCGGTACTCGAAGGGGGTGTCGATGGGGTCGCGGGTGGTGCCGGGCTGGTCGTGGACCAGCACGCGCTCCGCGCCGAGCAGGCGGTTCACGAGCGACGACTTGCCGACGTTCGGCTTGCCCACGAACGCCAGGCGCAGCGGCGCCTCGCCCGCCGTCGTGGCGGGCGCCTCGGGGGGCGGCAGCAGCGCGATCATGGCGTCGAGCAGGTCGCCGATGCCGCGGCCGTGGGCGGCGGAGACGCCGTGGACGACCTCGACGCCGAGGCGGTACATCTCGTTGGCGAGGGACTCGTGCTCGGTCCGGTCGACCTTGTTCGCGACGGCGAGCAGCGGCCGCCCCGAGCGGCGCAGCATGTCGGCGACCTCGCGGTCCGTCGGCGTGAGGCCGTCCTGGGCGTCGATGACGAAGAGCACGAGGTCGGCCTCGTCGATGGCCTGGCGCGCCTGCTGGTGCACGAGCGCGGCGATGCCCGCGCCCTCGCCCGGAGCGAGCCCGCCGGTGTCGACGAGCCGGAAGACGCGGCCGTTCCAGTCGCCCTCGGCGTAGCGCCGGTCGCGGGTGACGCCGGGCTGGTCCTCGACGATCGCGGTGCGCTGGCCGATGAGACGGTTGAAGAGGGTGGACTTGCCGACGTTCGGCCGTCCGACGATGGCCACCAGCGGCGGCATGCCCGCCTCCTGCCTACTCGTAACCGAGGCGCTTGAGGGCGCTCGGGTTGTGGCTCCAGTCGGGATCCACCTTGACGAAGAGCTTGAGGTGCACCGGGCAGCCGAGGAGCTTGCCGATCTCGGCCCGCGCCCGGGTGCCGATCTCCTTGATCATCGCGCCGCCGCGGCCGATGACGATCCCCTTCTGGCTGTCGCGCTCGACGTGGATGAGCGCGTCGATGCGGACCTCGGCGCGCGGCTCGCGCTCCGCCCAGCCCTCGATCGAGACCGCGGTCGCGTACGGGACCTCCTCCTTGAGCAGCAGGAAGACCTGCTCGCGGATGAGCTCCGCGGCGAGGAAGCGCTCGGCGCGGTCGGTCAGCATCTCGGTCGGAAAGAGCGGCGGCCCCGGCGGCAGGAGCGGCACGACCGCGGCGAGCGCGGCGTCGACGCCGTCGCCGTCCCGGGCCGAGATGGGGATCATGTCGGCGAAGGCGTGCAGCTTGCGCCAGCCGTCGATGAGCGGCAGCAGCGTGTTCTTGTTGGGGAGGCGGTCGACCTTGTTCAGCACGAGCACGGCCGGCCGCTTCACCTCGGCCAGCTTGTCGATGATGAGCTGGTTGCCGGGACCCGGGTCGAAGGGCTTGGCGACGAGGTCTTCGCCCGCGACCTGCGGCACCTCGACCATGACCATGACGACGTCGACCTCGCTCATGGCCCGGAAGGCTTCCTCGACCATGTAGCGGTTCAGCTCCGACTTGCCGCGGTGCACCCCCGGCGTGTCGAGGAAGACGATCTGCGCGCCCGGGACGTTCTTCACCCCCAGGATGCGGTTGCGCGTGGTCTGCGGCTTGGGGGTGACCGTCGCGAGCTTCTCGCCGAGGAAGCAGTTGAGGAGCGTCGACTTGCCCACGTTGGGGCGGCCGATGATCGCGCAGAACCCCGCGCGGGTGGTGGTGCCATCGTCGGTGCTGTCGTTGGTGCCGGACACGGTCTCTCGCATAGCACAAGGCGAGACGGACCGAAAGGCTGCCGGCGGACGCGACAGGTCGCGACGGCCCGCTCTTTGGGGTAATATCGCCGCCGCCGCGGAGCCGCAAGCCTCTTCGCTCCCGGCCACCAGCTTCCCGGAGGTAGCGCCCATGGGCATCGCGGCCCTCGTCCTCGGCATCATCGCCATCATCCTCGCCTTCTTCGGCGGGGTCGGCGGGATCGTGCTCGGCATCGCGGCCGTCATCCTCGGCGTGCTCGGGCGGCGGGCGGCGGAGCGCGACGGGCTCCCCACGGGCTCGGCCACGGCCGGCCTCATCACCGGCATCATCGGCATCGTCCTCGGCGGCCTGATCTTCGCGGCCTGCCTCAAGTGCGCGAGCGGCTGCGCGGAGATCGCCCGCGGCATCGCGCGCCTCGGCGAGTCCCAGCCGACCGTCGACGAGATCTTCCGCCTCGAGGCGGCCTACTACGAGACCGAGCACGCGGACGCCAAGGGCGACCTCGCGCCGCGCCGGTTCGTCTCGGCGGGCCCGACCCCGGCGAAGGTCCCGTGCCAGGAGCAGCCGGTGGTGGTGACGGCCGAGGAGTGGCGCGCCGCCGGCTGGGAGCCGCTCCGCTTTGCCATGGAGGGGCCCACCCGGTTCCAGTTCCAGGCGATCGCGAGCGGCGAGGGCCAGGACGCCCAGGTGATCGTCACCGTGAGGACGGACCCGAACTGCAAGGGCATCCCCGCCCAGCTGAACCACCGCATGATCATCGACGAGGAGGGCCACCCGACCGTGCTGCAGTCGGGCTTCTCGAGCGGGCCGAGCTCGCAGCCGGGCCGCCCCGGGCATCGCCGCCGCGGCGTGGCCCCCTTCGGCGCGCCGCGCCCGGGCAGCGAGGCGCCGCCGCCGACCGACGTGCCGGACGGCGTGCCGCCGCCGCGGCAGCTCCCGCCGCCGCGCCCCGCGCCCGCCCCCGCCCCCGCCCCCGCCCGCTGAGATGCGCCCCGTCCTCGCCCGCCTGGGACCGCTCGCCATCAACAGCTACGGCGCGATGCTCATGCTCGGCGTCATCGCCGCGGCCGTGGTCGCGCTCACCCGCGCGCGCCGGCACGGGACCCGACGCGACGACGTCCTCGCCCTGGCCGCGCTGGCGCTCGGCGGCGGGCTCCTCGGCGGGTACCTGCTCTTCCAGGTGACGCAGCTCCCGGCGCTCTGGCGCGACCCGTCGCTCTTCTGGCGCAGCACCGGCATGGTCTTCTACGGCGGCCTGCTCGGGGCCGCGGGCGCCATCGCCGCGTACGCGGCCTTCGTGAAGATCCCGCTCGGCGCCGCCGCGGATCTCGTCGCGCCGGCCGTCCCGGTCGGCCAGGCCCTCGGGCGGGTGGGCTGCCTCCTCGCGGGCTGCTGCCATGGCCGCCCCGCCGAGGGCGCCTGGGCCGAGCCCTTCGGCGGCCGCCACCCGGTGCAGCTCTACGAGGCGGCCGGGCTCCTCGCGCTCGCGGCGGGCCTGCTGCTCCTCGAGCGCCGGCGTCCGCGCCCGTTCACCGTCGCCCTCGCCTACCTCGCCGGCTACGCGGTCCTGCGGTTCGGGCTCGAGCTGCTGCGCGGCGACGCGATCCGCGGCTTCGTCCTCGGCGGCGCGCTCTCCACCTCGCAGCTCCTCTCGCTCCTCATCGGGGGCGCCGCGGTGGTGCTCTTGCTGGCGCGGCGCGGCGGCCGCACGATCACCGGGCCAGGGGCGGCCCAGCCCCCCTTTGACCCAGCGGCCAAGCCGCGCTAAAGGCGAGTGCGATGGTGCCGAGCGCGCCCCAGTTCGCGAAGAGCCTCTTCTTCGGGCTCATCCCCGAGGACCTGATCTTCCCGTTCCCCCACAGCGCCGCCGCCGGCATGCACGACGCGCTGCGGCTCTTCCTCGATTCGATCCGGCGCTTCGGCCAGAGCCACATCGACTCCCGCCGCATCGACGACGAGGCGCGCATCCCGCGGGACGTCATCCAGGGGCTGCGCGCCCTCGGCCTGTTCGGGACCGTGGTGCCCGAGGAGTACGGCGGCGGCGGGCTGAACACCGCGAGCTTCTGCCGCGTGATGCAGGAGCTGGCGGGGATCGACGCCTCGGTGGCGCTCACCGTGGGGGCGCACCAGACGGTCGGCCTGCGCGGCCTGCTCCTCTTCGGCACCGAGGAGCAGAAGCGGCGCTACCTGCCGCGACTCGCGAGCGGCGAGTGGCTGGCCGCCTACGCCCTGACGGAGCCCGAGGCCGGGTCCGACGCCGCCTCGATCCGCACGCGCGCCGAGCCGAGCGCCGACGGCAGCCACTTCGTCATCTCGGGCCGCAAGCAGTGGATCACGAACGGCGGCGTCGCCGACCTCGTGACGGTCTTCGCCAAGACCCCGGTCGAGCACGCCGGCCGGCGCCGCGACCGCATCACGGCGTTCCTGGTCGAGCGCGGCATGGGCTTGCAGTCGGGCAGCGAGGAGGACAAGCTCGGCATCCGGGGCTCGTCGCTGACCTCGATCTACCTCGACGGCGTGCGCGTGCCGCGCGAGAACATCCTCGGCGAGATCGGCCAGGGCTTCAAGATCGCGATGGAGATCCTGAACGCCGGCCGCCTCAGCCTCTCGGCCGGCTGCGTCGGCATGGGGCGCCGGATCGTGGCGCTCGCGGTGGACCACGCGAAGGCGCGCCGCCAGTTCGGGCAGGCGATCGCCGAGTTCGGCATGATCCGCTCGAAGTTCGCCCAGATGGCGGTGGACCTCTTCGGCGCCGAGAGCATGGTGTACCTCACCGCGGGCATCATCGACGGCGGCGTCCCCGACTTCGGGATCGAGGCCGCCTGCTGCAAGGTGTTCGCGTCGGAGATGCTGTGGCGGGTCGCCAACGAGGCGCTCCAGGTGTGCGCCGGCGCCGGCTACATGCGGGCCTACCCCTACGAGCGCTTCCTGCGGGACGCGCGCATCAACCTCATCTTCAACGGCACCAACGAGATCCTGCGCCTCTTCATCTCCCTCGGCGGCATGTCAGCGCCGGGCGAGAAGCTGGCCGAGCTCTCGACGGTCATCCGGCGGCCCATCGGGTCGTACACCGTCCTGGCCGAGTTCCTGATGCAGAAGCTGCGCACGACGGTGTACGGCGAGCGCATCAGCCGGGCGCACCCGCTGCTCCGGGCCGAGGCCAGCGTGGTCGAGGACTTCGTCATCGAGCTGGAGCAGATCGTCGAGCGCGCGCTCCGCAAGCACGGCGGGCGGGTGGTGGAGATGCAGCACATCCACCGGCGGGTCGCGGACATGGTGATCGACATCTACGCGCTCATCGCCTGCATCGCGCGCACCAGCACGCTCCTCGAGACCCGCGGCGTGGCGGGGGCGGCCTCGGCGACGCGGCTGTGCCGCGCCTTCTCGCAGCAGGCCCACGTGCGCCTGCGACGCAACCTCCGCGGGCTGCAGGCCGGCGAGGACGAGGCCCAGGCGGAGATCGCCGAGGAGCTGTACGGGGCGGGCGGCTACGAGCTCGACGTCCTGGACTGACCTCCTCACCCGGCCGGCAGCGGCAGCAGCCGGCCACCGCCCCGGAGCCGCGGTTGGGTCCGCTGGCGGTTCTTCGCCCGCCTGAGCCGCAGACCCACGGCCACGAGCAGCGCGCCGAAGAGCAGCCCGAAGGGTCCAAGCCACCGGAGGACCTCGGTCGTGTCCGCGCCCGGCCGGCCCAGGCAGAGCGCGCCGAGCACGCCCGACGCGGCGCCCCCGGCCGCCATCAGCCAATCCCGTCGGAGGTGACGCCGCAGACGCAGGGCGGTCACGATCGCGAGCGCGCCGGTGACCGCGCCCCAGACGCCGATCACGACGGTCAGCGTCATCGACGAGATGCCGGGCCACACCAGGGTGGCGACCCCGGCGGCGATGCTGGCGAGGGCCTCGCACAGGAGGGCCGTCCAGTGGCGTTCGGCCTCGAGGCTGCGCAGGGCCGCCGCGAGGTTGAAGCTGCCGTCGACGAGACAGTACACGCCGAAGAGGAACGCGAGCAGGCGCAGCGTCATGTGGGGGAACACGAGGGCGACGACGCCGAGCGCGAGGGCCGAGGCGCCGCGCACCGTGATGCTCCACCACCGGCCCGCGAGCCCGAATGGTGAGATCTTGATCGAGGAGCGCACCTAGTTGGGTCTAGTGCGGAAGAGCCCCGCCGACAAGGGGGCTCTCCGTCGAGAAATGACTAAATATTGGGGTGCCGGGCGCGGGCGGCGGGCGGCCCGACCCGCTCGCGCACCAGGGCCACGAGCGACGAGAAGTCGAACGGCTTCTCGAGACACGGGTTCGGGACGTCCTGCAGGAACCCGCGCACCTCGGGGTCGAAGTCCGCGCCGGTCAGGAAGACGATCCGGGGCACCAGCGCAGGGGCGGCCACGCAGAGGCGCCGGTAGAGCTCCATGCCCGTCATGTCGGGCATGAGCAGGTCGCACAGGATGAGGTCGAAGTCGGCCCCGTCGGCGCAGAGCCGGAGCGCGGCCGCCGCCCGGGTCACGGTGACGACCTCGTAGTGGGCGCCGAGCCCGTAGGCGATCGTCTTGCCGATGAGCTCCTCGTCGTCGATGACGAGGATGCGACCCGGGCCGTGCTTGGCGCGGCGGCGGTCGCGCGCGGTCGTGCTCGAGCCCCGGTGCGGGAGGAAGGTGTGACCGTGCATGGTTCCCCTCCTTGTGGGATGGCGCGGAGCCAGCCGTCCTGGCGATAGGATTCCTGCCGCAGCCGCCCGGCGCCGCTCAAACCAGAGCCGGCCGCCGGACGGGGCAAAACGCCCCGGGCCGAGCGGAGCGCGGCGTTCGTGCCACCGGTTGCGAGCGGCCCGCCCCGCCCTTACATAGCAACCGCCTGGGCCGTGACGCCTCGGGCGAAGGGGGCGCGTGCCGACCAAGCGAGCGACGGGGCGAGTGGTGGCCGTGAAGGCGGGCCGGCCGCCGCGGGCCCGGCGTGCCTCGGAGCACGGCCTCGGCCTGCTGGACGAGGGTCCGCACCCGGCCGCCGTGCTGGATCAGGAGCTGACGCTCGTCGCCGGGAACGAGGCCTTCGCGGCGCTCGCCGGAGTCGTGGCGGGCGATCTGCCGCGGCACACCCTGGCGGAGGTGGTGCCGGGGCTCGCGCCCCAGCTCCTCGAGGCGCTGCGCGACGCCGTGCTCACCCGGGTCGCGGTGACCACGCCGGTCACCGAGCCGCCGGGGCTGAGCGGCCGCCCGCGCCGGCGCTGGCTCACGACGGCGTTCCCGGTACACGCCCGCGGGGGGCGGCTCCGGCGCCTCGGCCTGGTGCTGGCCGAGATCCCGGCGGCGGTCCTGGGGGAGATGGCCCAGCCGGGTGACGACGCCGGGACCAAGCGCCTGCGCGCGGTCCACTACGTCATGGAGGCCGCCCTCGCCGGCCCCAAGCTCGAGGCCGTGCTCGAGAATGTCACGCGGCGCGTCCGTGAGGTGCTCGCGACCGACACCTGCACCGTGCTGCTGGTCTCCGACGACGGCCGGGAGCTGCGGGTCGTGGCGTCGAGCGGCCTCGAGGAGGAGGCCTGGGGCGCCGTGCGCGTGCCGATGGGGCACGGCATCGCGGGGCGGGTCGCCCAGAGCCGCGAGCCCGTGATCGTGAGCGACGTGGCCCACGCGAACGTCGTCAGCCGGGTGCTGCGCACGCGGATCGCCTCGCTCATGGCGGCGCCGCTCATCACGGGCGACCGCGTGGTCGGCGTCATCCACACCGGCGCGGTCCGGCGGCGCGATTTCAGCCTCGACGAGCTCTGGCTGCTCAACCTGGTCGCGAGCCGGGTGGCCGGCGCGATCGAGACCGGACGGCTGTACGAGCAGATGCGCTTCGCGCAGTCGCGGTGGCGCGCGACGGTCGAGAGCATGGTCGACCCGGTGGCCGTGTGCGACGCCTCGGGCCGGCTGGTCTACGGGAACCCGGCGCTGCGCCGCCTCATCGCGCGGCCGGTGCCGGACGGCGGTCCGGCCGGCGGCGGCGTGGCGGCCGGCGGGGCCGAGGCGGCGGTCGCGCCGGGCGCCGAGGCGCCTGCGTCCGACCTGCCGGCGGCGCGCGCCGCGCTCGAGGGCGCCGACATCCGGGCGGTCGAGCTGGTCCACCCGACGCCCGCCGGGCCGCGCACCGTGCTCTGGAACGCCGCGCCGCTCCACGACGACCACGGCGACGTGATCGGCGCGGTGGCCGTCGGCCGCGACCTCACCGAGCAGCGCCACGCCCAGCGCGAGCGCGACGAGCAGCGGCAGGGCGTGCTCGAGGCCATCTCGCACGACGTCCGGGTCCCGCTCACGGTCGTGCTCCTGAACCTGCAGATGCTCGAGTCCGCCGGCGCCATCGACCTGCAGCGCGTGCGGACGGCCCTCACCGCGAGCCGCAGGATCGATGCGATGATCCAGGAGCTGACCGACTCGCTCCAGCCGGCGGGCGCACCCGCCAGCGAGCCGCGGCGCCTCAGCCTGCCGCAGTTCGTGGCGGACGTGGTGCGGCGGGCCGAGGCCGTGATCGGCCCCGACCGGGTCGCGGTGCGCATCCCGGCGCAGATCCCGGCGGTCACGGTCGATCCGGCCCGGCTCGAGCGCATCGTGCTCAACCTCATCCGCAACTCGCTGCGGCTCAGCGATACGCGCCTCGTGCTCGAGGCCGCCCCCCAGGAGGGGGACGTCCTGATCTCGGTCATCAACCGCGACGCGCGGCTCGCGCCCGACGAGCTCCCGGCGATCTTCGAGGGCTCGGAGCGCGGCGCCGAGCTCGCCCGCCGCCACCGCCTGGGCCTGGGGCTCACGATCGCGCAGCGCCTGGTCGAGAGCGAAGGCGGCCGCATCTGGGCCGATGATGAGGGCGGCGGCACCGCGTTCCGCTTCACCCTGCCGGTCGCTCACGGATAGAGCAACAGGGAGGCGGGGAGTCGGGGAGGTCTCCCGGGTTCGGTTGCGCCCAAGCGCGCGTCGTGCACGACGCGGGCGACGGCGCGACCCAACCCAGGCAGTTCTCCCCGCCTCCTCGCCTCCCTGTTCAATCGTCGTCGGGGTAATGGGTGCCGAGACGGGCGGCTAGGTCAGGGACGCTTCCTTGGTCTTCTTCAGGGTGCGCAGCTCCTCGAGGTTGAGCTTGAACTGATCGCCGCCCGGGCCGGTCTCGAGGCCGGCGATGGCGCGGTCGAGCAGCTCGACCTCCTCCTGTGTGCGCTGGCGCAAGGCCTCGTGCATGCCCTTGAACACGTCGAAGAAGGCGTGGAGCTGGTCCCCCTTGCGCAGGTCGTACACCTGCCCCAGGTGGCCGTCGCGGATCTTGTTCAGGTAGAGCGTCAGCTTGAAGAGCGGACCCGCTACCTTGTGCGTGATCACGATGCCGTAGCCCATCATGGCCACGCAGAAGATCACGCCGAAGCCGGCGATCGCGAGCAGGATCGTGCGGTCGCTCGCGTCGAGGTCCCCGGCCACGCGCGCGGCGGTCTCGTCGTCGAGCAGCGCCAGCCCCGGCTTGATCGTGCGGGTCGCCTCGCGCGCCTTCGACACGACGAGGAAGCCGAGCCCCGTCGTGAGCGCCGCCGAGATCAGCACGATGACGGTCGTGTAGCGGAGCTGGTAGCTCTTGTCGAGGAGGTAGTTCTTGAGGTGCCGCTTGTGGTGCGCGGGGGCCGCCGCTGCCGGCTTGTCCGCCTCGGGCGCCAGTTTGACTGCCTCGCTGCTCATACTCGAACCCCTTTCACGATCACTCCTGCGCCTTGAGGAACGTGACCACGTTCTGGTGCACCGCCTGGGCCGCGGCCTCGAGGCAGTCCTTGCGCGCCGCCTCCTCCGCGCGCGCGCTCGAGCCGGACTGCACGGCCGCGCCGCCCGTCGTGAACATGATCATGCTCTTCGCCGGCCAGGTCGCGATGAACATCTTGAGGTCGCAACTGACCTCGGTGTAACTGCCCGCGGGCGACGTCGTGAGGCGCACGATGCTGCCGTCGAGGTAGTAGCCGTTCATCTTGCGCTTCTTGAGCGCGCTCGCGTCCGGCGTGCCGCCGCCGTCCCAGCTCACGGTGACGTTCGGCGTCTTGCCCAGCTCGCGCATGAGCACCTCGCGCACCGAGCGCGCCGCCTCAACCCCGCCGAGCTTCGACTTGTTCGCCACGCCGCCGACGTTGAGGTAGAACCGGGCGCGCGCGGCGGGCGCCGGGGCGGACGACTGGAGCTGCGACAGCGCCTTGTCCGCCGCCTGACGCACGAAGGGCTCGCTGTCCCGGGCGGCCTCCTTCAGCGCCGGGATGGCGGCGGGGTCACCGAGGCGGCCGAGGGACGAGCAGGAGACGCCGCGGACGCTCGGGTTGTCGTCCTTGACGGCCTTCATGAGCGCGGGCACGGCCCGGCGGTCGCCGAGCTTGCCGAGGACGAGGGCGGCCTGGACGCGGACCTTGTAGCTCGGGTCGCCGAGCAGGGCCCGCGAGAGGTCCTCGACCTTGTCGGCCCGCGCCAGCGCTCCCCCGAGCATGAGCCCGGCGCACAGAATGACGGCTAAGCGAGGTGATCGTCGCATACGGCCCTACGGCAGCCCGGTGCGCCCGCTGGCGCCCTCCGGTGTGTTTGTCCGGTGCTTCTCCCCGGCGTCCCCCTGCGGGAGCCGCCGCCCTGCACCGATACTACTCCAGGGCCGAGGGGACAGCAATCGGCGCGTGGACGCCATCGTCACGGATACACCGGCGACGCGGGCCGGTCGTCAGCGCGCGGCGTACTCGCGGGCCAGCTCGACGTAGTGGGCGGCGGACGAGACCAGCGTGGCCCGCTCGGCGTCGGTGAGCGGCCGCACGACGCGCGCCGGCGCGCCGAGCGCGAGCGTGCCCGGCGGCACGCGGGTGCCGGGGGCGACCAGGGCGCCCGCGCCGACCATCGCCCCCTGCCCCACCACGGCGCCGTCCAGCACGATCGCGCCCATGCCCACGAGCGCGCCGTCCTCGACGGTGCAGCCGTGCAGGATCGCGCGGTGGCCCACGGTGACGCGGTCGCCGATGACGGTCCTCGCCCCGCCGCCCGTCACGTGCACGACGGTGAGGTCCTGCAGGTTCGTGTCCGCGCCGATGCGGATCGTGTTCACGTCGCCGCGTACGACGGCGCCGAACCAGACGCTCGAGCGCGGGCCGCTCACCACGTCCCCGACGACGACCGCGCCGGGAGCCACGTACACCGTGGCGTCGAGCGCGGGGGCGGCGCCGCGGTAGCCCGCGATCACGGCCGGGCCTCCGCCCGGGTGGGGGCCGCCGCGGCCCGCCACCGCCGCCAGGCGAGGAGGAGCAGCGCGCCGAGGAGCGCCCCGACCGTATCGGCGACCCAGTCCCGCACGTCGCAGCTCCGGTTCGGGGTGAAGAGCTGGTGCATCTCGTCGAGCGCGCCCCAGGCCGAGGCGAGGCACATGGCGGCGAAGACCTGCGCGCCCACGCCCAGGCCGAGCCCGGGGCGCGCGAGCGGACGGGCCAGGAGCAGGCCGAGCACGCCGAAGAGGCTCGCGTGCACGAGCTTGTCGAACTGCCACACCGGCACCGGCGGGATCTTCTGCCCGGGGATCGAGGAGAGCAGGAACGAGAGCAGCACCAGGCCGGCGACGGGCAGGACGTCCGTCAGCGTCGGCCGGTCACATCTTCCACTTGCCGAACGCATCTTCCGACAGGTTCTCGAGGAACCGGCGGTACGTCTCGTCGTCGATCGCGCGGGCGTCCTCGCGACCGGCCACGCTGCGCAGGTCGATGCTGCGCGACTTCTCGATGACCTTGCGGGCGACCCGGATGACCGAGCCGGTGCGCAGCGCGAGGGCGATCGCGTCCGAGGGGCGCGAGTCGACCGAGAAGGTGTGGCCGTCGCGGGTCAGGAAGATCGACGCGTAGAACGTGTTCTCGCGCAGGTCCGTCACCTCGACCCGCTCTACCGAGACGCCGACGGCGCCGAGGATCGTCTTCATCAGGTCGTGGGTCATCGGCCGGGAGAGCTCGATCTTCTCCAGCTCGGTCGCGATGGCGCTCGCCTCGATGAGGCCGATCCAGATCGGCACGGCGTCGCGCCCCTGGAGGTCCTTCAGGATGAGGATCGGCATGTTGGTGTACGGGTCGATCGTGAGGCCGGAGACCTTCATCTCCACCTGCGTCGCCTCGCGCGGCGTCCCCACCACCTCGCTGGTCATGCTAGCTCTCCTGTTAGAGTGTGAGCGCCGGCGAAAGTGATGCACACCGGGACGAGGCGCCCCCTCAACGTCCCCGGATCGGCGCCCGCAGGCGCCGGGAAGTTCACGACGTGGTTCCCCGCGGTGCGGCCGCAGGCCTGGTCGCCGCGGCGGCTCGCGCCCTCGACGAGCACCTCGAGGCGGCGGCCCACGAGCCGCCGCAGCCGCGCGGTGGTGATCCCCGCCTGGAGCGCCTGCACCTCGTGCAGGCGCGCGAGCTTGGCCTCCGCCGGGACGTCGTCGGGGAAGCCCTGGGCCGGCGTGCCGGGCCGCGGCGAGTAGGCGAACGAGTAGATGCTGTCGAACTGGACGGTCTCGAGCAGGGAGAGGGTCTCGCGCAGGTCGGCGGCGGTCTCCCCCGGGAAGCCGACGATGACGTCGGTCGTGAGCGCGACGTCGGGCACGAGCCCGCGGATCCGCTCGACCTTCGCGAGGTACTCATCCCGCGTGTAGCCGCGGCGCATGGCCGCGAGCACGCGCGTCGCGCCCGCCTGCACCGGGAGGTGCAGCCAGGTCGTGAGCTGCGGGACGTCGCGCATGGCCTCGGCCACCTCGCGGGTGAAGTCGCGCGGGTGGCTGGTCGTGAACCGCAGCCGCGCGAGGCCCGGCACCTGCGCGACGGCGCGCAGCAGCGCGACGAAGCCGCCGCCGGCGCCGCGGTAGGAGTTCACGTTCTGCCCGATGAGGGTGATCTCGCGGGCGCCGGCCGCGACGAAGCGCGCGACCTCCGCGACGACCTCGGCCAGCGGTCGGCTCACCTCGGGCCCGCGCGTCGAGGGCACCACGCAATACGCGCAGCGGTTGTCGCAGCCCTTCTGGATGGTGCACAGGGCCGTCACCGCGACCTCCCCGGGCCGCGGATCGGCGGTGAGGAAGCTGTAGGCGGCCGGATCGGCGAAATCAGTGGCGACCACGCGGCCGCGCGAGGTGCGCACGCGATCGATGAGGTCGGCCGAGCGGGCGATGTTGTCGGGCCCGAAGACCAGATCGACGACGGGCAGGCGCTCGAGGAGCCGGCCGCCCTCCTGCTGCGCGACGCAGCCCGCGACCGCCACCACGACCTCGGGCCGGCGGCGCTTGAGCGCGCCGTAGCGGGCGGCGGCCGAGGCGACCTTGGCCTCGGCCTTCGCGCGGATCGAGCAGGTGTTGAGCAGGATCACGTCCGCTTCGTCCGCGTTCGTGGTGGCCTCGTAGCCGTGGCGCCGCAGGACTTCGCGGATGCGATCCGCGTCGTAGTCGTTCATCTGACACCCGAAGTTCTGGATGAACAGACGCCTGATATCCTGCGCGTTTTCCACGACGGAGTGGCCAGTGCTCGCTACGCGAAAGCCTATGCGGGAAAGAGAGGCGGGTCAAGGAACGGCCCCGTCTCACTCCGCCCAATCGTAAGGCGGATCGACCGTGTCGTCCTCGAGGAGCGCGGCGCAGACCGCGACGCGCGTCTCGCCCTCGCAGAGCGCGGCGCGCTGCTCGCCGTCCAGCCGCAGCAGCGCCTCGAGCGGCCAGTCCCGCAGCGCGTCCGCGAGCGCGGCGGCGTCACCGTCGTCCTCGCGCCCGTCGACGGGCTCCACCGGCTCCTCGCCGAGGCTGCAGCGCTCGTCGTCGAGCCCGCGATCCTCGCAGCTCTCGTCTTCGAGCTCGACGATCACGGCGCGCTCGCTCCCGGGGGGCGCGGCGGCGGGCGCGAGGGGGGCGTCGGTGCGGCCGCCCCGGGGCCAGGCGAGGAGCAGCAGGCAGGTGAGGCCGGCGGTGACGATGGTGCGCATGCCGCCGCCTCGCTGCAGGCCGCGGGCCAGCGCGCGTTGACGTGATCCCGCGAGGTTGGCCCAGGCGGGCGGTCCGGAATCCGGCCGGTGTCCGGCCCGCCGGCCGGGATCCGGACGCGCGCGATCAGCGCGGCGCGGTCTCGCGCAGCGCGCCCGGGTGCTCGGTCCGCTGCACGACGAAGCGCACGGTCAGCTCCGCCGCCGGCCGGCCGGCGGCCTGCTCCCGGGCGGCCAGCCGCGCCTCCATCACCACCTCGCGGCGGCCGCTCGCCTCCAGTCGCGGGCGGGCGCCCGCGAGCACGTGGCGCCAGGGGCACGTCCAGCTCAGGATGAGCCAGTCGCGCTGCAGCTCCCGGAACGCCTCGCGCGTGATATTGATCGC
Source organism: Polyangia bacterium (assembly GCA_036504295.1). Lineage (GTDB taxonomy): Bacteria > Myxococcota_A > Polyangia > JACRCY01 > JACRCY01 > DASXVK01. The sequence continues at coordinate 15,406 of DASXVK010000825.1, forward strand.
GCGCTGGGCCGGGATCTTGAACCCGCCGGCGCCGCTCAGCTCCTCGAGAGCGCCGGCGAGGCGCAGGACCGGCGCGAGCTGCTGATCGAGCCGGGTCGGCCCCGACCGGTTGTTGGCGCGCAGCCACAGCGAGAACGTGCGCGGGTCGTCGGCGGTGAGCAGCTCCGTCCACAGCACGCGGTCCTCGAAGTAGGTGACCAGCTCGCCGTCGTGGAACTCCTCGGGCGCGACCAGCACCGCCATCTGGCCCCAGCCGCGGTCGAGGCGCTCGCGGTCGCCGGTGAACTGGAGCATCGGCTGCTGCAACCGCCGCTGCTGAGGGAAGGTGCGCACCCGCACCTCGGGCACGAGCACGGAGACGCGGTACTCGTGGGCGGGCCGGCTCACCTCCGCGAGCGTGGGCCGCGCCTCCGCCGCCTCGGACCCGCGGATGCGCAGCCCCGCGCCGCAGCCGGCGACGGCCGCGAGCGCGGCGACGAGGCCCAGCGTAGCCCGGATAACAGGGAGACGGGGAGGCGGGGAGATGGATCTGGTTTGGGTCGCGCTGAACGCGGGCGAACGGCGCTCGCGCACGGGGCCGCGCGCGGGCGCAACCAACCCCAATCCGACTCCCCGTCTCCTCGTCTCCCTGTTCAATTCCTCCGGCCGGGGCCCGGGCATCGGTCCCTACGCGAGGGCGATGCCGAGCTGGCGGCGCAGCTCGAGGTACTCGTTGGAGACCGCGAACCGCAGCAGCTCCTCGATCTGGCGATTGCCGCGGCAGGCCCGCGCGAAGCTCTCGGGCGTGGCCGCGAGGTCGGTGTGGCCCGCGGCCCGCCGCAGCGTCGTCAGCGCGGCCGCCACCGACCCGCACAGGAGCAGGCCGGCGCGGTTGCCGACGTGGACGATGTCGATGACGAGCGCGTCCCAGTCGATGGTGCCGGCGCACTCGAGCGCGAAGGGCATCAGCTCCTGGTGCATCTTGCGGGGGATCGCCCGGCCGACCTTGGAGGACTCGGCGATGATCGCGGCCTCCTCGTAGCCCGGCGGGACGAAGTCGGGGACGAACTGCCGCACGATGCCCGACGCGAGGAGCCCGAGCTCCTTCGGCGTGAGGCGCGACGGCAGCGCCATGTGGAGCTGCAGCAGCTTCAGGGTGCGGCCGAGCGCGAAGCGCAGCTCCTCGTGGCTCGCCTGCTTCACCAGGTTGGCCCCGAGGATGATCGCGGGCGGATCGGTGTTCTCGAGCGCGAGCGCGTTCGGCTGCGCGTTCGAGACGTAGATGTCGAAGTCCCCGAGCCGCAGCGCCTCGGCGATGCCGTTCGCGATCTCGCGGACCGGGTGCGCCGTGCGCGGCAGGCGGTCGCCGCGCGCGACCTGATAGCCCTTGAGGTCGGCGCGGTACGCCTTGTCGAGGGACGCGTCGAGCAGCCGGAAGAGGTGACGGAAGCCGGCCGGCACCGACCCCGGGAAGAGGAGATCGTCGACGAGCGGCTCGGCGAGCGCGCCGCCCGCGACCTCCATCTTACCGCCGGTCTGGTGCAGGTAGGCCTGGACGCGCTCGTCGGTGCCGCCGAGAGCGTTGAGGATCTGCGCCGCCGTATGCGCCCGGTCGGGGTCGCCGCGCCAGGTGAAGAGCTGGAACAGGGCGCCGTACGCGTTGACGTTGAACGGATCCTGCCCCAGCAGGGAGCGGAAGCGCGTGATCGACGTGTCCAGGTGCACGTGCACCGAGCGGGTGTCGTTCTGGCGCTCGTAGAACTTCGCGAACTCGCCGATGGCCGCGAGGCTGAAGGGATCCACCTCGATCGCCTTGCGGTACATCTCGGTCGCGCGGCGCTGGTCCTTGAAGCCCTCGTCGAGGATGCGGGCGAGCCGCAGCATCTGCATCACCTTGTGCTCGGGCTCCTGCTCGAGCGCGGCGAGGCGGGCGCTGGCGGTGTACGCCTCCTTCCAGTTGCGGTCCTTGAGGTGAAGCTCGGCCAGGTGCGCGAGCGCCTGACGGTTCTCGGGGTCGAGCTGCAGGACGCGCGCGAAGGCGGCGACGGCGCGCTTGGTGTCGGGCAGCTTCTCGGCGTAGATGAGGCCGAGCTTGAAGAGGATGTCCTTGAGGATCTCGCGGTCCCGCTCGACGCGCAGGCGGCGGAAGAACGCGTCCGCGGCCTCCGCCCAGTCGCCGTCCTCGTAGTGCAGCGCGGCGAGCGCCGCCAGCGCGCGGCCGTGCTGGGGGGCGTGGTGGAGGGCGGCCTTGAGCTGGGCCTTCGCCTGGGCGCGGTCGCCGAGGTGGTCGCGCAGCACCTCGCCGAGGCCGAAGTGCAGGTCGACGAGCTTGGCGGGGTCCTTCTCGGTCTCGGCGCGCTGCTTGAGGAGCGCGCACAGCTCCGGCCACGCCTCGCGGGCGCCGAGCAGGCCGCGCAGGCGCGTGAACGCCTCGTTGCTGTCGGGCTCGACCTCGAGCACCCGGCGGAAGGCCGCGATGGCGCGGGTCGGATCGGCGAGCCGCTCCTGGGCGACGGCTCCGGCGAGGAGGAACGCGCTCGCGCGCTGGGCGGTGCCGCGCAGGGCCTCGCCCTCCCCCTCCGCGGCGGCGACGACCTGCGGCCACAGCTCGCGGGCGAGCGTCAGGCGGCGCAGGCCGCGGCGGGCCGGCAGGTACCCCGGCGCCTTCGCGGCCGCCTCGGCATACAGGCGCAGCGCGTCGTCCACGCGCTCGAGGTCGGCGCTGAGCTCCGCGGCGCGCGTCAGGTAGATCGCGGCCGCGCCGGCGTCGTCGCCGACGGCGGCGGCGAGGCGCAGGGCGGCGTCGAGCCGGCCCTCCGCGGCCTTGGCGGCGCGCCGCGCGATCTCGACGCGACGCAGGGCGCGCAGGCACTGTGGATCGGCGGCGGCCGCCGCCTCGAAGATCTCGAGCGTCGGGGGCGGCGGGGCCTCGGGCTCGCCGGCGACCTTGGTCTCGAGGAGGCGCGCCCGGGTCAGGTGCACCTCGACCGCGAGCTGCGGGGCGGTCTGCTGCACGGCGCGGGCGAGCCGCTCGTAGGTGGCCGCCAGCTCCGCCCACCGCTCCTGGGTGAGGTAGTAGCGCTCGAGCGTGCGCAGGGTCGGCGCGTGGGACGGGTCGAGCTCGAGGATCGTCTCGTAGCCGAGGACGGCGCTGTGCACGTCGCCGCGTTGATCGGCGTCGATCTCGGCGAGCCGCTCGTACGCCGCCACCTTGGCCCCGGTGGCCTCGGCCGTCTTCAGCTCGGCGAACGCGAACTCGGCGATCGCGGCGAAGTTGCGACTGGTCAGGTACAGGTTCGTGAGCGCGCCGAGGGCCAGCGGATCGGCCGGCGTGAGGTCGAGGGCCCGGCGGGCCGGCTCGACGGCGCGGCTGGCGTCGCCGGCCTGCGCCAGCGCATCGCTGAGCGCGAGGAGGAGGGCCAGGCGGTGCGCCGGATCGGTGATCGCCTCGAGCTCCGCGGTGAGCAGCGCGGCGCGGCGGCCGTGGTCCGACGCGGCGGCCGCGACGCGGAGCTGCGCGTCGCGGGCGGGGCGATACCCGGGCGTGAGGGCGCTCAGCTCGTCGTAGACCGGGCTGGCGGCCACCGGGTCGCGCGCCTCCTGCTCGAGCACGGCGCCGGCCGCGAGCAGCAGCGCGGCGGCCTCTGCGCCCCGGGCGGGCGCGTCGGTGCCCTCGGCGGCGGGGGCCGAGCCGCGGGCGGCCACCGCGGTGGCGCGGGCGCGGCCGAGGTCAGCGGCCTCGCCGTGGGCGCCGGCCGCGACGGCGCGGATGAAGAGCGCGGCGTAGGCGCCGGGGTGTTGCGCGGCCAGGGTGAGCGCCTGGCGCTCGGCCTCGGCGGCCGCGTCGGCGCGGCCGTCCTGGGCCAGGAGCAGGCCGCGCCGGTGCCAGAGCGCGGCGGCCCGCGCGCTCTCGACGGCCGCCTCGGCGTCGGCGGCGAGGATGTCGCAGAGGCCCGCGAGGTCGGCGGTGGCGTCCTGGCCGAGGCGCGCGCAGAGCCGCGCCCAGCGCAGCGGCGGGGCGACGTCGGTCTGGGCGCAGAGGGCCTCGAGGCGGCGGAGCTCGTCGGCGGCGCCGTCGGGGCCGCGGCCGGCGACCGCGGCGGCGGCCTCCCGCAGCGCGGCCGCGTCGGCGGGGCGCTCCTCGTCGAGCGCGGCCGCCGCCCGGTCGAGGGCCTCGGCGGCCGCGGCGTGCCGGCCCGCCTCGGTCAGGAGGCGCACCTGCTCGCGGACCGCGGGGATGTAGCCTGGCGCGGTCGCGAGCGCGCGGCCGAGCTCGGTGATCGCCTCCTCGGGCCGGCCGAGGGCGCGCGCGAGGAGCCGGGCGGCCTGCAGCAGGGAGAACGGCGCGCGCTCGGCATCGGTGAGCGCCGCGCCGCGGGCGACGGCGAGCAGCCGCTCGGGCACCGCGCCCGCGACGCTGACCCGCTCGAGGGCGAGCTGCGCGGGGACGAGATCCGGCACGGCCTCCAGCGCGAGCGTGAGGGCCGCGGCGGCGCCCTCGGCGTCGGCGAGCTTGGCCTCGCGCAGCTCGGCGAGGCGCAGCAGCGTGGCCGCGCGGCGGCCGGGGTCGCCAGTGGCGGTGGCGAGCCGCACGAGGGCCGCGGCGGCGCCGGCCAGATCGCCGGCGGCCACGAGGGCCTCGGCGAGGGTGACGAGCGAGAGCGGCGAGGATCCTTCGGCGTCCGCGGCGGCGGCGGCGGCGTGGGCGCCGGTCGGGTCGCCGAGCCGCGTGAGGCGCAGCACCGCCTGATGCCGGGTCAGCGGCCCAGCGGCCGCCTTGAGCGGGCCCGCGAGGCGGGCCTCGAGGTCGGCGGCGGTCGCGGCGTCGCCGCCGCGCAGCGCGATGCGCCACAGGCCGAGCAGCGCGCCGCACAGCGGCTGCTCCTGCTCGGCGGCGATCCGGTAGCTGGCGGCGGCCTCTTCGTCGCGGCCGAGGTGCTCGAGGCGGCGCGCGAGCTCGAGGCGGAGCTCGGCCCGCAGGCCGGGCTCGACGGAGTCAGCGGTCGCGGCGACGGCGCGCAGGGCCTCTTCGTGCTCGTCGCCCATCACGGCGACGTCGCACAGCGCGAGCCGCGCCTGGAGGTCGTCCGGCTGGGCGTCGAGCTGCTGCGTGAACAGCGCGCGGGCGCCGGCGGCGTCACCCCGGGCGAGGAGCAGCTCGCCGCGGTACGCGAGCAGGGCGGCCCGCTCCTCGGGCGTGGCGCGCCCGGTCTCGAGCTCCAGCGTGGTGAAGACGTCGTCCCACGCGCCCTGGCGCGCGGCGATGCGGCGCAAGGCCCGCAGCGTCGGGCCGTGCTGGGGGTCACGGTTGTTCGCCTGCTCGTACAGCTCGCGGGCGCGGGCCAGATCGTTGAGGCGGACCTCGAACACCCGACCGGCGGCGTACGCGAGGCTGGCCGCGCGCGCGTCCTCGCCAGCGAGGTGGTACTCGGCCTGCAGCAGCTCGGCCTGGCGCTCCCAGTAGTCGCGGTCCTCCGGGACGGGTTCGGCCTGCTCCGGGACCTGGAACGCCTCCGGCCGAAGCTCGACGGCGGGAGCGGCGGCTACCCCGGGCAGCTCGGCCTCGAGCCCCGGGAGCGGCGGCGTCTCGGTCAGGCTCGGGAAGAGCGGCGCCCCGGCGCCAGCGGCCTCCTCGGCGGTGGGTGGCTCGACGTCGAGGTCGGCCTCGGCCTCGATGGACGGCTCGACGATCTCGAGGGCGGCCTGCGCCACGAGCTCGGCCTCGCCCTCGCCGAGGCTGTCGGCCGCGGGGGGCTGGCGCAGCAGCTCGTCCACGGCGCCGAACATGGCGTCGGTGGACTCGGCCGCAGCCGCTTCGGCGGCCGCGAAGCCGAGGGCGGCGGCCTCGGCCGCGGCGGCCGGCGCCGCGGCGACGGGAGCGGCCACCGGCTCGGCGGCGGGCTGCGACTCGGTCGCGGCGGCCTCGACGGCGGCGACGGGCGGTTCGACGGGGGGCGAGAGCGGCGCGGCGGCCTCGAGGGCCGGCTCCGCAGGGGCCGGCTCGGCCGCGGGCGGCGGCAGGTCCGGCTCGTCGAACAGGATCTCGCCGGTCGCGATCGGGATGGCGACCGCGTCGGGTGGCGGCAGGTCCGGCTCGTCGAAGATGATCTCGTCGCCGCGGCCCGCGAGCGGGGCCGCGGCGGCCGCCGGCGCCTCGAGCACGGGCCGCGCCACACGGGCGGAGTCGTCCGGCGCGATCGGGGTGGCGGCCGCGGGCGGCGGCTCCACCGGCGAGGGCTCGACCGCGATCTCGAGCGTGGGCTCGCCGGCCTCGATCGTGATCTCGGCCTCGTCGTCGTCGTCGGCCGGCCACGCCACCCGGGGGCTCTCGTCGGCGGCAGGCGGGGTCCGGGGCGCGGCGGCCGGGGCGCCGAAGATGTCGGCGGCGACCGCCGGCGGGCCCGCGGGCGGCGCCCCCGGCACCGGCGTCCGGTCGGCCGCGCGGCTCCGCAGGTCGACGAGCGCGCCGGGCACGGGCGTCTTGTCGCCCTGGCGCCCGCGGTCGCCGAGATCCTCGGTGAGCATCGACGGCAGCGCGTCGATGGGCTCGACCGGCGTCTGCTCGAAGACGACGTCGTCGTAGAAATCGTCCACGCCGGCCGGCGGGGGCGCCGGGGCGCGGTCGCCGGCCGCTCGCCGGAGCAGCTCCTCGTCGACGCCGACGATGCGGGTGCTCCCGCCGCCGAACTCGTCGCCGAAGTCGCCGGCCGCCCCCGCCGGGGCCGCCTGACGGCGGCGACCGGCCTGCTCGAGCAGCGCGTCGTCCACCGTGGCCGTGCGGGTGCGCTCGGGCGGCGCGCCGAGCGGGCCGAACTCCTCGGCCCCCGGGAGCTGGTCCCAGGCGCTCTCCGCCTCCATGAACACTTCTTCGTCGGTCGGCGGCGGGCCGGGCGCGGCGGTGGGCGGGGTGTAGCCCGCCGGCGGCACGGGCATGCGCCGCGGCTCGTCGTGCCGCGAGCCGAGCAGCGCGCCCAGCGCCTCGCCCTCGTCCTCCGGGATCTCGATGTCGCCGCTCACGAGCTCGAC
>DASXVK010000826.1:0-4718 GCA_036504295.1 Polyangia bacterium
CGTGCGTGGTTTCGCTCATGGTCACCACCCTCGGCTCGGCTAAGCCTTCGCCGGCGTCCTGGGCGCCGAGCGGTCGGCGGGCAGGTAGCGGGCGTACGTGCGATAGAAGGTCGCGGTGCAGAGCGCCAGCAGGCGCTCGAGCGTGCGGCAGGCGCCCTCGACGCCGGCCTCGAAGTGCTGCAGGGAGAAGGGCGCCTTGCCGGCGGTGGTGAGGCGCCAGTCGAAGTAGTAGTTCGACAGGAACGCGCGGGCCTCGCTCGCGCGCAGGCGCTCCGCCAGCGACGCGAAGGAGTCGAAGGTCCGGAACGTCACGCGGGCGTCGGCCCCGGCGGCGGCGGCGAGGAGCGTCTTGGCTTCGCTCGTCGCCGCCTCGCTCGTCGTCTGGATGAGGATCTCGACGCCGAAGCCCATCTCGGTCACGGTCGGCAGCAGCGGGATCCCGTAGCTGCGGGCCGGATCCGCGAGGAGCGCGGCCGCGTCGTCGCGCACGACGAACCCGAGCGTCTGGCCGCGGGCCTGCTCGGTCAGCGCCTGCCAGCGGTCGCGGTGCGCGGCGACGACCGGCTCCAGGGCCGCGGCGACGTTCGGCGTGAGGCCGGTCTCGCCGGCGATCGTCTCGAGCCAGCGCGCCGTGCCGCGGACGCCGTACGGGCCGTGCGGCCGGATCTCGCGCGGGACCTTCGTGCCCCGGAGGATCTGCCCGTAGAAGTCCTCCCACTCGTTGTTCCCGAGGACGACGTTGACCCCGCCGCCCTCGAACCGCTGCAGCGAGCCGACGTCGATGCCCGGCAGGATGACGCCGTTTACCTCGGCCCCCAGGTTCGTGACGAGGCCGGTGAGCTCGCTGTTCGCGATCCCGGTGTAGCCGACGAGGTTGACCTTGGTCGCGGCGGGGACGGCCGCCGCGCCCCACGTCCCGCGCAGGTCGACCAGCAGCTCGCGGTAGAAGTCCTGCAGCAGGCGGTTCTCGCCGCCGCGGAAGTAGAGCACCGGCCAGCCGTGCTTCGCCTTGTAGGCGCGGTACATCTCCTCCATGTCGGCGCCGGCCACGACGCCGGTGCAGGCGTGGAAGAAGACCACCACCGTCGGGTTCCGGTCGAAGACGTGCTTGAAGATCGCCTTCTCCCGGTCGCGCGTGCCGCTGATGACGTCGGCGTCGCGCACGTCGGTCACGTGCAGGAGGAGCGCGTCGGGATCGGGCTCGGTGAAGCGCTGGGCGACCCGGCCGGGGCGGCCGATGTCGCGCACGTGGTTGTCCCACGGCGCGTTCGCGGTCATCACCATGTCGAGGCCGAGGTTGGGCGGGCCGAAGCACTCGCTGTCGCCGTGGAGGATCACGGTGACCGGGTTGAAGCTCCACATCGAGAGGACGCGGTAGCAGAGGATGCCGTGCTCGGCGGCGAAGTCGGTGCCCAGGTTGAAGCCCGGGCCGAGGACCTCCTGGGCCGTCGGCGCCGGTGGCGCCGCGACGGGCGCCGCGGCCGCCGGCTGCAGGGCCACGGTGTCGGGATCGTTCTCGAGGACCTCGCGCAGCGCCTGCGGCGTCGCCCCCTTGGGCCGGACGAACGCCCACTTCTGCAGCAGCCGCGCCACCTCGGCCGGGAGCTCGGCGCCCTGGTAGCTCAGGGCCAGCGCGTCGCTGCGGTGGAAGCACGCGCGCTCGGGCGCGGCCTCCTCGACGAGGAGGCTGACCGCGTCGCCGCGCGGCCCCTTCACGTCGACGGCGAAGCGGCCGTCGCGGTGCTCGACGGTGCGCACGCGGTACTCGGCCTGACGGTCGAAGCCGAGCAGGCCAGAGAAGAAAGCGACGGTTCTGGGGCCGCCGCGACGGGCGGCGCCGGGATCTGCCTGGGCCATGGGTTCGCCTCCGACGAGGACGGCTTGAGCATACGCAGGCGGTCCCCCCGAGGCAAGGCGTGAAAGCGTGCGCCGCCACCCGGATGCTCCTGGCGTCTCTGGCGTCCTGGCGTTCGTGCTCTTGGATCCGACTCTGGACGATCCTGGTTAGCGGTGCGGCCCGGGAAAGGCGAGGCGCGCCAGCTCGGCCACGAGCCGGACGCGGGCGCGCTCCAGCTCCAGGGGGTCGCCTCCGCCGGGCAAGACGGCCGCGGCGCCAATCCGCACCTGATCGAGGACGAACCCGAGGTTCGCGGCGTTCGCTCCCGCGTCCTTGCGTCCCGCCGCGGCGAGCGCACCCTCGAGACTGACGCCCGCCTCCAGGATCGCGGTGAGGTCCACGAGGTCCTTGGCCTCGTTCCGGCTCAGCAGCGCGCAGATCTTGTTCGCGGCGATCTCGAGCAGCGAATCCATGCGGATCGAGCCGACGCGGCCCTTGGTCGCATCGAGCTGTGGCGCACGGTCGAGGACGAGATCCACGACCGTCCGCTCGGCCCCCCGTTCGGCGAGGAACCGCCGGAATTCGGGGAACCGGTCGACGGGGACCAGCGTGGCCCCGCACGCGGCCGCCGCGCCCAGCAGGGCGCGCTCGCCGGCGTCGAGATCGACTGGCGGCGTGGTGAAGAGATCGATGTCGTCGCTCGGACGGTGGCCGAGATGGAAGCCACCGAGCGCGGCGCCGCCGGTCAGGAAGAACCTCGCCTCGCGCTCGAAGAAGGCGACGAGCAGGTCGCGCTGCAGCGCGCTCAACCGGCTAGGCGGGGATGAGCCCATCCGCGCGCCACCGCCGAATCAGAAACTCCCAGAACGCCTGCTTGCGGCCGAGCACGCGCCGCAGCTGGTCCCAGCGGGCGAGGACGTCCTCGAGCGTGAGGAAGGCCCACACGTCGGGATAGCTCGCCTCGCGTAGAATGCGGCCGATCCACAGGAGCCGCTCCTCCTCGCCGGCTACGCGCAGCCGGCGGCGCAGCTCGCCGGCGGTCATCTCCGTGTCCCAGAGGAAGTACGGCCGCAGGTCGTCGCGGGACATGTCGCGTGAGAGGTCCACGGCAAACGATCGTGACGGGCCGCGGCAGGCGCGTCAAGGGCTTCAGGGTGCCCGATCACGCCCCCGCTCGCCCCCGGGCTCGTCCTCGCGCAGCAGGTGCAGCACCCACTGGTTGTTCGTCTGCGCCGTGATGGGGCGGTGGTACAGGGTCCTGAGCGGGAGCAGGCGCAGCAGCGGCAGCGTGTCCCAGCTGTCCCAGTTGCGCAGGTGCTGGTGGCCGGCGCGCGGCTGGCGATCGGCGTAGTCCACCTGGCGGGACTCGCGCAGCAGCGCGAACGGCGTGCACTCGGCGATGAGCAGCGTGCCCATGGGCCGCAGCAGCTCCACCATCCGCGCGAAGGCCTCGCCCACGTCGACGAGGTGGTTGAGCGATCGCAGGGCGAGGATGTGGTCGAAGTACCGCGGCCGGTGGTGGTAGGTCTCGATCGGGCCGACCGTGTAGTGGCCCTCGGGCACGGCGCGGCGCAGCGCCTCGATGGACGGCGCGTCGGGGTCGAGGCCGTGGTACTCGATGGTGCCGGCGCGCACGAGCGGCGCCAGCACGTCCTTGTAGAGCTGCTCGCCGCAACCGACGTCGAGGACGCGGCCGCGCAGGCGGCCGATCCACGCGGCGATCCAGCGCTCGTCGCGGCGGAACGGAGGCTCGGGATCGACGCGGTACCGGCGGCCGCAGCCGTCGCGACGGTCGCAGGGATCGCAGAACGGGTCGGCCGTGACCCGCCGCACCGAGTCGACGAAGTCGTCGAGGGCCGCGGTCGCCGATCGGTCGAGGAAGAGGTGGCCGAGGTCGCGCTTGACGCGGCGCACGTCCGCCGGCGAGAAATCGGCGGTGTCGGTCTCGTACAGCGCGAGCCCCGCGTCGCCGGCCAGCACGAGGGCGCGGTCGGGATCGGGGCAGGCGCGGTCCGCCGCGCAGGCCGCCGCTGTCGCGGCCGGCGGGAGCGCGCGGCGGTGCACGAAGTTGAACGAGTTGGCCGCGGCGCGCCCGTCGGGCACGCCGGCGGCGCGCGGCGTGAAGCCGGCCGCGGGCACGCCCGGGCACCGCGCCCGCGCCGCGCAGCCGCCGCAGGAGCGGGTGACGAGCGGCGGCGGCCAGCGCCGGCGGCCGAGGCAGGTGGCGGGCGGCGCCTCGCGGCACCCGGCGAACGTGCGGCGCAGCGCGGGGCGGCGCAGGTGCGCGGGCGCCGGGGCCAGACACTCGGGCAGGCCCTCCCACACGAGCAGGGGCCCGAACGAGCGGCGGTTCCACTCCGCGAGCGACGCGACCGCCGCGGCCAGCGCGGGGCCAGCGCCCGGCGCCTCGTCGAGGCCGGCGACGGCGAAGGCGAGGTGGACCTCGGGCCGGGGGAAGCGCCCGGCGAGGCGCGCGGCGATCACGCGGGCCTCCGGGAGCGTGCGGGGGGAGAGCGTGAGCCCGATCTCGAGGTCGACCCCGGCCTCGTCCTCGCCGGCGAAGGCGGCCAGGCCGTCGAGCGCCTGGCGGAACGAGCCCGGGCCGCCCGTCACCTCGTCGTGCGTCGCCTCCCAGCCGAAGAGCTGGACCCGCAGGTACGCGAGCCCGGCGTCGCGCAGGCGCCGCCGCGCCTCGTCGTAGGCCAGCGCCCGCCCGTTCGTGACGAGCCCCGGCGCGAAGCCCGCGCGCCGCACCGCCTCGAGCAGGCGGAAGAGGTCGCGGCGGACGAACGGCTCGCCCCCGAGGACGACCGCGAGCCCGCCCGACCGCTCGCGGGCGCCCGCGAGGGCGCGGGCCGCGGCCTCCGGCGTCACGCCCGGG
>DASXVK010000827.1:0-12086 GCA_036504295.1 Polyangia bacterium
CGTCGCGGGGCGGTACAACTCACTCAAGGACGACGCCGCGACCTTCGGCGGCGTCGCGGTCGCGATGTACGTCGCCGCCGCGGCCGCCGCGGGCGCCTCGGCGTACCTGTTCGTCACGTCCCACTCCGCGGGCAAGGAGCGGCCGCGGGCCGGCCTGCGCCTGACGCCGGCCCTGTCGTGGCGCGCGGCCGGGCTGGCGGCCGCGCTCGAGTTCTGAACCACGGCCCGGTCGCAACTGACCGGCGGACGCGGGGGGCGAAGTGCGAAGTGCGGAGCCGATTGCCCCCGAGGTTCCGGTCGGGATAAGATGCGCGCTGAAGTCACGCGTTCTTTCGGCCGTCGGCAAGGCATCAGGGAGTGAGCCTAGGCGGGCCCACCGGCGGCCGGGCACACAGAGGAGTGTCCGCATGCGATCGGTGCTGCTCGTTCTGGTGGTCTCGCTCACGGCCGTGAGCGCCTCCGCACAAGGTCCGGACCTCGACCGCGCTCGACGGCACTTCGAGGCCGGCTCGCAGGCGTTCGCCAAGGGCGAGTTCCCCCGGGCCGAGCTCGAGTTCCGCGCCGCGCTCGCGATCACCAAGGACCCGCTCCTCTATTACAACGTCGGGCAGGCCCAGCAGCGCCGCGGCCACCTCGAGGCCGCGATCACGAGCTACCGGGCCTACCTCGCCGGCGTGCCCGAGGCCGAGGATCGCGCCGACGTCGAGAAGTTGATCCGCAAGCTCGAGGCGCGGCTCAGCGGCCCGGCCGTACCGCCGCAGGTCACGCCGCGCGTCGCCCCGACGGCTCAGCCGGCCTCGGCGCCGGCGTCGCAGCCCGAGGACGGGCACGGGCGGCGGCAGAGCGCGTGGATCTCGGGCGGCGCGTCCGTCGCCCTGCTCACCGTGGGCATCGTCATGAGCGGACTCTCCGGCTCCCGCTCCGCGAGCGCGAACGCGCTGATCAACGGCCGCGACAACATCGGGCAGCCGATCCGGTTCGCTGACATCGCCGAGCGCTACAACGGTTACCGCGACGACGCCTCCAAGTTCGGCGGCGTCGCCATTGGCCTGTACGCCGCCGCCGCGGCCGGGGCGGCGCTCACCGCCTACCTCTATCTCACGGCGAAGCCCGCCACGAAGGAGAAGCCGCAGGCGCGGCTCCGCTTCCTGCCCGAGATCTCGCCCCGCACCGCCGGCCTCGTCGCCGGGATGGAGTTCTAGCCATGGCTCGCCTGCCGGTCTCGCTCGCGCTGCTCTCCGCCCTCACCCTCGTCGGCGCCGCCGGCTGCTTCGCGCCGGATCAGCCCGACTGCGCCTTCCGCTGCGATCCTGCCGGGGACACCACCTGCCCCGACGGGTACGGCTGCCAGCAGGACGGCTACTGCCACAAGGCCGGCCACACCGGCACCTGCAGCGGCTTCACGCCGCTCGTCACCTGCGTGCACGGCACCCGCCAGACGGACGGCACCTGCGCGTGCAACGCCGGCTGGGCCGGCGACACGTGCGAGGCCTGCGCGACCGGGTTCTACGGCGCGAGCTGCACGGCCTGCACGTGCGAGCACGGTACGTGCAGCGAGGGCACCGCCGGCACCGGCGCGTGCACCTGCGCCACCGGGTGGACCGGCGCGAGCTGCGCCACCTGCGCCGCCGGCCACTACGGCGCGACCTGCGCCGCGTGCACCTGCGGGCACGGCACGTGCAACGAGGGCCTGACCGGCGACGGCGCCTGCACCTCGTGCGACACGGGCTGGGCGGGCACGAACTGCGACACCTGCGACGCGGGCCACTTCGGGGCCGCCTGCGCGGCCTGCACCTGCGTGCACGGCACCTGCGACGACGGCGTGAACGGCGCCGGCACCTGCACGTCGTGCTCGACGGGCTGGACCGGCGCGAACTGCGACACCTGCGCGGACGGCTACTACGGCGCGAACTGCGTCGCCTGCACGACGTGCGGGAACACTGAGTACGAGACGGGCGCGTGCACCGCGACGACGAACCGGACGTGCGGGACGTGCGCGGCCGCGTGCGGCGCCGGGACGTACGAGAGCCAGGCGTGCGCCGGCACCAACAACCGGGTGTGCACGGGCTGCACCGCGATCCCGAACTGCCTCGCCGAGACGTGCACGAACGCCACCGATCAGGCCTGCGCGACCTGCGCGTCGACCTATTACCTGAGCGGTGGGACGTGCCACGCCTGCTCGACGGGGGCGTGCCCGTCGGGCCAGTACGAGAGCGCCGCCTGCACCGCGACGGCGGACCGCGTGTGCTCGAGCTGCACCGCGATCCCGAACTGCCTCGCCGAGACGTGCACGAACGCCACCGATCAGGCCTGCACGACCTGCGCGTCGACCTACTACCAGAGCGGCGGGGCCTGCCACGCCTGCTCGACGGGCGCCTGCCCGCCCGGGCAGCACGAGACCGCGGCGTGCGGCGCCACGAACGACCGCGTGTGCTCGAGCTGCACGGCGATCCCGAACTGCCTGGCCGAGACGTGCACCACCGCGAGCGACCAGGCGTGCACGAGCTGCGCGTCGACGTACTACCTGAGCGGCGGGACGTGCCACGCGTGCTCGACGGGCATGTGCGGCGCGGGCAAGTACCAGAGCGCGGCGTGCACGGCCACCGCGGACCGGGTATGCACGGACTGCACGGGGATCGCGAACTGCGTCGCCGAGACGTGCACGGATGCGACCAACCAGGTGTGCACGAGCTGCGCGAGCACCTACTACCTGAGCGGCGGGACGTGCCACGCGTGCACGACCGGGACGTGCGGCGCCGGGAAGTACGAGAGCGCGGCCTGCAGCGCTACGGCGGACCGGGTGTGCTCGAGCTGCACGGCGATCGCGAACTGCACCGCCGCGACGTGCACGACGGCGAGCGACCAGACGTGCACGGCGTGCGCGACCGGCTACTCCGGCCCGCAGTGCGCCACGTGCGTGACGACGTTCCCGGTCTGCTACGCCGACGCCGGGGGCGGCACCTGCACGGGCAGCACCTGCTCCAGCCTCACGGCCGACAGCTGCTCGGGGCGGAACTGCCAGTGCGGCGCGAGCCCCGCGTGCGTCGGCGGCAACGAGTGCTGCGGCGGCACGTGCCGGCCCGTGACCACGCAGGCGTACAACTACGGCCTCGAGCTCTGGGTCACGCAGGCCACCTGCGACCAGCACTGCACCGGCGCCAACGCCTGCAGCGCCATCGACGTGCCGACGGTCACGGTCCTGCGGTTGGACGGCACCCCGATGGCGGGGCCGGTCGCCTTGAGCAAGGCCGCGGGGTGCGGCGAGTACTCGGCGACGGTCACCGGGCTGACCCCGGGGACCGGCTACCAGTACCAGTTCACGTGTCCTGGCGCGTCGCCGGCCGTCTTCAACGATGTCGCGCCCGCGCTCTGCACGGCGGCGTGCCTCGGCACCTGCACGGCGGTGGCGACCGCCGGGTGCCGGAGCCAGCTCCAGACCCGGGCGGATCCCGGCGCGTGCACCCCCGTGGTGGACGGGACCATCACCGCCGGACCCACCGACTGGACGGCCGCGGCCATCGCGGCCCTGAACGGCGTCGTCACCAACTGGATCGGCAACACGCTCAACGCGCTGCGCGTGTGCTACGACCCGAACTACCTCTACCTCGGCATCGACGGCTCGATCACCAGCCCCAACGCCATCGCCGTCTACCTCGACCAGGACTACCCCCTCGCGACCGGCGTGCGCTTTCCTCCGCTCATGGCGCTCACCGACACCATCGGTATCCTCGACACGGCGCTGAGCGCGAGCTTCTCGTCGTGGCTCACCGGCTTCGGCGCCGAGTGGGCGTGGGGGACGACGAGCATGCCGGTGTCGAAGGCGTTCGCCGACCCGCCCCTGGACACCGCCGGCACGCGCGGCATCACGACCACGACGAACTTCGCCTGGCTGCCCGCGGCCGGCAGCGGCGATCACTTCGTCTGCACGGCGACCGCCTGCGAGGTGCAGATCCCCTGGACCTACCTCTACGGTATCGGCGGCCGGCCGGCCATCGCCCACCTCGGGCTCTTCGTGCGGCTCGTCAACGCGAACGGCACCGCGTTCTCCAACCAGACCCTCCCGCAGGACGGGGCGGGCGCCACCCCGGCGGCCGTGACCCTCGCGCTGCCGGTGGACGTGTACCCGTAGACGCGAGGAGGCCTCGCATGACCCCCGACCGCATCCGGCGCAGCTCCGCCATCGACCTGCGGCTGCGCCTTCAGAAGGCGCGCACGGCCCTCTGCGGCATGGACGCGCTCTACGACGAGCTGGGCGATCTGCCCCTGTGCACGCGCCTCAAGGCGCTCTGCATCGAGCTGGCCGAGGTCGAACAGCGGCTCGCCGACATCGCCGAGGCCACGAAGGCGCCGCTGCACGACCTCGCCGCCGCGCCGGCCCCCGCCCGCGTCAACCCTCGCTCCTGAGTCGCGACACCCCGGGGGGGCGGCCCCCGGGTTCCTACCTCACTTCCAGCGCGATCCCGACGACCGCGGCGGCCGCGGCTCCCACGGCGTGAGCCACGAGGACGCGGCCGGCGACGGCGGCAGCACGACCCGCTCCTCGGCCGGGACCTCGCGCGGCTTCGCGCCGGGCGGGTTCGTGACGTCGGCCGGGATCGCGACCTGCTTCTTCCCGCGGCCGACGCCGCACGCCTCGAAGGACTGCTCGGCCAGCTTCACGATCTCGGGCCGCAGGCCCTCCTTCGTGATCTGCTCGACGTGGCGCCGCCGCCCCTCGATGATGTCGCGCAGGTACTCCTCGATCTCCATCGCGGAGTAGAAGTCCTTCGGGTTCCACTCCTTCACCGACGCGCCCTCGCAGCCGATGACCTCGTTCGTGCCGAAGACGCCGCGCTCGTGCTTGTTCGTCCCGCGCAGGTGGCCGCGCTGCAGCGCCGCCATGAGCTTCAGCGGCACGCGCTCGGTCTTGCGGATGAGCTTGCGGACCGGCTTGCCGCCCTCGCTCGCCACCTTGATGATCTCGCCCATGCCGCCGGTGTTGTACTGGAAGAAGCGGACCTTGCCCGGGTAGCGCGCGCACAGGTCCATGACGATGTCGTAGAACGTGTTCACCTTGCGGCCCTGCGGCCCGACGATGAAGTCGTCCATGCCGACGATGCGGGTGGACTCGCCGGCCAGCTCCGGGCGGGTCGCGAAGGAGTGCGTCGACTCGCCGAAGAGGTAGGCGAGCACGCCCTGCTCCGGCGTCAGCTCGTGGCCGAAGGCCATCATCGTGTTGCGGCGCGTGATGAACGCGAAGACGATGCCGTCGAGCTCGTCGAGGCTCGGGGTGTTGAGGCTCTCCCACGCGATGTTCTTGAGCTTGCCGTCGCGCATGACGCGCAGCTTGTCGCGGAAGATGACCGCGCGGCCGTTCTCGCCGAGGCGCTCGTCGAGGAAGTCGACCTCGCCGTCGGCGTTGATCATGAGGTTCTCGAGGAGGGCGCTCTTGTCGGTGAGCGCCCAGTACATCGCCTCCTGCTGCTCGCGGCGGCAGTCGGTCTTGACGTAGAAGGCCTGCTCGGTGCCGTACGACGAGCCGTCGCGGCGGAGCCAGACGATGTCGTCCTGGACGACGTAGGTCTCCTCGCCCGTGCGCCAGTCCATGTCGAGCGGGTGGCACGACCAGGTCGACTTGCCGGTGGCGGTCAGGCCGAACATGAAGACGGCGTGGCGCTTGAGCTTGCCGTCCTTGGCGTCGCGCGCGACGACGAGCTTGGTGCCCGCGTGCAGGCCGAGCATGCCGGCGAGGTCCGCCTTGTACATGCCCTGCCGGAGCATCCCCTTCTTCTCCTCGCCGGTGTAGTCGGTGCCGAGGGCGATGTTGAGGTCGAGCTCGGGCAGCGACAGCACCTGCATGCGGAGCGGGTGCTCGTCGGGGATGTGGATCATCGTGAAGTTCGGGCCCGGCGAGCGCTTGTTCCACTCGCGCATCGTGTTGGCCCAGCAGTACGGCGTCCGGATGTTCTTCGGGTCGGCGACGGACATGTACATGTCGCAGACCGGGTTGAACTCCGGGTTGTCGCCCATCTGCCGCCGGATGTGCACGAAGGGCATCGTGCGCAGGCAGTGCAGCACCTTGTGCAGCTCGTCGGGGGCCTCGTTGATGATCTTGACCTGGCCCTCGTTGAGCTTCGGGAGCTGCACCGGCTCGCTGCCGAGCATGACGGTCTTCTGCGCCATGCGCGAGGACACGGCCGAGCGCCAGCAGAAGCCGCCGTTCTTCAGCTTGAAGCCGTGCTCGAGGCTCCGCTTGCGCAGGAAGTCCATGTCCGCCTGCTTGACGTTCTTGCCGGCGAGCAGGGGCTTCAGGTTCTCGGCGAAGCGGCGGTAGATCTCGGGTTCGTACTTGACGCTCACGGCGGTTCTCCTCGCGCCGAAACATAGACCGGCTGCACCACGGAGGCAACGGGGAAGCGAGCGTGGTTCCCGCCCCGCGGTCGGGCGCCGCGCGCCGACGAACGCAACGTTCCGGCTACGCCCAGACTCCAATTCTCAAGGAGCGGCGGATGACGGGTCGGCGGATGGTGCAGGCGCTCGCGCTGGCGGCGGCGGTCGCGGTGGTCGTCGGCGCCGGGGGCGGCGCGACGGCGATGAACGTCGCCACGACCGGCGGCCGCGTGGTGCTGCTGGGCGCGCTCGCGGGTGGACGCGACGCGGCCGCGGCGCACCGCGCGGCGGCGCCCGAGGCGGAGGCCGCCCCGGCCGTGGCCCCGGACCAGGCGTCGCCGTGCCCGGTGCGGCGGCACGCGCACCGCAGCCCGTGCGAGGCCGCGCCGCCGTGCGCGCGACGCGGTGCGGCGGAGGCCGCGCCCCCGCCCGCCGCCGACCAGGATCCGGAGTGGGACGCCGCCGGCGAGCCGAGCTGGCATCGCGACGTCCGCCGCCAGCACGACGGCGCCGCGAAGCCCGCGCGCGGCACGCCCGGGTCGGCGGACGGCCCGATTTAGGTACGAGTACGAGGGGTCAGCGCCGCCGCCCGCCGTGCTGCCGCACGACCGGCCGCGGGCCGTGGTGCGGACGCGGGGTGTTGTGGAAGGCCGGGCGCGGGCCCATGTGACCGGGGCCGACGCGCATGCCGGGGCCGGGGCCGACGCGCACGCCGGGGTGGCCCTGGACGTGCATGCCGGGGCCGTGGCCGACGACGCGCACGGCCCGCGGCGGGACCACCACGCGATGCGTGACGACGCCGCCGTGACGGTAGATGCCGACCGGGCGTGAGCCCACGCGCACGCCGATCACCGGCCGGACGTAGTAGCGCATGCCGGGGCGGTACCACACCGGGCGCACCGGGCGGTGGAAGACGAGCACGCGGCCGCCGTAGGAGCGCACCGCGACGCGCGGCGCCCAGTGCGGCCGGACGTAGACGACGCGGCCATTGACGACCTCGTAGTGGGGCGCGGCGTAGACGAGGCCGCCGATGCGCGGGCGCCACATGCCGGCGCGCCACGACCAGCGCGTGCCGGCCCAGTCCCAGAAGCCGGGCGTCCAGACGTGCGCCCGGCTCGGCGCCGGCGGCGCCGCCTCGTACACCGGATCCGGCGGCTCGCTGTCCGTGAACACCTCCTTGGGCGCCGCGCGCGGCAACTCGGCGACGGGCTCGGCCGCCTGCTGGCCGGCCTGCGGGGTGGGGGCGGCGGCCTGCTGCTGCTGCGGCTGGGGCTGATCCGCGGGCTTGTACTCGGGCGCCTCCTCGGTGGCCGCGGCGGAGAGCGCCTGCGCTTCGACGGCGGGGGCGGCCGGGTCGGCGGCGGGCGCGGGCACCGGCGCCGGCGCGGCCGCGGGCGCGACCGCCGCGGGCGCGGGCGGGGGCGGCTCCTGCCGGGGCGGCTGGCAGCCGAGCAGCAGCAGGACGGGCAGACAGCACCACCGGGCTCGCATCATCGGCGCCTCCTCCGGCGACGGCGCCGCGGGGCGCCTCATCCAAGCAGACCCGTGGCGGCCGCGCGAGTCAAGCGTGAACTCGTTGGCGCTTTGCGTTATGGTCGGCGCCGCCGGAGCGCATCTCATTCACGGAGTCTCACTGGAGGCGGGCATGCTGAGCATCGAGAACCTGATCCGCGGCGTCGCCGAGAAGATGGGCGGCCGCCTCGAGGCCGACGAGGGCTTCTACCACCTGACCGTGCCCGTCATCGGCGAGGATGACGAGGAGGTCGATCCGGATCACACGCAGACGGCGACGCTGTACGCCGAGGGCGAGGCGGAGGAGCTCCTGATGGTGTACTGCGAGGCGGGCGCGTACACCGAGGAGGTCGACCTCGAGTACATCCTGCGCGGCCTCAAGGACGCGGCCTTCGCGCGCGTCTTCATCACGACCGGCGAGGAGGATGACGAGCCCGACGGGCTGGCGGTCGAGGCGGCGCTGCTGCGGGAGGGGCTCGGCGTCGAGCACCTCGCCGAGGTGGTGCAGGAGGTCGTCAACGTCGCCGACTTCGTCGAGGACGTGATCGAGGGCGGCGCCGCCTAGAGCTCGCCTACCGCGCGGGCGCCGGGGCCGTGGCCGGCGCCGGCGCGAGCTCCTTGCAGGCGGTCTGGTCGCCGAGGGTGCAGCCGCGCTCGGCGGCGGCCCGGGCGCCGGCCGGGTCCGTGTGCTTCAGCCGGTAGCGCAGCGACATGCAGTCGATCCACCAGCCAGCCTCGCAGCCCTCGGCGTAGAGGCGCGCGGCGCGGGCCTCGAGGTCCACGCGCCGCTCGGGCAGGTCGCCCGCCGCCTGCTCGCAGTCGAGGGCGCGGCCGGCGGCGCAGCCCTGCTGGCGGAGCTCGAGCGCGCGCGCCTCGAGCCGCCGCGCCTGGGCCTCGTCGCCGCTCTGGCGCAGGAGCTGCCCGAGCTGCCGGCAGGCGTAGGCCTGCTCCAGGTCACAGGCGCGGCGGTAGGCCCGGCGCGCGCCGGCCGGGTCGGCGGGGCCGCCGCGCCCGGCCTCGAGCGCGCGGCCGAGGTCGACGCACGCGAACGGCTCCTCGAGCGCACAGCCGCGCTGCCAGAGGCGCCGCGCCCTGGGCTCATCCACGGTGAGCCCGTGCCGCCCGGCCGCGTAGTCGGAGCCGCCGGTCGAGCACGAACGCGCGTCGCCGACCTCGCAGGCGCGCTCGACGAGCTGGTAGGAGCGGACGACGTCCTTGGGCACGCCGAGCCCCTGGCCGTACATGCCGGACCAGGCCGCGCACGCGCGCGCGTCGCCGGCCTGGCACTGCCGCTCGAAGAGGGGCAGGGCGCGGCGGCAGATCTCGCCGGCGCGGGCCTCGTCCTTGGGCCCGCCGTCGCCCGCGGCGACGAGCCGGCCGAGGCCGATGCAGGCGCGCGGGTCCCCGGCGGCGCACCTCGCCTCGTAGAGCGAGCGCGCGCGGTGGAAGAGCTCCGGCGCCGCGCTCGCCTTCGCGGCGAACGCGACCGCGTCGCGGTAGAGCCGGGCGCGGTTGGCGCAGCCGCTCGCCTCGCCGCCGTCGCAGGCGCGGCGGTAGGCCGCCTCGGCGCGCCCGAGGTCGCGCGCGCCCCCGCGGCCGCCGTGCAGCAAGACGCCCAGCTCGTCGCAGGCCGCGAGGTCCTGGCGCTCGCAGCGCGCCGCGCAGGTGGCGCGGTCCTCGCAGCGTTCGCCGCGCCGTGCGCCGCGGCACCCGGTGAGCGCGAGCGCGGCCGCGGCCACGGCGCAGAGCGCGGCCGCGAGCGCCACGGCGGCGCCGCGCCGCGACGGGCGGGATCGCATCTCCATGGCGCGAGGATACACGAGGCGGGCCCACCCGTCAGGCGAGCGCCACCGGGCGGCCGAGCGGCGGGGCGGTGAGCTCCATGCGCGGCCGCGTGCGGCGCGTGGTGCGGACGAACTCCGCGAAGCGCACGCCGGCGAGGAAGCCGAGCGGGGCGGCGAGCGGGCGGAAGAAGTCGTCGAAGTGGATCGGGATCACCCGCGCGGCGCCGACCGCGTCGACGACGTCGCGCAGGTACGGCTCGGTCGCGGCGCGGCCGGCGAGGCCGAGGAGCACGGTGCCGGCGCGCACGCCCGCGTACATCCCGGGCCGGGTGCCGGCGCTGCCGTGGTGCACGAGCGTCCCCGCCGGGTGCTCGATCACGAGCCCGAAGCAGGCGCCGAGCCGGTACGCCGAGGCCGGCGCGGGCGGGCCCAGCGGGCGCGCGATGACGCCCGGGAACGGCACGCGGCCGCGCAGCGCCGGGCCGTGGGCGCTCTCGAGGAAGGTGACGCGGAAGCGGCCGAGCGTCATCGCGTCGCCGTCCGCGACGACGCGGATCCGGGCCGGCGCGACGCCCGCGCCCCGGCCGACGTTCGCCGTCGAGCTCGAGCCGACGAGCACGGCGCCCGTGGCGCGGGCGAACGCGGGCGCGTCCATCACATGGTCGTAGTGCGAGTGGCTCACGAGCACGGCGGCCGCGCGCGTGACCTCGAGGCGGTCCAGCCAGGCCGCGACCTCGCGCTCGCGCGGCGCGAGCGGCCGGCCGAGGCCGACGCGCAGCAGGCCCGGCCGGCTGACGAACGGATCGACGAGCAGCCGGGTCTCGCCGTCGCTGACGAGCACCCCGGCCGTGCCCAGCCAGGTGACGGTGAGCGCGGCGCCGGCGGGCGCCGGCGGCGGCTGCAGGTCGCGGTAGAGCGCCGGGGCGCCCGGGTCCAGGACCGGTCGCAGCAGCGCGTCCTCGAGCACGCGGAGGCCGAGCATCGGCGGCCTAACCGGCGAGCGCCGCGGCCAGACGGCGGCAGCCCTCGTCGATGGCGGCGGGATCGGCGAACGTGAAGCAGAGGCGCGCCTGGGCGCTCCCGTCGCCGGCGGCGCCGACGGTCTCGGCGGGGTCGGGATAGAACGCGGCCCCGGGCAGGAACGCGACGCCGCGCTCGAGGGCGCGGGCGAAGACGGCCTGGCTGTCGCCGCGCGCGAAGCGCAGCCAGAAGAAGAAGCCGCCCTCGATGGACGCGTAGCTGGCCGCGCCCGCGGGCAGCTCGCGGGCGAGCGCCGCGGCCATGGCGCGCGCCTTCGCCGCGTAGTGCGCGCGGATGGTCGTGAGGTGGCGATCGAGCAGGCCGCGGCGGCAGTACTCGGCGACGAGCACCTGCGACACCATCGAGGTGCACAGGTCCAGGCCCTGCTTCACGACCACCATCTTGCGGATGATCTCCGCGTCGCCGATCGCCCACGCGACGCGCGTGCCCGGGGCGAGGATCTTCGAGAACGACGAGGCGAAGATGACGCCCCGCTCGGCCTGGGCGAAGACCGTGGGCAGCGCGGCGCCCTCCCAGCGCAGCTCGCCGTAGGGATCGTCCTCGAGCACCGGGACGCCGTGCGCGGCCGCGATCGCGGCGAGGCGCGCGCGGCGGGGCCCGGCGAGGCAGGCGCCCGACGGGTTCGAGAAGTTGACGATCGAGTAGATGAGCTTCGCCGGCCGGCCGGTCTCGGCGCGCACGCGGGCGAGCACCTCGGGCAGCGCGTCGACGATCATGCCGCCGTCGTCGCAGGGCACGAGCGCGAAGCGCGCGCCGCAGTTGCGGAACGTGTGCAGGGCGCCCGGGTAGGTCGGCGCCTCGACGACGATGACGTCGCCGGGGTCGACGAGCACCCGCGCGAGCATGTCCATGATCTGCTGGGAGCCCGAGCCGATGACGATCTCCTCCGGCCGGATCGCGCGGCCGAGCGGCTGCTCCATGCGCGCGGCGAGGAAGTCGACGAGCGGGGCGTAGCCCTCGCTCGCGCCGTACTGCAGCGCCGTCGGGCCGGCGGACGCGAGCACGTCGGCGCAGCCGGCGAACTGCGCGACCGGGAAGACGGCCGGGTCGGGCAGGCCGCCGGCGAACGAGATCATGCCGGGGCGCTGGATCAGCTTGAAGAGCTCGCGGATGGGGGAGGGCCGCATGGTGCGGGCGACGGTCGAGTAACCGTAGGGGAAGCTCATGCCGGCGATGATAGGCGATCCGCGGGCCGTTGACAGCGGGCCGGATCGGACTACCGGCGCGCCGCGGCGCCGGCGCCCGCCCCGGTGGCCCTCGACCGCGGCGCCGCCGACTCTACACAGTCGGTATGAAGGTCGACTGGCACGCCCTGCTCGAGCGCTACCGGCGCGATCACCAGCACCCGGTCAACCGCGCTCTGCACACGGTCGGGATCCC
>DASXVK010000828.1:0-13971 GCA_036504295.1 Polyangia bacterium
CGCCCGCACGGGCTCGGACCGGGCCGGCGGCACGGCGCGCGGCTCCGGCCGCACCGGCGGCGGCCGCACCGGCGCGGAGCGCGAGGCGGCCATGAGCTCCATGATGTCCTCGAGCTCACCGCCGCGGCGCGCGGGCGGCGCACCGGCGCGGGCGGCGGCCGGCGGCGGGCGCCGCGGCGGCTCGCGCCCGGACGGCTCGCGTGCCGGCGCGGGGCGGATCGGCGGCGCCGCGCGGCGCGGCGGCTCGCGCGGGCCCGCGGGCGCCGGCCGCGCCGGGGTGCGGCTGGCCGCCGGCGCGGGGGTGCGCCCGGACGCGGCCCCGGTCCCGGCCACGCCCGCCCGGGCCGGCGTGTGCGGCGTGCCCAGGCTGCGCGGGCGCGCCGCCACCGTCGCGTCGGGCGCCTCGTTGAGGTCGGTGTCGTCGGGGATGCCGGGCAAGCGCGGCCGCGACCGCGCCTGGCCGGCCGCGCCCGCCCCCGGGGCGAAGCGGCGCACGCCGCTGTCGATGATCGTCGGGTCGCCGCCGTCATCGAAGTCGCTCGCCGGCCCGGGCGCGCCGCGCTGCTCGTGCAGCGCCGTGATCGGCGTCGGACTGCGCTCCGGGGTGACGTAATGCGGGCTCGTCACCTCGGCGCTGGGGAAGGCGGCGAGCGGCGGCAGCGCGGTCAGCGCGGTGTCGTCGCCGTCGTCGAGCTCGCCGGTCACCGCCGGCGAGGGCGGCGGCTGGGGCCGCTGCCGGACCGCGTCGGCGAGGTCCTTCAGCCGGAAGATGACGCTGTGCTCGTCGGGCGCCAGGCGTTCGCCGGTGGCCGCAGGCGGCGCGGGCGCCGGCACGGCCGGCGCGGGCGCGTCCTCGGCGAGCACGTCGCGCACGAACGCGGCGAGACGGCCGGGCGTGAAGTCGGGGGCGTGCGCGAAGATGAACTGCTGCAGCGCCGCCTCGAAGTCGTGCGCCGTCGGCCACCGGTCCTCGGGCCGCTTGCGCAGGGCGCGCATGCAGATCCGCTCGAGCTCGGGCGGGACGTCCGCGCGCCGCGTGGTGGGCGGCGCGATGTCCGCGCGGCGCACGCGGTCGAGGAGCCGGTGCAGGTCGTCCTCGAGGTACAGCATCTGGCCGGTGAGCATCTCGTAGAGCAGGATGCCCGCCGAGAAGATGTCGGTCCGCGGGTCGACGGGATCGCCCCAGGCCTGCTCCGGGGACATGTAGTAGTACTTGCCCTTGATCACTCCCGCGGCGGTCTGCCGCGCCCGCAGCGCCGCCTTGGCGATGCCGAAGTCGACGATCTTGACCTCGCCGCTGTGCGAGACGAGCACGTTCTGGGGCGAGATGTCGCGGTGGATGACGCCGAGCGGCCGCCCCTCGTCGTCGGTCTTGTGGTGCGCGTAGTCGAGCCCCGCGCACACCTCCTGCGCGATGAAGGCCGCGATCTCGACCGGCATGTCGCGGTCGACCTCGCTCGCGCGGCGCAGGACCTTGAACAGGTCCGCGCCGTCGATGAACTCCATCGTGATGTAGTAGGTCTCGCCGATGCGCCCGAGGTCGAAGATCTGGCCGATGTTGACGTGCTGGAGCTGGACCGAGATCTTCGCCTCGTCGATGAGCATCTGCACGAAGTGCTCATCGAGCGAGTAGTTCTGATGGATCATCTTGAGCGCGATGAGCTTCGAGAAACCGCCGAAGCCCTGCGCCTGAGCGAGGTAGATCTCCGCCATCCCGCCGACGGCGACACGGCGCAGGAGCCGGTAGGGTCCGAAGGCGCGCTCGCCCTCCACGGCCCCGTCCCGCTACGTCACGCGGCCCGGCGGCCCGACGCTCGCGCCCGCGGCGGTCGGCGGGCCGGCGGCCGCGGCCGCGGTCCCGGACGACGACGAGGGCACCGGGCCGGACACGCCGTTGGTGCCCGCGGCCTCGTCACCGCCCGGTTGCAGCGCCGCGAGCCCGGGGTGCACGAACACCGACAGGATGCGCAGCGGCACCCTGGCGCCGCGGCGGTCGAACGTGCACACGACCTCGCTCGCCATCCCGGGGGCGAGGTTCACGATGAACTGGGCGGCGTTGTTGGCGATGAGGTACAGCCCCAGACCGGCGCCGTAGGTCTTGCGGTCGATCTGGTTCGGCGACTTGAGGCACTTCTCGAGGTAGTTGAGGATGTCCTGCTTGTGGAGCGTGCCGTAGCGATCGCGCACGGCGACCGCGAAGTGCTGCGGCGTCGTGGCGTAGCGGATGGACACCGGGCGCGGGCTCTGCTGATCGACGCGCGCGTGCGGATCCACCTCGGCGAACACGCCCTTGCCGTCCTCGTCGACCGGGGCGTCGTAGAGGGCGTTCATCAGCAGCTCCTCGCACACCTGGCCGATGGCGCTGCGGATCTGGCGGCGGACGCCGGCCGCCTCGGCGAAGGCGAGGACCGAGTCGATGGCGCGGCTGCGGCCGTTGTAGTCACGCAGCCGCGTCAGGTGCACCTCGACTTCGGGCGGCAGGTACTTCTCGATGCCGAAGATGTCGCCGGTGAAGAGCTTCAGCGCCGTGATCGTCAGGCTCGACATGTCCTCGGATTTGACGAGGCAGTGGCTGAGGCACTTCACGCGCATGAGCTCGACGAACGCGCCCAGGCTGGACGCCGGGACGACGGCGCACACCTCGGCACCCGGCTTGAGGCGGGGCGCCAGGTCGTGCAGGGGCTGCGGCTCGCCGTTCCAGCCGAAGAAGACGTAGCGCTGCGCGACGAGGCCGGGCGCCAGCTTCGCCAGGCCTGCCGCCGTCACGACCTCGGCGCCGGCAGTCGCGAGGGCCCGGGCCATCGCCTCCCTGGTTGAGCTTTCCTCCGCGATTACGAGAACTTTTCTGCGGGACAAGGGGCACCCGAGCGTTTGCGAGGTTGCGGCAAGCGTATCGAGTCCCCCGCGGGAAGTCAAGGAACGTCCGTGGGTTGGCTCGCGCGTCGATCTTGCGGCATGGCCCGAGCGACGGCCCGGGTTGCGGCTACTTCTCGACCGGGATGAACTCGACGCGCCGGTTCGCCGCGCGGCCCTCGGCCGTCTTGTTCGACTTGAGCGGGCGGGTCAGGCCGTAACCTTCAGCGATGAGCCGGCCGGGCTCGACGCCCTTGCCGATCAGGTACTGGCGCACGGCCTCCGCGCGGTCGCGCGACAGGCGCAGCAGCTTGTCCGGCTTGCCGACGTTGTCGGTGTGCGCCTCGATGCGGACCCTCAGGTTCGGGAACCGCTTGAGGTCCGCGACCAGCCGGTCGAGGTGCGTGAGCGAGCGGCGGTCGAGCGCGGCGGACTGCTTGACGAAGTCGATCACGCCGATCTTGAGCGGCTCACCGGTCTTCGGGCCGACCTCGGCCGGGAGCTGGTCCGGACAGCCGTCGTCGTCCTCGTAGCCGTTGTAGGTCTCGGGCTCGTTCGGGCACTTGTCGTCCTTGTCCGGGATGCCGTCGCCGTCGTTGTCGTCGTCGCGGCAGCCGTCGTCGTCCTGGTACCCGTCCTGGTCCTCGGGCTCGTTCGGGCACTTGTCGCGGACGTCGGGGATGCCGTCGCCGTCGTTGTCCGGGTCGGGGCAGCCGTCCTCGTCCTGGAAGCCGTCCTTGTCCTCGGGCTCGGTCGGGCACTTGTCGACGTCGTCCATGATGCCGTCGCCGTCGGTGTCGGTCTTGCTGAGCGGACAGCCGTCGTTCGGCTGCGGCCCCAGGCCGTCCTCGGGGTCGTTCGGGCAGGCGTCCTGGTCGTCGGGGATGCCGTCGCCGTCGCGGTCGCCGCGGCTGCCGCGCTCGGTGGCCTCGGGGCTCCACGAGATGCCGGCGAAGACGCGGAAGCTGTCGGCGCGCGCGGAGTTGCGGATCACGCCGCCGCCGCCGCCGAGGGAGACCGCGATCTCGGTGGTCGGGTAGAAGAGGAAGCCGCCGATGACGTCGGCGTAGGGATCGCGGTTGAACGTGACCGGCGTGCTCACGCCGTCGACGAGGACCGTGTCCTTCACGCGGCTCACCGGCAGCCCGCCGTACGCCTCGACGCCGAGCGCGACGTACTTGTTGACGCGGTACGCGCCGCCGCCGGCGAGCGTGACCTCGTGACCCACCGCGAGCAGCGGCCGCGGCGCGGCGCCCGCGGCGTAGGGATCGTAGATCTTGTCGATCTCCTGGCGCAGCACGGCGCCGACGTTGACGCCGAGCGAGAGCTGGCCGAAGCGGGCCGAGGCGGTGACCTTGGGCTGGTAGGTGACGCTCTTCTCACCCATGAACTCGGCGTCGGAGCCGAAGGGGAGCGTGACCAAGGCCTGGAGACCGACCGCGAAGCGCGGGTTCTGCCACAGGCGGTACTTGAGGCCGACGCGCGAGTCGAGCGGGGCGGCCGACGCCGGGTTCACGTTGCTCGTGGGGTCGGCGGAGTAGAAGCCGGTGGCGGTGCCGCCGCTCTTCTCGCCGTAGGCGTTGCCGAGCGACTGGCGCGCCAGGGGGAAGTCCAGGAAGAGCTCGAGGCGGCTGGTGAGGCCGAGGTAGGCCTGCAGGTTGAAGGCGGCCTGCCAGTCGACGATGGCGCGCCTCGCGTAGTTGCCGAGGCCCGCCCCCTCCGGCAGCGACAGCCGCAGCGGGCTGGAGACGAAGTTGCTGTAGAACTTGAAGCCGAACTCCCACTGCGCCGGCGTCTCCGGCCGATCGACGCTGAAGATGCCGTAGCCGTCGACCGCCGGGTGGAAGGTCTGCGCGTCGATGCCGCGGGAGCCGAACGACTGCCCCCAGGCCGGCGTCGAGCCGAGCAGCAGAGCGCCGAGACCGAGGCACAGGACGGGAAGGGATGAACGCCGCATCACTCCTCCAGCGATCTCGCGCGGCGCCGGCTCAGCGAGCCTCGAGCGGCCCCAAAACGCGAGGGGACAAAATCCAAATGCGCGCCATCTTCAAAGGTGGCCGGGCCGCCTCTCGGCGCCCGGATCCGGCCGAGATAAACACGCAGGCCCGAATACATATCGCCGGAATCGTAGGGCCAATCCGGCGTCGATGTCAACGAAATCGCGCCGTCACGCCGCCGCGCGGCCCGCCGCGGTCGGGCGGCGCCCGGGTGGGCGCGCCGGGGCGCCCACGCTACAATCGCGTCATGCGCCGGCTCACCGCTCTGCTCACCGCCCTCATCTTCTTCGTGGGATCGGCGTTCGCGCTCGCCGCCCCCGAGGCGGGCGCGAAGCTGTCGCCCGCGGCGCTCGAGAAGCTCGCGGACGAGATCACGACCCAGGTGGTGCGCATCCGGCACCTCCCGCTCAAGCGGCCGATGGCGAAGGGCGTCCTCTCGAAGGACGAGATCCGCGCCCGGCTCAAGGAGCGGCTGCAGAAGGAGTTCCCCCCGCAGGAGATCGCCGCCGAGGGCGCGGTGCTGCGCCGGCTCGGGCTGCTGCCCGCCGACGTCGACTACCTCAAGCTGATCCTCGACCTGCTCAGCGATCAGGTGGTGGGCTTCTACGATCCCTTCAAGAAGCAGCTCTACATCGCCGACTGGATGCCCATCGACATGCAGAAGCCGGCGCTGGCGCACGAGATCACGCACGGCCTGCAGGACCAGCACTTCGACCTCAAGAGGTACACCTCCTCGATCAAGGGCAACGGCGACCGGCAGCTGGCCCGCGCGGCGCTCGTCGAGGGGGACGGCACCGGCGTGATGCTCGAGTTCGCGCTCGGGGTCGACCTCGCGAGCCTGCCGCAGAGCGTGGTCGCGCTGATGCGGCCCATGATGCAGGTGGTGAGCTCCCCGGTGCTGCAGCGGACCCCGCGCTTCATGCGGGAGTCGCTGATGTTCCCGTACATGACGGGGCTCGACTTCATCATCTACCTCCGCCACCGCTACTCCTGGACGAAGATCAACGAGCTCTACGCTCGGCCGCCGGAGTCCACCGAGCAGGTGATGCACCCGGAGAAGTACCTGCGCGGCGAGAAGCCGATCACGATCACGCCGAAGCCACTGGCCGCGCTGAAGGGCGCCCGGGAGGTGTGGCAGGACACGTTCGGCGAGGCGCAGCTGCGGGCCTACCTCGAGCAGTACGTCGACGGCGAGCGCGCCGCCGCCGCCGCCGCGGGCTGGGGCGGCGACCGCGCGGTCGCCTACGAGATCCCGGGCGCGCGCGGGCCGGCGGTCGTGCTGCTCGCCGCGTGGGACAGCGAGCAGGACGCCATCGAGTTCGAGGAGGCGCAGCTCGCGGCCCTCGCGAAGCTGGCGGGCCGGCCGGCGCGCACCGCCGGACCCGCCGCGTACCCGGCCGCCGACGGCACCGTCTTCGCCGTCGAGCGCCAGGGCACGCTGGTGCTGAGCGGCTTCGGCGTGCCGGCCGCGCTCTGGCCCAAGGTCGCCGCCGAGGTGCCGCGGACCTGGAAGGCGAAGTAGGCGCCGCGCCGCGCGTCACGCCGCGAAGAGGTGGCTCGCGAGCAGGGTGAGGCCGTCGACGTCGTAGACGTCGCGGTCGAAGAAGGGCACCTGCACGTACGGGAGATCGCGGCCGCAGGCCTCGGCGAGGCGGGCGATCTGCTGCTGGTTGCCCTGCGCGAGGGCCTCGAAGTCGGCGCCGATGCGCCGGAGCGTCTGGCTCGCGTGGGCCAGGTCGTCGGCGGAGAAGCCCTGGAGCTCCGGCCGCAGGGTGAGGCGGATGACGACCTCGTCGGGCGGCGGGAGCGCGCCCAGGGAGCGGTGCACGCGGTTGACGACGAAGGCGCCGAACGGCATCGCCCGCTCGACGAGGCGGTGGTGGAAGAAGACCGCCTCGTCGATGGCGAGCGGCTCGGGCGAGGCGACGAGCACGAAGGCGACGCTCGGCTGCTTGAGCAGGGCGAAGACCTGGTCGGCGCGCTCGCGGAAGCCGCCGAGCATCTCGTTGAAGTCGACGAGGAAGCTCGCCATGTCCTCGATGAAGTCGCTGCCCACGAACCGCGCGATGCGCCGCAGGACGAACGCGCCGCCGAAGCTGACGAGCTTGAGGCTGAAGCGGCCGGCGCTCATGTAGGGCCGGATGAGCCACTGGATCGCCGGTGAGTCGACGGCCTCGGTGATCTTGCGCGGCGCCTCCAGGAAATCGAGCGCGTTGGAGGTCGGCGGCGTGTCGAGGACGATGAGGTCGTAGCGGCCGTCCTCGGCGACGGTGTAGAGCTTCGTCATCGCCGCGTACTCCTGCGAGCCCGCGAGCGAGGTCGAGATGCTCTGATAGATGCGGTTGTCGAAGATGCGTTGCCGGTGCTCGGGCGACGCGACGCGGCGCTCGACGAACTCGTCGAGGGCGCGCTTCTGATCGAGCATCATGGCGTACAGCTCGCCGCGCACCGTGCCGGCGCCCGCGCCGACGGCGATCTTCTCCGTCGGGACGCGCCGCTCCTCGTGGTCGAGGCGTGGCAGGCCGAGCGACTGGGCCAGCCGCTTCGCCGGGTCGATCGTCATCACCAGCGTCCGCCGGCCGGCGCGCGCCGCGTGCAGCGCGATCGCCGCGGCGACGGAGGTCTTCCCCACGCCGCCCGCGCCCACGCACACCACGATGCGCTTGTGCTCGATCACCGGATCGAGGGTCACGCCGCTCCCTCCTCGCGGGGGGCATTATGCTGGGGGCGACGGCCGGGCGCAATGTGCTCGCCGGGGCGGCGCCTGGGTTAGTGTGCCGCCGGGTTAGAACACCGGCGTCGCCGCCGGAACGAGCCAAGGAGGAGGGCGAGCGTCACGAGCACGGCGATCACGCCCGCGCCCCCGGCTCGACGCGCCGCCCCGCAGCCGCAGCCGCGCGCGGCCAGCCCGGCGGCCGCGTTCGAGGCGCACGCGGCCCCGCCATCGTCCACGCAGGGGCACGAGCCGCGGCAGCAGACGCCGGCGGCGCAGGTGCCACTCTCGCACTGCGCGCCGACCGTGCAGGCCGCGCCGTCCCCCTGGAGCACCGAGTAGACGAGCACGCGCCCGCGTCCGGGCACGCCCACGACGAGCAGGCCGGGCGCGAACGCCAGCGCGAAGGTCGTGTCCGAATCGGCCTCGCCCACGCGCGTGCCCTCGGCCCTGGCCGCCTGCGCCCACGATCCGGCCGAGCGCTCGTAGAGGTACACGAACCCCTGTGAGGCCTCGAGCCCGCCGACGGCGAGGAGGTCTCCGGCCAGCGCGACCCCGCCGCACAGCCGGAAGAACCAGGGGGTGCGGGACACCCGGAACGTGGCTTCGGTCGACCAGGCCGTGCCACCACGCCGGAACACGTGCACCGCGTCCTGCCCGGCCGCGATGAGCACCGCCGTGTCGCGATCGAGCGCCAGCATCTCGCCGTAAGTGGTCGGCGGCACCCCACCGCTCGAGTCGGGGAGCAACTCGACCTCCTCGCTCCACGCGTCGCCGCCGCGCCTGAAGACGAATGCCGTGCCCCCCGCGGGCCCGCGGAGCGCCCCGACGAGCGCAGTATCGCCGGAGAGGGCCACGGCACGGCCCAGTTGCCCCGTCGACCGCGGGTCCGTCGGGCCAAACTGTGCGGTCGAAGTCCAGCCGACACCGCTGCGCTCGAGCACGAACACGGTCCCGGCGAAGCTCGCGTATCCGGGCGCGCCTACGAGCGCGGTCCCGTCCTCGAGCGCCACGGCGCTGCCCAGCCTGAGCCCGGGCGTCACCAGGTCCGGGAAGAGCCTCGTCTGCAGCACGAGCTGCGCGCCCGTGCTCTCGTACAGGTACGCCGCGCCCTGCCCGTCCTCCGCCGCCGGAGAGCCCACCAACGCCGTGTCTCTCGAAAGGGCCAGCGCCGCCCCGAACGAGCCCCGCGGGTTGGAGCCCACCTGCACCGCGGGGGCGAGGACCCAGGCGGTATCGGGACGGGTGAAGAGGTACGCTCCTCCCCAGCCACCCTGCTGGTGGGGCGCGCCGACCAGGAGAGCGCCGTCGGAGACTGCCACCGCGCCGCCGAACGCATCGCCGCTCTGCGTCCCAGGGACGGTGAGCGTGGCCTGCAGCGTCACCGTCAGGGCGCGGGCCTTCGTGGCGCAGACGAGCCCAGCAACAACGAGGGCGAGCGCGACCGATAGACGTGGCGGCCGCATGGGCGCTCTACCTTAACGGCGGTGAGCGATCAGGCCGGGCGGGCGTCGATGAGCGCACGAACACGCTCCCGGCGCGCTCGGCAAGAGGATTCCGTGATGCTGGTCGGTACCCACTCGATGTGCTCCCGCTACTTTACTCGCCGGGGCAGGTTCGCGGCGCGCGGGCCGCAATACCCGAGGCGTGTTGACGAGTATTCGTCTAGCACGGAGCAGCGGCGAGCGTCAGGGCACACGCATACGATGCCCCGGGCACAGTCGAAGTCGAAATCGCAGCGGCGTCTGCAGTGCGGAGAGCCTTTCTCGCCGGTGCAGCCCTCGAATACGAAGCAGCCGAAGCCCGGCGGACAATCCGAGTCAGTGCCGCAGGAGCCAGGTGCGCTGGTCGTTCCGGCGTCCACCTGCTGAACCCCGGGCGCGGAGACAGGCCGGTCGCAGGTCACGGTCAGGATAGCCGTCGCGAGGGCAATGACCATCACTCGCAGTGGCTGTACTGCGCCTGCACGCACTGAGTCTCTCCTCTCCGGGCATGCGTTCCCTCTTCCAAGAAGGAGGGCGACGACTCGGCTACCCGTTGCATGTTCTCGAAGAGGCCAGCGTAGTGGTACGACCACGTCAGCATGTTGGACCAGTCAAAGTCCATTCCCCCGTTCCACTCCGGACCGTGGATGTTCCCCCAAGGGTGGCCCATCTCGTGCGCCAGCAGCACCGAAAGGCTCTCGCTCCGACCCCCAGCGCGCGTGTTTTCAGCCCAGATGCACTCGTTGTAAACTATCTCGATTGTGCCGTCGGGGAGTGGGCGCGTGAAACCGCCGGTAAGCCCACCCGTCCGCTGTTCTTTGGCACGCTCGCGCATCTCTGCCTTGGTGCCGCGCCTCACGATGACGTCGCGCTCGAGCCCAAGCTGCACCGCCTGTGGTCCCACCGGACCGTTCAGGACGGTCTTGAGCGCGTTGTAGGCCCCGGGGTCGGCATACCACTCGAGACCGCTGGGGTCTTGGAACCTCAGCGGGTTCTGCGCCGCGTAACCGTAGTGGTGTCCCGCCCGTGGCGCCCGCACCAGCAGGGGATCCGGCTGCGTGTACCTCCCGATCGTCGGGTCGTACCAGCGGTGGTCGTTGTAGTGCAGCCCGAAGTCGCCGACGGTGTACCCCTTGACCTGCTCATCATACTGCCCGGGGAACCTCAAGTTGTTGACCGCGGCATGCCCGTCGCCGTCCACGTCCTGGTCCGCTCGCGTGGCGCCGAACGGCTCCGAGTACGCGGCCCACACGACGTGCCCGCTCACGTCGGTCATGAGTTGGGGCGTGCCGAGGTGATCGTTGGTGTAGTAGTAGAGCCGCGGCGTCGCGAGCGGCACCGCGACGCAAGAACCCGCGCCCGCGGCCGCCACGCCGAGCGCGCCGGCCGCGAGGAGCAACCGCAGGACGCCGAGCCGGTCACGCCGCCGGAGCGCCCGCCCCGCGCCGACCACGGCAGCGAGGCAGCCGAGCAGACACGCGAGCGCGAGCCAGTGCGACGCGGTCGGCCGGGTCCCGACCGCGCAGGTGCCACAGCCAGGTGCGGCGAGGACGCTCGTGAGTTCGGCGAACTGCTCCTGCGCGAGCGGCTGGCCGCCGAGCCAGTAGTAATGCTTCCCCGGAATGTCGTCGCCCCCGCTCTGCGCGCGCTCTCCGATCAGTCGGCCGTGGCGATCGTAGAGGTACGTCGTCACCGTGTCCCACAGCGGGCCGTAGACCGTGCTGCGCACACGGCGCCCGCGGAAGTCGTACTGGTACTCCGCGTAGGCGAGGACATCGACGCACCGCCCCGCGGACCCGGGGCGCGGGTAGCCAACGGTGGTCAGCCGGCCGAAGCCGTCGTAGCTGTAGCAGAGCAGGGCGTTGTCGGAGAAGTTGGTGTCGTTGCAGCCCGAGTCGAGCTTGCCGGTGTAGCCTTCGGCGACGAGGTTGCCCGCCTCGTCGTACTCGAAGCAGCGATCGTCGCCGGCGGTGCCCTCGACCTGCGCGACAATCGCGCGAATGTCCACGTTCTGTGCCGTCACGAGGAGCTGATCGAGTGTCTGGCGCCGCTGGATGTACTGCTGCGGCGGCGTCCCACTCCAGCGCGGGCCGTTCGCCGTGCGGCGGTCGATAAGTTGCGCCCACAAGTCGTGAATCGTGCCCTGCGCGAGCAACGCACGCCACAGAATGCGCTTCTGCACCTGGTACTTCGCGAGGAAGCTGTTGAGCTTGCCGACGACGTTGTTGTAGGAGCGGTCCCAGTGCGCCCGCGGATCTGCGAGCTGCGTGCGGGCGCCGCTCACGAGCTGGACCCAGTCCTGCTGCATGCCGCGCCGATCCGCGGCCGGCTGGGTCCCGTCGGCACAGGGGGGCGGAGCGCTCGACGTGCCGCCATCGGGCTGCCCTGGCGGGTTCGCGTCCTCACCTCCGCCGTCGCCTTGGTCCTTCTCGCTGTTCCCTCCGCCGTGGGCGCCGGCATCCTTGTGGCGCTGCTCCGGGCCAGCGTCATGGCAGCCGAGACCCTCCCCGTGATCCCGGCAGCCGTTGTTCCCTTGGTCGCCGCCGTCGCCAGGCGTGCCCAGCTGCTCGGGCGGGCAGTCCCGCGGCGCGGTAATCGGGTCCTCGAGCCACTGGAGCCGGTTCGTGCCCTTGTAGTAGTAATAGGTCTCCTTCAGCAATGAGGCCTGCCCGCTGTCGTAGAACTCCCGCCCGCGCCGGTTGTCACCCGCGTACCGGTAGACGACCGAATTACCAGACACGCTCATCGGGCGACCGTGCGCGCCGACGAGCCGGCTCCACTGGTCGTACTCATACTCGACGTTCTGCTCGACGCCGCCGCTGCCGAACGTCCGCTGCTTGAGAATGTTGCCCTGGAAGTCCCAGGCGGTGTTCTCGATGCTCCACCCGGACGCCCCCGGGACGCCCCGCGCCACCTCGGTCGGGTAGCCGTCGAGCGTGCGACCAAGTACCCGCTGGACGTTGTTGCCCTGCAACGCGATGAGCACGCTGCCGCCGCCCGCATGCCACCTGATGTCACGCGCCAGCGTCGTGGCGCCGTTCGGGCCCGGCCGCAGCAGGCTCGCGGTCGTGGCCCGGTCGGGATCGGGCGCCCCCATGGCGAACGACAGGGTGATGTTCTGCGGGTAGCCGACGTCGGTCAGGGTGTCGTTGTGGTTGTACGCGTAGGCCACGGTCTCAGGGGCGGCTTGCCCCAACGTCCGGACCTCCTTCTGCAACCGCCCGGCAGCGTCGTAATAGAACTCCGTGCGACTGGACAGGTCGCTCATCGTCACGGTCGTGAGCCGGCCCGCGCTGCCGCCCCGCCATGGTTCGTCGTAGCGGTAGCCGACGCTGGCCTGCTGGATGTCCGGCCAGAGCGTCGGGGTTTCGCGCGTCACGCGGCCGAGTTGGTCCCACTCGTACGCCACCCGCCGTTGCGCCCCATCGGTACGGCTCTTGAGCAGCCCGCCGGGGTGGTACTCGTACGCGGTGCGGCCGCTGTCCGCCGAGGCGACCAGGCCCAGCGCGCCGCGGTCGTCGTAGGAGTACGAGGTCGTCACGCCGCCGCCATCACTGAGGCGAATGACGTTGCCGCGGGCGTCGTACCCCAGCTCGCTCGTGAAGGTGCCCTCGCTGCCAGTGCGCGTGATCGTCTGCAGCCGCCCCCGCGCATAGGTGTAGGTCGTCTTGGCCGGGCCGAACGCCGAGCCGGTGTGGTCGAGCCGCGTGAGGACGTTCCCGTTGGCGTCGTAGTCGGGGAACTGCGCCACGACGCCCTCGGGGCGCCCCTCCTGGTAGTCCGGGATGTCGTTGTAGTTGCCATCGGCCCGCAGCACCGCGTCGAGCCGACCCTGGGCGTAGCGGCGACGCTGGACCCGGGCGAGGCCGCCGGGCCCATCCTCCGGGTCGGCGGTCGAGTTGAGGTAGGACAGCGCCGTCACCACGTTTCCGGCGGCGTCGTACTCGAACCGCGTCTGCTCGGTGCCGACCGGCAGAACCGTGGGGTTCACGCCGGCTGGCGCGCGGGTCACCGCGCGGAGCCGCAGGAAGCCCGCGTCATCCGGCTCGAAGTGGCGGTGGCGGTAGTTCCCCTCGGGGAGCCGCGTCCAGAGGAGCTGACCGCTGCCGTAGGCGTGCACCGTCGTGCGTACCGCGACGTCGTCGCGCCTCTCGGTGAGGACGCGCCCCAGCCCGTCGTGGGTGATGGTCATCATGACGGCGTTCTCGTCGTACACTTGGCCCGCGCGGCCGAAGTCGTCGTAGGAGTAGTAGCGCGTAGCGAGCTCGGCCGCGCCGGCGCCCGGTAGCCGCGTCACGATGGAGAGCCGGCCCGCGTCGCCATTGCCAAGGTCGGGCCAGTAGTCGTACCGGAGCTTTAGCGGCGGGTCCGCGGTCAGGTCGCCGTCGACGGTCGCGCTGACCGTCGTCGGCCGGCCCGCGGCGTCGAAGCCGAACCTGGTGAGGTCGTGGTACGGCACGACTTGCCCGCCGGCGGTCTGCGTCCAGCCGTACTCGTCGCGTTGCGTGACATGGCCGAAGGCGTCGTACCCGAGGATGGTGCGGTGGCACGCGCCAGCCGACGTCTCGCTGCACTCACCCGCCTGGAGCAGCGAGGGCTCGCGGATCTCGGTCGGCAAGCTGCGGCGCGGGAGATCGGTGAGCTCGTAGAAGTAGAAGATTGCCCGCGCGCCGTCGGGGATCGTGCTCGCGTCCGCGTCGGTGTCGCCCGGCACTTCCCGCGTCACCCGACCTTGAGCGTCGTAGAGGCGCGAGGTGAACGTGGTGCCCAGGTTGTCGCTGCGCGCCTTGACTCTGCCCGCCTCGTTCCACACCACCTTGCGGGCCGCGGACGAGGCCGCCTCGCCGACGCCCGTCACGCGGCCACCGGCGATGCCGTAGCAGGTAGCCGTTCGGGCGGCGCCGTCTGTGACCACGGTCGCGGG
>DASXVK010000829.1:0-5734 GCA_036504295.1 Polyangia bacterium
GACACCTCCGAGGCGGCAACCACGGAGGGAACCCCTCTCGGGAGCTTGGGGTCAAGTTTCTCGAGGGGGGTTTCGCTATTCCATCGCCGAACGTGGGCGCGGAAACGGAGTCAAGCCATCAGGCAGCGTGGCGGCGCTGAGGCCTATGCACTCACCGTCGACGACGCCACCGTCTACTTCACAGACGCCTCGAGCGCCCTGACGTCCAGTGTGACGATTCGGCGCGCCCCCAAGATCGGCGGCGCGGTGACCACGCTCGTCGACGACGCCGAACAACCCACGGCGCTCGCGGTGGACGCGACTACGCTTTACTACGCCGAGCTGAACGCCGCGAGAGTCATGAAGGTGCCCAAGCTCGGCGGCACTCCGGTCGCGCTCGCCACCGGGCTGTTCGCCTCCTCGATTGCCCTCGACACCACGACTGTCTACTTTGGTGCCTGTGAGGGAGCGTGCGCCATGCAGTCTGTCATGGCCGTGCCCAAGAACGGCGGGCAAGTCGTGGAGCTCCTCACGAAGGATACCAACGCCGGAGACCACGCGATCACCGTGGGCCCCGACCATCTCTTCTGGGCGGGCCGCCTGCCGCCCGAGGGCAGCAGCACGGGGGTTCTGGCCATGGTGCCGCGGTCAGGCGGTCCGGCAACCGACCTGGTCACCGGCCCGGACATGCTGGCCGTGGCGGTGGAGCCCGACGAGTCCGCGGTCTACTGGGTGGATTTCGACACCGGCGAGGTCGGCCGCACCGAGCTTCACTGAGGCCGCATCGGTGATGCGGCACTCCTGTCGCGCCGACCACCACGGCGACACCGCTGGAGTCGCGCGAGCGCGATGCCGGCGCGGCCTCAGCCGATGTCGATCGGGCAGCCGTAGACGATCGTGAGGTCGGTCACCTGGCCCGACTGCAGCGCCTGGCAGGCGGCGCCGAAGAACGTCACCTGGTTCGTGGCGGCGTCGTAGTCCCAGCCGCCCGCGTGCGCGGTGTCGCGCGAGATGGGCTGCTGGTTCTCGTAGATGTAGAGCTTGTCGAGGTCGGGCGGGACGCCGGAGAGCGTGTAGCTGCAGGAGAGGACGCTGCCCGCGATGGTGGCGAAGGCGGCGCCGAGCGAGGCGGCGTCGCCGGCGACGTAGTAGTACGGCGGGCCGCCGGCGATGGCGGTGCCGCCCTCCTGCGCCATGCCGTTGAGCTCGACCGGATCCACGGACGAGCCGAACCCGACGACGAAGGTCTTCACCGCCGGCGTCTGGCTCTGCAGGGCGGTGACCACCGGGATCGGATCGTTGCACGTGGACTGGCCGTCGGTGATGAGGAGGATGTAGTTCGCGCGGCCGGCGTCCTCGAGCCCCGCGTAGCTCTCGAGCGCGGTCAGCTCCTCGGCGGTCGGCGTGCCGAAGGAGCAGGTGTGCGCGCCGCCCAGGAACGTGTTGATCGACGAGACCGCCGTGGCGTCGCCGGGATCGACGAAGACCGCGCCGGCGCCGCAGCTCTGGCCGGTCGCGCAGGTCTGGTCCTGGCCGGGGTAGAGCGCCAGGCCGAAGCGGATCTCACCGCCGTGGGCCGCGAGCAGGTCGGCGATGGCCGCCTTCGCGACCGACCACTTGGTGCCGCCCGCGATCGCGTCGTTCATGCTGCTCGAGCGATCGAGCACGATGAGGACGTTCGGCGGCACCTTGGAGGCGGCGTAGGACTGGCCGCCGCAGCCGCAGAACCCGCCGGTGCAGGACTCGCCGGAGGTGCAGTTGCCGTCCGCGGCGCAGGGGCTCCCGGTCACGCTCGGCGCGCACGTGCCGTCGGCGCCACAGTGCGCGGCGAGGCCGCACTCGGCGTGGCCGGTGCAGGGCACGACGGTCGTGCAGGTGTGGGTCGCCGGATCGCACACCGCCCCGCCGCACTCGGCCGCCGTCGTGCACGCCCCGCCGCCCGCGTCACCCGGGTCGCCGGGGACGTCCCCGCCGCCCCCGTCGCGGATCGCGCCCCCGCCGCTGTCCCCGCAGCCCACGACCACGACCAGCCACCCCGCACACGCCGCGAGCCCGACGAGCCGCATTCGCGACCTCCTCTCGACGGGATCGATTGTACGCCGGGGGTCGGCGGCGGCAAAGGGCGGGGTCGCCCGCTGTCAAGATGCCCGCAACCGGCCCGCGCGGCGGCCGATATCCGGGCGACCTGGAGGTCCCCATGAGCGACGATCGATTCCGCATCGACCCCAACACCCGGCTCCCGCAATCCATCTTCGAGCAGCCCGCACCCGCGCCTTCGCCCGTCGCGCGCGGTGCCACGACCCTCGCCGCGCCGCGCGACACGATCGCGCCGCGGCCGAGCATGGGCCACCACGCGCCCGTCAAGCACCATGTCGACGACACCGTGCGCGAGGCCGCCCACGGCTTGCACACGATCCAGGAGGCGTGCGAGAGAGCCAAGCACATCTTCGAGGCGGCGCGCGCCAAGCTGCCCTCGAACCCCCGCGAGATGCTCGCCGCGTCCGGTCGACTCGAGGCCGAGCTGCGCAATGCGAAGCGGGAGCTGCGTAGCCTGGCGAACCTCGCGCATCGGAGCGGCAACGCCCGGGCGGAGGCCATGCTGCCGGCGGCCCGCGCAAAGATCGCCGACATGCAGACGATCGTCGGGAAGGCGCGCGACGCGGTGGGACCGGCGCAGGCGGCGCTCCGCGCGGAGGCGAAGGGTGCGCCGAGGGCGAGGGCTGCCGTGCGCGATGGGCTCGCCCGGATCGACGCGGCCCCGCGGCGCGGTCCCGAAGCGGTCAAAGGAAACCAGCCCCCGGCGGCGGGCCGCCTCACGCGCGGGCTCGACGCCGCGCACCGGGTCGCGGGTCACCCGGTGGCGCAGGCCATCGGCAAGGTCGCCCTTGGGGTGGGGGTGGCGCTCGACGCCTACCAGGGGTGGCGCGAGTATCCGTCCGACTCGGCGTTGCACAAGACCCGGGCAGCGGGTGGCTATGCCGCGATCGGCTTCTTCATGTCGCGCTGTCTGCCGCTCGCTTTGGCGGACATCCCGCTGCAAGGCGCGATCAGCAACACGGTGAAGCGCGCGGGCCAGGGCCTGCTGGTCGCCGATCACGCCCTCGTCGGCAGGGATCCCGAGGCAGCGAAGATCTACGACGACCGGGTGCGGCGCGGGGACTACGGCGACCATTTTCAGGCCGGAAGCAGAGTGATCGATCGGCTGCTCCCCTGAGGGGCCGAGGCGTCCCATGGAAGAGAGCCTGATCGCCTGTTGGGCCGCGTTCGTGGACACCATCGTTCCGGATTTCACCGACTGGAGGTTCTGGGTCCACTTCGTCGAGTGGCTCACCGCCTGGATCGCGATCCTCATGCTCACGTTGCGCGTCCTCCGGAACTGGCGGATGCCGCGGCAGCTTCGTGAGACGGCGCGGCGTCTGGGCGGGCCCCGGCCGAGCTTCTGGCGCAGCCTCAACCAACGGTGCAGCCTCCGGCCCAGCCTGAGCGGCGCGTTTCGCGGGGCGCAGGTCATGATCGAGTTCGTGAAGCGGCCCACGGATTCCATGATCGAGTACGCGCGCGGCCCCATCTGGATCGACCTGCGCATCCAGGCGCCGCCGGAGATCAGCGGGCAACTGCACCGCGATCAGATCGACGCGGAGCTGGAAACCCTGGCCACGCAGGGCGCCGCGCCGGCCGCGCTCATGCGCCGCATCGGCGAGGCGCTGTGGCGCCGTCACCAGGTGACCGACCTCGGCTTCACCGGCGGGTGGGCGCGCGTCGGGATCGAGGCGTCCTGGGACGCCCGCGAGCTCACCCCCGAGCGGCTGCTGGCGATCGTCGAGGCCACCCACGACCTGCTCCAGCTCATCGCGGACGTCCAGCGCCGTGGTCCGGCCGCGCCCGCGCCGGTGCCCGAACCTGTCGACTGCAGCGCCAGGCAGCCGCGCCGGCACCGCACCCAGCGACGGAAGCAGACCTCGCACGCGACGCGCGAACGGCGGGCCCGGCGCGCTCTCGCGCGGGAGTGTCTATGATCACAGACTGTGATC
Organism: Polyangia bacterium; assembly: GCA_036504295.1. Taxonomy (GTDB): domain Bacteria; phylum Myxococcota_A; class Polyangia; order JACRCY01; family JACRCY01; genus DASXVK01. The sequence goes on from DASXVK010000829.1 coordinate 4,011, forward strand.
TTAGACCGCGGGCACCGGGCTACACCCGGCGGCGGGCGCGGCGCCTGGCGACCGCGAGCGTGAGCGCGAGCGCGACCACGCCGAGCAGGGCCATGGAGCGCGGGGTCTGGCCCGGGGCCGCGGCGCACTGCACGCCGCCGACGAGGCCGCGGTCCGCGCCGTCGAAGGTCCAGCGCGCCGAGTGCTGCTCGTCGCAGTCGGTCGCGCCGTCGTAGGTCACGACGACCGTGTGGCCGCCGGCCGTGATCGTCGTCGTGCCCGAGACCGCCTCGCCCGAGCACGCGCTGTCGAGGCGCTGGTCGACGGTCGTGGCCGCGACCTCGCCGGTCGGCTCCACCATGCCGCTGCGCGCGACGGTGCCGTGGCCGTTCCAGACCGTGACGTCGTCCCCGTAGAAGCCGGATACGGAGCCCGCGTACTCGACGGTGGTGGTGATGCCGCCCTCGACCACGAGGTGCGCGGCGAACGAGTGCAGATCGGCCGCCGTCTCGGTGATGGTGAACGTCCCGGTCGTGCGCGTGTCGCCGAGGTCCGAGCTGTGGCCGTAGCCGTCGAGCGTGAGGGCGCGGTCGCTCGCGCCCGAGCGCGCGATGTTCGCGCTCCCGAACCAGCGCACGCCGGTGCTGTCGGTGCACTCGCCGGTGATGACCAGCGTCGTGCCGTCGTCCGTGATGGCCGGGCAGGCGGGGTCCTTGTACACGTCGGGCTGGGCGTAGCTCTGCGCGACGGGATCGTAGACGCGGACGAAGACCGCGACCGGGCTCACGTCGTTCGCCCAGGTGCGGACGGCGTTGACATCGTCGAGCTTCTCGGACTGCCCGCAGCCCGCGAGCAGGACCAGCGCTGCCGTGACCGGCCATCCACGTAGTGCGCTCATGACGTCCTCCTGCCGGTCATCTATTCTACCGGCTGCTGGTCAGCCTCGCAAAGCGCGTGCCAGGCGGGGATGGCGCCGCAAGCGGGCGCGATTGCAGAGGAGAGAGGGCCGGTGAGGTGTCGAAAAGCGGTCGCCGCCGTCAGAGGACTGACGACGGGGTGGCCTGGGCAGGATCGCGCACCGGCCATGCTATCATCGCCGGGCACGTGAGCGAGATGCAACGCAGCGGCGCCATCGGCGTGCTCGGCCTGGTGCTGGCCGCGGCGGGGCTGGCGCGCGCCGAGCCCTGCCGCCTCGAGCTCGAGCACACGGCCATCGTGGCGGCGGTGCGGGCGCGGCCCGTGGACCCGCAGCCGCAGGCGGTCGCGGCGGCGCAGCGGGCCGAGGCGCCGCTGTGGGAGCGGCTGCCCTACCAGCCCGAGTGCCTGCCGCTGGTGTCACGGTGGCTCGGCGACGAGGACGAGAGCCGGCGCGTGGCCGCGGCCGCGTGGATGTGGCAGCACCACGTCCTCCTGCGCGACCGCACGGTCAAGATCCCGATCGTCTACGACCTCCTGGGCGTCGGGAAGATCCCGTTCAGCACCGGCACGTGGCGGGAGCTGCCGGTCGGCCCGGAGGTGCGCCGCCGGTGGCTGGAGCTCGCGCCGCGCGAGCGTCACCCGATCGTCGTGCGCCTCGAGCTCGCCTATCTGCGGCACGCGGCGGGCGGGATCCCCGACGCGCGCGCCCTGGTGCAGGCCGCCGCCGCGCTGCTGCCGCGCGATCTCGCGCTCGCGGACGGCGCCCTGACCCTCTGGACGCTCTACGACGACCCGCCGCTCGCCGCGGCCGAGCGCGACGCGGCCTT
>DASXVK010000830.1:0-10069 GCA_036504295.1 Polyangia bacterium
CCGGAGCGCGCTCCTCGTCGCGCTCGCCGCGGGCGCGCCGGGCGTGGGCATGGCCCCGGGCGGCGACCACGTGGCGGCCCTCGTCCGCCGGCTGCGCGGCTCCGGCTGGTCGGCCGTCGGCACCGAGGCCAGCCGGCCAACGGTGATGGCGCGCCTGGCCGCCGGGCTGCTGCTGCTGGATCGGCGCGACGCCGCGGGCCGCCAGCTCTTCGAGCGCGCCCGCGCGGCGCTCGCGCCGACCGAGCACGGCGACCCCCTCCTCCCGGGGGATCAGGGCAGCGCGCTCGACGGCTGGATCGGAACGGCGGCGCTGGCGATCGCGGCCCGGCAGCTGGACCAGGACGAGCTCGCCGACCGGCTCGCGCGCGCCGTGGCGCGCCGGCTCTACCTCGGCATGGAGAGCACCGAGGAGGCCGCCTTCTGGCTGCTCGCCGCGTCCGCCTACGGCGTCTTCGGCGCCCTGGCGCCGGCCGCGGTGCAGGTCGCGATCGACGGCGCCGCGCACCGGCTCGAGCTCGCGGGCGGCGTCGGCGTCCTGCCGCTGCCGGCCGCCCGGCGCGCCCGCGTGATCGTCGACGCCGGGCAGCCCGTGCTCGCCCGCGTGGAGTCGCGCGCGATCCAGCCCGCCCGCGCGGAGCGCTGCGCCGGGCTGACCGCCCAGGTCGCCGGCCACGTGGGGCACGTCGGGGACACCGCCGCGCTCGAGCTGGTCGTCGAGAGCCTCGGGGGGGCGGTCGCGCGGCCCGTGGTGGAGGTGCTGCTCCCCAGCGCCGCCGCCTTCCCCGAGGCGGCGCGCCTGGCGCTCGCCGGCCGGCCCGGGGTCCAGCGCGTGGACCCGCCCGACGGGCGCGGGCTCCTGCGCGTCCACCTGTGGGCGCTCGGCGCGCGCGAGCAGCGGCGCCTCCCCCTGCCGCTGCGCTGGCTCGCCGCCGGCGTGATGACGGGCCCGGCCCTCGCGGCCTACGACGCCGACCGGCCCTGGTGCCTCTCGGCCTTTCCCTCCCCGACCCTCACCGTGGGGCAACGCCCCGAGGAGCGCTGGCGATGACGCGCGTGGTTCTCGCCCTGATCCTGCTGCTGGCGCTCCTCGGCCTCGCCGCCTGCGCCGCGCGCCGCGCGGTGCAGGTGGACGAGGTCACCACGCGGCTGAACGCGGCCGACGAGGCCGCGCTCGCCGGCCGGGATGGGGGGACTGGCAACTGAGGCCGGGGGCGAGCCGCCCCGCCGTCAGAGCTCGCCGGGGTAGGAGCGCACCGCGAGGCTCTGGAGCGCCATCTCGACGAGCCCGCCGGCGATGAAGACCTTGTGGACCGGATCCTCCTGGACGGTGGCGCCGAGATGGCCGCGGGCCACCGGGCCGATGACGCTGTTGGCGGGCCCGACCGCACCGCTCACGCCGGCGGTGCCGCTCCCCAGCGTGGCCGCGCCCCGCGCGCCGCCCCAGAAGGGGCTCATGACGACCTAGTTGCCGTTCGTGAGGACCGTGATCTGCCCCGGGACCCACGCCGTCCCCGCGGTGATGCCGAACTGCGCCATGTCGGGCACGCCCTTGCCGCTGCCGCCGTGCTGCGCGAACAGCGTCTGGAAGATGGCCGCGCTCGTGGTGGCCGGGTGGTTAGGCAGGCCCGTGAGGAAGTTCAGGCCGGTGAAGCCGACGAGGTCGCCGGCCGCGGTGCCGACGAGGCTGTTGGCGACCGAGACGGCGCCGGCGAGGCCGGTGGTGCCGTTGCCGAAGGTGACGGCCCCGGCGGCGAAGGCCGGGCCGTGCGACCACAGCGGGCTCAGGACGACGAAGTTGCTGCCGACGGCGTGACGGTCGGCGTGCTGGTCATCTATCAGGATCTGACGCCCCTCAAGGAGCTCGAACGGCTGCGGGAGGAGTTCATCTCCCTGGTCGCCCATGACATGCGCACCCCGGTGCAGTCCCTCATGCTCCAGATCGAGGTGCTCCTGCGTCACGCCGCCGGTGACGCCGCCACAGGTCAGGGGAGCGCCTTCAGCTTCACCGTGCCGGCCGGTGACCCGCCCTCAACCTGAACGGCACGGCCGTCCTGGGGCACGCGCCGTTCCACGCTACTGGCGAGGGACGTGATGCTCCGCCTCGAGTCCCTGGGGCGGACCAGGCAGCCAGACCAGGAACGTGCTCCCCGCGCCGACGCTGCTCGTGGCCGTCAGGGATCCACCGTGCGCCTCGACCAGCCCGCGGGTGATGTACAGCCCCAATCCCAGGCCGCCGCGGCGGCCCTTCCGTGCCGAGCGCCCGCGGAAGTAGCGATCGAACAGATGGGTCAGCTCGTCGGGCGGGATCCCGGGTCCCTGGTCGTGCACGGAGATCAGCGCCCCCCCCCGCTCGGCCGCGACCTCGATGCGAACCGGCGCGTGCTCGTGCGAATACTTGGCGGCGTTGTCGATGAGGTTCGTGAGGACCTGGTCGAAGTGGAAGGCATCGGCCCAGACCATCGGCGCGCCGTGCGCCTCCAGGATCACCCGCCGCCCGCCCAGGGTTATCTGCAGGCGCTCCACCAGGCGCCGGACCGCCTCCTCCGCGCTGAACACCTCGCGCTCGAGCTGGAACCGGTGCGCATCGAGCCGTGAGGCGTCGAGCAGATCGCTGATGAGCCGGGTCAGATAGGTGCCGCTGCGCTTCATGCTCTCGAGCGTGCTCACCGGGACCCAGGTGGCCTCGCCCTGGGCGCGCCGCAGCATGAGCTCGATCTGCAGCATCACCGAGCTCACCGGGGTGCGCATGTCGTGCGCCACGAGCGCCGAGAACTCCGCGCGCAGCCGTTCGAGCTCCTTGAGCGTCGAGATGTCCTGGTACACGACCACCGCCCCGATGACGGTGCCGGCCTCCGACAGGACCGGCGCCGCGCTCACCAGCGCCGGGATGGGCGGCTGGTCCGGACGAGCGATGACGACCTCGACGTTGATGGGCGCGTCACCGCCCCGCGCGCGCTGCCCCGGCGCCTCAGCGGCCGGCAGCGGGGTGCCGTCCGGCCGCAGCAGCTCGAATGGACGTTGGGGGTCATCCTCGGCGCCAATGGGCCCGAGCATGCGCTCCGCCGCGGGATTCCCGAACGGCTCGGCCGCCCCGGTCGGGTAGAAGACGATGCCGTACGGCGCGTGCTCGACCAGCGCCCGGAAGATGCGCTTGCTCTCCTCCTCGGCCTGCTCCGCGAAGGCCACGGCCAGCGCCGCCTGGGCGCTGAAGCGCTCGAGCCGGCCGGCGTCCTCCTCGGTGAAGGAGGCGGCCCCGTGTTTCTCGGTGACGTAGAAGTTGCCGTAGACCCGGTCGCCGATCCGCAGCGGCGTGCCAAGAAATGAGTGCATCGGGGGGTGGTGCGCGGGAAAGCCGACGGAGCGCGGATCCGCGCCAACGTCCGGGACGCTCAGCGTGCGCCGCTCGTGAATGACGGCCCCCAGCAGGCCCTTGCCCACGGGCAGGTGCCCGATGCGCTGCGCCTGCTCGTCGCTCAGGCCGACATGAATGAAGTCCCGCAGGCTCGCGCCGTCTCGCGCCAGGACGCCGAGGGCACCGTAGCGTGCCCCCGTGAGCTCGCAGGCGAACTGGACGAGCAGGTACAGCAAATCGTGCACTGGCAGCGCATCTCCCTTGGGCCGCAGTGCCTGGCGGATGGTGCTCAACGCCAGCTGCACGCGGTCGACCGGCACGGGCTCTCCCTCGGGCTCGAGGATGAGCAAGACCCCGGCGAAGACCCGCCGCGCCTGCACCCGCAGCGGCTGCCGTTTGCCGCGGCGGCGATCGATCCAGATCTGCTTCTCCTCGAACGGGGCGTCGCGGCGCCGCCACGGCAGCTGCGGCGGCGCGACGATCGCGCCGGAGAACAACCCGACCTCGAAGCACGCCTCGAGCGCCGCCGCGTTCCCCGGAGAGAACCCCAGCAGCCTCTCTGCGCTCGGCGACGTCGAGAGCGTCCCGTCCGGCCGCACCAGCAGAACGGGCCAGGGGAGAGCGTTCAGGATGGCCGACTCGGCGGCCAGCTGTTCGGTCACCTGGTCCGTCACCGCCAGCAGGGCCTCTTCGGTCCGCTTGCGCTCGGTGATGTCGACGTTGAGGCCCGTCATGCGCGTGGGCTTGCCGGCTTCATCCTTGAAGACCTGCCATCGCCCTGCCAGCCAGTGGATCTCCCCGTCGGGCCACACGACGCGCCACTCGCCCTTGGTCGGAGCGCCCGTGGTCAGGGCCTGCTCCACCCAGCCCACGGCCTTGGCGCGGTCGTCGGGGTGGACGAGGTTCTCCCAGCCTTCCTCGGTCCGCGCGAAGCCGCCCGCCGGCAAGCCATAGAGCGCCTCCAGCTCGGGCGTCCACGAGTTCACCCCGGTCTCGATGTTCCAATCGAAGATGCCGACCTGCGCCGCTTGCTGGGCGAGGCGCAGGCGCTCTTCGCTGCGGCGCGACACCTGTTCCGCCACATCGACCGACCGCGCCGACCACAACGTGACCGCGGCGCAGAGGATGATCGTGGCGGCCACGAACATCGACACTGAGACGTTGACCGAGCCACCAAGGAGCGACTTGCTCAGCACCAGGGCCACGCCGCCCGCGAAGGGAACGAGCGTGACCAGGGGGAGCAGTCGCCGCGCGAGCAGGCCCCCGGCCGAGTCACGGGTCAACACGGCGATCAGTCCGGCGTCAGGCCGAACGAACAGGAGCCCGAGTGCGAGAGCGGCGAAGGTGAGGGCGGTCGGGATCGCGATGGCGATGTGCGCCTCGGGGCGATAGAGGTGCGGGAGGTCGAACAGGTAGCCGAGGACCGCCAGCCACGCGACGAAGAACGCCAGGTCCGCTGCTGCCTCTGCGACCAGGGCAGCGCGCCGCGAGCGACGTCGTCCGTGCGCCACGAGGGCGCATCCGACGAGCAGGAAGCAGAGTACGGTTGCTGGCGCCGGGCGTCCCGGGAACCGCCCCCCTTCGGCCCGGACGGCGCGACCGAACAGGAGCGTGTCGAACCCCGGCCCGGACCCCAGCAGGAACTCGGCGAGCACCACGAGGCCGAGCGCGACCACCACGCTCCCGAGGATGGAGCCGAGCCGGCGGGCACCGGCGGACGTGTCCTTGCCGACCAGGGCGAGGGCTGCGCCCGCGAAGATGAAGCCGAGGGCGGTGAGTGGCCGCATGCTGACGGGGCCCGAGAGCGCCCTTGTGAACCTGACGTCAGCGGCCCATTCGATGAGAACAACGAGCCCGACGGCCATGGAGAAACCAGCGCAGAGCGCCGACAAGACCCGCAGCCGCGCCACCCTCGACCGCGCGGGGCCTGGCTTCCCGAATGGCTCCGTCCTCGCGGCCGGAGCGGCCACCCCCGCGGTCGCCTTGCCGTGGTCGCGCGGCGCGCTCATGACTCGCCTCTGGCTGTCGACCTTCGGCGGCTACAGCGTCGCCTGGGCAGGGCCAGATGACTCCAACAGGAAACAATGTGGGGATGACAAGGCGCGGTCGCCACAAGGAACCGCGCGGGCCAGCTGCCGGCGCTGCGGCTCAGGTCCAGCGCTGGCCCGGCGCGCTCCGGGGCAGGCGCGCGCCAGCGCCGATGGGGACCCTCATCGAGGGCGACCTCGATGCCGTGCTCAAGGCGGTGCGGCGGATGCACCCAGCACGTGGGCGAGGCGCCCCAGCCGCCGCAGGGCGCGGCGCTCGATCCCGGGGCGGGCCGCGGCAGCGGTGCGAGCCGCGCCCTGCGCCATGCGGCGGCGGAGCTGGAACACGAAGCGATCCAGGCGACGCTCGTCGAGCGGCGCGCCGTCGTCGTAGTAGAAGAGCGCGGGCAGCTCGCGGCGCTGGCGCAAGAGGTTCTCGGCGATGACGCCGTTGTCGCAGCCCCAGCACGCCGCCAGCACGACGCCGTCGGCGGCGCCGGACTCGTAGTGATGGAGCGCGCTGCCGACGGTGAGCGCGGACCCGCCGATGGTGCGCCGGGCCATGAGCTCGTCGGTGCGCGCCAGGACGCGCGCGAGCTCCGGCAGGGGCAGGAAGGGGTGCCGCGCCTTGACGCGGGCGTAGAGGGCGTCGCGGATCGCCACCATGCTCAGGCGGTAAGGCAGGTGGCTGCGCGCCGTCACCCCCTGACCGAAGAGCAGCACTGGGTGCACCTCGGCGAGGTGCTCGAGGAAGTCGCACGTGGGCTCGAAGATCACGCGCACGCCGCGCCGTGACAGCTCCTGGCACAGGCCACCGCCGGCGAAGTCGTTGCCCTTGGTCAGGATGTCGCCGGACAGGAACACCGTCGGCAAGGGCGTGGCAGCGTCGCGACGGGCCTCGAGGGCGGCGAAGTCGGCGGCGGCCCGGTCCACCCGCGCGACCAGGCGTCGCCACACCCGCGCGAGCAGCGCCGGGCCGACGGGGCCGCGCCCCGCCGGCGCCGCGAGGAGCGCCAGCACCGCCCCGGCGTGGCCGCGGTAGAGGCGCTCCGCCTCGCCGGCCTCGCGCTCGACGGCGAGGTGATACAGGTAGAGCTGCCGGAGGAGGTCCACGGCCACCAGCCCCAGCCACACCCGGGCGGTCATGGCGGGGCCGCCGGCGGTGCGCAGCGCCGTCACGCCCACGTGGTCGTCGAGGCCCAGCCGGCTCAGGCTGATCCGGTCCTTGAGGGGGAAGGCCCCGGCGCGGCACATGCGCCCCGAGATCTGCACCAGGCGGACCTCGCGATCGGTCGGGTTCGCCTCGAGCCAGCGCCGGAACGCGCCCCACAGGAGCTGGTAGGAGAGGCACTCCTTGCCCGAGCAGTCGCGGCGCCCGCAGGCGGCGGTCTCCTCCGACAGGGGCGGCGCGGTCACCGCGTCGTAGCCGTGGGCCCGGTACACCGCGGCGAAGACGTCGCCGAGGTAGTCCGTGCCGCTCATGAACACGTAGCGCACGGCGCGATCCAGGTACGGCCCGCGGCGCGGCGTGGGCTCGACGAGGGCCAGGGCCTGCTCGTCCGCGGGCGACGGCACCGCGCCCTCGTCGCCGTGCTGGCGCACGGACGTCAGGAAGGCCTGGATGCGCGTGACGAAGCCGGCGGCGCCGCCGTGGCCGTCGTTCTCGAGGACGGCGTGGGGGTAGCCGTGCAGCAGCTCCTGGAACACCTGCTCGACGAACGACGCCGGGCCGCAGCCGAAGGACGCCAGGAGCAGCGGGAAGACGTCGCCCCGGGCCCGCGCCGCGGCGGCGGCGCGCAGCGTCCGGTTCGACTCGCCCCAATAGATCTTGGTCATGGGCGGCGTCGAGGGCGGCACGGGGAAGGCGTCCACCGGGATCGCCAGGGCGCCGTTCCGGCGCAGCAGGCCCGGGATGCCCGCGTTCAGGGAGCGGTCGTGCAGGACGTGCAGGGAGCCGCAGCACAGGACGGCGGGCACACCCCGGGCGCGGGCCCAGGCCAGGGCGGCCTCCCCCATGCTCGCGAGGGCGCGGGCGAAGCCGACCTGCGCGCGGTCGGCGGCCACGAGCGCGCGCGGCACGCGCGCCGCGTCGGCGCCGAGGGCGGCGGCGACGGCGGCGGCGCCGCGCGCGCGCCCGGCGGCGCCCGGCCCGCCGCCGAGCTCGAGCAGGGGTCGGATCACCCGCGTGGTGCGGCCCCGGGCGCGCAGGCTCGCGGCGACGATGTCGGGGTGCGCCTGCTCGGTGACGCAGCTGTCGACGTGGCCGTCGCCGAAGAGCTCGAGGAGCCGCGGGAAGAGGAGCAGCGGCGCGTCGACGTCGCACACCGCGAGGGTGACCTTGGTGGGCCCGCAGGAGTCGAAGCTCGGCGTGAGCTGCTCGCCGGCGGCGAGGGCGCGCGGCTCGGGGTGCAGGAGGCGCACGCCGAAGCCGAGCTCGGCGGCGAGGGTCGCGAGCCACGGCACGTGCCCGGCGAGGGCGCCCACGACGGGGATGGCGACGACTCCCGCCGGGCCCGCGGGGCGGGCGCAGGCCGCCACCAGGGCCGCGCGCTGCTCGAAGGGATCCGGCGCGTCCCGGGGGAGCTTCGGCTGGTCGCGCGTCGACAGCTCGAACTTGGGGCACGCGCCGCCGCTGAAGGTGGTCTCGCGGCGCTCGCCGAGGCGCACGACGGTGCGGTCGATGGCGCACAGCGTGGCGCAGCTCTCGTCGCGGCAGACGAGCTGGCCGCGCTCCTCGATGCGGGCCTCGCCGAGACGCGCGAGGTCGAGCGACGGCGACGACGCCAGCGCGTCCGCCCCGAGCTGGGCCAGGGCACACAGCCCGATACCCCAGGCACCCATGGCCCCCGGGTTGGCCGGCACGGTGATGTCGCGCTCGGCCACCGCCGCCAGCGTCCAGGCCAGCGAGAGGTTTTCGGCGGGCTTGCCCTGGAAGAACACGCGGCCCGCGAGGGTGCGCTGGCCCATGACGCGGTGCAGGTAGTTGTGCACCACCGAGTACTGGAATCCCGCGAACAGGTCGCCGAGCTCGAAGCCCTGGTCGCGGGCCCGGGCGGCCGCGTCGGCCACGTAGACCGTGCACATCTGGCCGAGGTCGGGCGGACGCCGGGCCGCCGCCGCCAGGCGCGTCACCTCCGCGAGGTCCGTGACCTCGTAGAGCGCCGCCTGCTCGGCGAGGAACGAGCCCGTGCCGGCGCTGCAGGCCTGGTTGAGGTCGCTCTCGACGATGCGGCCGCCGCTCACGCGGATGTACTTCGCGTCCTGGCCGCCGATCTCCACGACCGAGAGGTCGGCGCCGTGCGCGGGATCGCAACGGATGGCGGCCGTGGCGTGGGCGACGATCTCGTTGGCCACGAAGACGCGCGCCGCGGCCTCGGGGAAGGCGGCGCGCAGCACCGTCGCCACCGCCTGGCGGCCCGAGCCCGTGACGCCGACGGCGCGCACGTCGGCGGCACCGCCGGCGAGCAGCGCGCCGACGAGGCGCTGCGTGGCGCCCACGGGGTCGCCGCGCGTCGTGTCGTAGACGTCGCGCAGGGGCGCGCCGGTGACGAGCGAGCAGAGCGCGGCCTTGGCGCCGGTGGAGCCGAGGTCGAGGCCGAGGAGCGTCGGCACCGCCCGCCAGTCCTCGCCCGTGGCGACGGGGCCGAGCCTCGTGACACGGTCCCGGCACGTCGCGGCGGGCGGCAGGACGGAGAACGGGGTCGCCCGTGGCCGCGCCAGCGCGGCGGGGTCCGCGGGAAGGGCCGCGGCGCCGGCGGGCACGGCCTCGCCGCCGAGGAGCGCCGCGCCCACGGCCTCGAAACACGTGAAGTGATCCGGGCGCAGCACGGCCTCGCCGAGGAGCTCGGCGAGGGCGCGGCGCAGGGCCTCGAGGCGCGCCCCGCCGCCGATGAGGTAGACCGGGCCCGGGACGCGGGCCCGGACGAGGAGCCCCAGGGCGTTGCGCGCCACCGAGTCGAAGTACCCCCGGAAGAGCTCGCCGTGGGGCCGTCCCTCGTTGGCGTAATGGGTCATCTCCGACTTGGTGAACACCGCGCAGCGCGCTGTGATGGGCGTGCCCACGGGCGCCGCGAGGGCGCGGGCGTCGGCCTCGGCGAGCGAGAGGCCGAAGCGCGCCGCGATCTTGCGCATGTTCTCGCCGGTCCCCGACGAGCACTTCTCGTTCTCGAGGTACCGCACGTCCCAGGCGCCGGGGCCGCCGCCCGGCGCGGGCTGGCGCGCGAGGACGCGGTAGCCGCGGCCGCCGATGCTGACGAGGTTCACCGCCGCGGGCAGGCCGGCGAGGGCCAGCGCCGCCTCCTGGCACCCGTCCTCGGGGAGGATGGTCGCGGGGGCGCCGAGGTCGCCGGCGTGGAGCCCGGTCACGCCGAGGCTCTGGCAGCGCGCGATGCCCTGTTCCCGGTACCACCTCGCAAAGGCCTCGAGCGGCCGGCCGCCGTGGTCCACGCTGCCCGCACCCTCGAGCACGCGCGTCCCGCCATCACCCGCGGCCACCACGGCCCAACCGAGGGAGCTCTGGCCGAGGTCACACCCCGCAAATCGCGCTCTCATCGCGTCCCCTCCTCGCGGCTCGCGTCGCCGCGTCGGTTGCATGAATGGCACGCGGCCCGGCTCGCTCATGGCGCCGCCTGAGCCTCAGACGAAGAACGTCCCCGGCCGCCGGCCGCCGGCGGCGAGGTCGCGCTCCGCC
>DASXVK010000831.1:0-11298 GCA_036504295.1 Polyangia bacterium
CAGGCCGCGGCCGCCGTTCGCCGGCGGGAACCCGTCGAGCCGGGGCGGCGCCGGCGGCGGCAGCGGCGCGGGCGGCGCGACGCCCTCCTCCCTCTGACGGTGCACGAGCTCGCGCAGCTCCGCGATCGAGCTGATGGGCACGAAGCGGATGAAGAGCAGCATCAGCGTGGTGAAGAAGCCGATGGTGCCGAGGAAGAGCATCCAGTCCCACCGCGTCGGGACGTAGAAGCCCCAGGAGGACGGCATGAAGTCGCGGTAGAGCGAGGTCACGACGATCATCAACCGCTCGAGCCACATGCCGAGCTGGACCCCGAGGGCGACCAGCAGCAGCAGGACGGGGCTGCGCCGGACCCGGGGCACCCAGAGCGCCTGGCCGACGAGGACGTTGAAGAACATCACGGTCCAGAAGATCCAGGCGTAGGGCCCGAGGACGCGCTGCCTGAGGCCGCCGACCTCGAACGCATCGGCGGAGAACCAGTCGGTGAAGGTCTCGAAGAGGTAGCCGTAGGCCACCACCAGCCCCGCGGCGAGCATGACCTTCGCGCTCGCCTCCAGGTGCCCGACCTTGATGATGTCGTCGAGCTTGAGGAGGGCGCGCATGGGGATGGCGATGGTGAGCACCATCGCGAAGCCGGAGTAGATCGCGCCCGCGACGAAGTAGGGCGGGAAGATGGTGCTGTGCCACCCGGGCAGGATGGCGGTGGCGAAGTCGAGCGAGACGATGCTGTGGACCGAGACCACCAGCGGCGTCGCCAGGCCGCCGAGGAGCAGATAGAGCATCTGGTACCGCTGCCAGTGGCGCGCCGAGTTCCGCCAGCCGAGCGAGCCGATGCCCGCCAGGCGCTTGACCCAGGTGCGCCGCGCCCGCTGGCGCAGCGTGGCGAGGTCGGGGAGCAGGCCCGTGTACCAGAAGAGCAGCGAGACGGTGAAGTAGGTCGCGACCGCGACCACGTCCCAGGTGAGCGGGCTGCGCCACTGCGGCCAGATGTTCATCGTGTCGGGGTAGGGCAAGAGGTAGAAGAAGCGCTGGGGCCGGCCGAGGTGCATGAGCGGGAAGATGCCCGCCTGCATCACCGCGAAGAGCGTCATGGCCTCGGCGAAGCGGTTGATGGAGTTGCGCCAGCGCTGGCGCAGCAGCAGGAGGATGGCCGAGATCAGCGTGCCGGCGTGGCCGATCCCGATCCACCAGACGAAGTTGGTGATCGCGTAGCCCCAGGCCACCGGGATGTTGACCCCCCAGAGCCCCACGCCGGCGTAGAGGGTCGCCGTGATGGCCAGGAGCATCACGCCGGCGCCGCAGAGGAAGAAGCCGAAGAGCGCGAGCCAGAGCCAGGGCCGCGGGAAGCGCAGCGTGAGGTCGGCGACCCGGTCGGAGACCGAGGCGAGGGTGTGCGCGGGATCGACCCATATCGTCCGGGCGCTCTCGCCGTCCCGCGCCATCCCTGGTCCTTCTTCCGTCCACCGACCGGATCAGCCGAGCGCCGGATTCTTGTTGCGCAGGCGCGTGAGGTACGACGTCCGCGGCCGCGTGTTGAGGTCCGCCATCAGGTCGTAGCGCCGCGGCAGCGCGCGGAGCCGTGACACCTGGCTGTCCTTCCGGCTCAGGTCACCGAAGACGATGGCGTGCGTCGGACACACCTGCTGGCAGGCGGTCTGCAGCGAGCCCTCGGCGATCGGCTGGCCGGTCACCGCGGCCTGGATCTCGGCGTTGCGGATGCGCTGCACGCAGTAGGTGCACTTCTCGATCACGCCCCGCGACCGCACCGTCACCTCGGGGTTGCGGGCGAGCTTGAGCACCGGCGTCGTCGCGTCGTGGTAGTGGTAGAAGTTGAAGCGGCGCACCTTGTAGGGGCAGTTGTTGGAGCAGTAGCGGGTGCCGACGCAGCGGTTGTAGGTCATCTCGTTGAGGCCGTCGGCGCTGTGCTGCGTCGCGCCGGTCGGGCAGACGACCTCGCACGGGGCTTTCTCGCAGTGCATGCAGGGCACCGGCTGCGTGAGGATCTCGGGATCCGCCGCGTCGCCCTTGTAGTAGCGGTCGATGCGGATCCAGTACATCTCCCGCATGTTCAGCGTCTCCTTGCGCCCCACGACCGCGATGTTGTTCTCCTCCTGGCAGGCGACGTTGCAGGCGTTGCAGCCGATGCAGGTGGTGAGATCGATCACCATGCCCCACTGCCGGCCGGTGTACGCGACCTCGGGGTAGAGCGAGTACCGGGGGACCACGCCCGGGGCGCCGCGCGCGGGGCGCAGCTCCTCCTTGACCCGGAGGCCCTCGAGCACCATGTCGCGGCCTTCCGTCCGCTGGTGGTACTGGGTCCGCGCCAGCCGATGCGTGCCGCTGGCCTGGCGCAGCCGCGCGCCCGGCTCCACCCAGAGGGCGGCCGCGCGCCGCAGCGTGTAGGCGTCGAGGCCGAGGCCGTCCCCGTGCCGGCCGGCCCGCGGCCGCCCGTAGCCGAGGCTCACCACCACGCTGTCGTCGGCCTGGCCGGGCTGCACGAGGAGCGGGCCCGTGATCGTGCGCTCACCGAGCGCGAGCTCGACCAGCTCCTCGGTCTTCAGCCCGAGCCGCGTCGCGGTGCCCGGGCTGACGCAGATGGCGTTGTCCCACGTGATCTGACTCACGGGCTTGGCGAGCTCCTGCAGCCGCCCCACGTTGGCGTACCGACCATCCCAGACCGTGACGTCCGGGGTGAAGACGAGCTCGAGGCTGCCGCCGCCGGGCGCGGCGGCCCGCTCCGGCCCCGCGAGCCGCCCGAGCGCCGCCTCGACCTCGGCGCGCCGGACCTTCGCCCGGCGCTCCGGGGCCGCGGTGCCGTCGATGACGCCGCGCTCGAGGGCGCGGCGCCAGCTCGCCTCGTCGAGCCCCTTCCAGCTCTCGCGCAGGCGCTCGAGGTCGGTGCGCAGCGGGTCGCCGGCGACGAGCCCCAGCAGCTCGTGCGCGCTGCGCCCCTGGTAGAGCGGGGCGATGAGCGGCTGGAGCAGGCCGGCGGTGCCGTCGTGGCCGCGCAGGTCGCTCCAGGACTCGAGCTCGTGCAGGGCGCCGACGTGCCAGCCGCAGAGGGCGGCGGTCTCGTCGGCGTAGAGCCCATGGTGGACGGCCACGCGCGCGTGCGCGACCGCCTCCGCGAAGCGCAGGTCCGCCGGCGCCGTGTACCCGGGGTTGCTGCCGAGCACCAGCAGCATCTCGACGTGGCCGGCGCGCAGCTCGGCGGTGATCGCGGCGAGGTCGCCGTGCGGCGTCTCGCCCGGGGGCTGCAGCAGCACCGTCTGGCCCAGGTTCCCGAGGTGCTCGTTGATCGCGTGCCCGAGCG
Organism: Polyangia bacterium; assembly: GCA_036504295.1. GTDB lineage: Bacteria > Myxococcota_A > Polyangia > JACRCY01 > JACRCY01 > DASXVK01. The sequence continues at coordinate 3,312 of DASXVK010000831.1, forward strand.
CGTGCACGGCCGGCGGCTGCGCCTCGCCGACGATGATGGCCGAGCGTCCGGCCCGCTGCCGCAGGTCGCCCGCGAGCGCGGCGAGCCAGCGGCCGGCCTGTCCCCCGGGCGGGTCTGCCGCCGGCGCGCCCCCGGCGCCCGCGGGATTGGCGGCGCCCAGCTCGCGGCCCAGCGCCACGGCGAAGGCGGCGACCTCGGAGCGACGGAGCCGCAGCCGGTGATCCGCGTTCTGCCCGGTGATGGAGGGAAACGGCTCGACGACGTAGAGCCGGTTCATGCTCCCCGGCCGCGGGTCCTGATCCCAGAGCCGCCGGCGGTCGGCGAGCTGGCGGGCGTAGGCCAGGCGGCCGGGCGTGTCGAACAGGAAGTCGCTGTCGAGGGCGACGATCACGTCGGCGCCGTCGAGGCGATACACGGCGCGGAGCGGCTCACCGTAGGCGATCCGCGCGCCGGCCTCGGCCTGCTCGCGGCCGACGGGCTCGTGGCGGTACCAGCGGGCGCCGGGCAGAGCGGCCAGGAGCGCCGTCAGCTGCCGGCCCAGCAGCGGCGAGGTGATCTCGCCGGTGAGGATGGCGAGCCCGGCGCCGCGCCGGCCCCGCAGCCGGTCGAGCGCGGGCCCCAGCGCCGCGCTCAGGTCCGCCCACGTGCTCACGTGCCCGCCCCGCCGCACGCCCTGTGAGCGGTCCGGATCGTACAGCCGATCGATTTCGACCTGGCAGAAGATATCCGTCGCGCCGAGGCTCGACGGGTGCGCGGGGTTTCCTTCAACCTTGATGGGATGCCCCATGCTGCTGCGCACGAGCACGCCCACGGCGTGGCCGTTGCGCGATACGCCCGTGGCGAACACGAGGGGGCGGCCGGGCACCAGCTCGGGCTGGTCCCGCGTGAGCGGCGCCATGTCGCGGGTCTCCTGCGGCAGCCAGTTGCAGCCCGCCGCCAGGCCGCAGAGGCCGAGGAGCGAGCCGCCGAGGACCTGGCGCCGGCTGAGGCCGTCAGGCTCTCCCGCGGGCTCCTCCAGCCCCCGCCACAGGCCCTCGCCCCCGGCCGGCGTCTTCTCTCGGCGGTCCTCGCTCATGACTCTCCTCGTCAGCGGTGGCAGTGGGAGCAGCTCGTCAGGCTCCGGACCTGGTACTCCTTCACGAGCCTCCGGCCCTGCTCCTCCTGGTCGGGTGGCGGTTTCCAGTCCATCCGGAACACCTCCGACCGGGGCCGCAGGTGCTTCTCCGGCTGGCGATGACACGCGAGGCACCAGCGCATCTCGAGCGTGGCCGCCTTCTGGATGAGCGGCATCTGGTCGACTCGCCCGTGGCAGGTCGCGCAGCCGACGCCCTTGGCGATGTGAATCGAGTGATCGAAGTACACATAGTCCGGCAGGTCGTAGTTGCGCTTCCAGAAGAGCCGCTGGCCCGTCTGCCAGCTCGCGCGCACCGGCGCCAGCACCGGCGCCTCCGTCCAGATCTGCCAGTGGCAGGTCATGCAGGTCTCGGTGGTCGGCATCCCCGCGGAGCTCGATTCGGTGACGAGCTGATGGCAGTAGCGGCAGTCCAGGCCGTCGCCGCCGACGTGGTGCTGGTGGCTGAACGGCACCGGCTGGGTCGCGGCCATGCCCCGGCGGGTGTACCAGTCCGATTGCCAGAACCAGGCGGTGAAGGCCCAGATCAGGCCGCCGAGGCCCACCACCAGGACGCCGATGACGAGCTTGGTGACGAGATCGGCGCGGCGACTGAAGAGCTGCATGTCAGGGTCCTTCGGAGCGCTGCCTGGCTCGTAAGTCCTACCGACGGCCGCGGGCGCGCTGGCCCGCCCTGGCATGAGCTCGTGACCGGGGCGTTGGATGCCCCCCACCAGTGCGGCGCTGCGGCGACCACGTACCCCGGGCACGCCGACCACGTACCCCGGGTACCAGCACGCGGTGGTGACACCTGGACCAGCTCAGCGACGGCGCCATCGCGACCGTGATCGAGTCCGCGCGGCGGCTCCCGTCGCCGCAGTGTGAGATGTTCATCGGGCTCGTCGGCGGCCAGGCGAACCGGGTGCCGGCGACGGCCACGGCCTACGGCCACCGCAGCCACCAGTACGTGATCAACGTGCACGCCCGCTGGGAGCCGCCCGCCCAGGATCGCGCCTGCACGAGCTGGGCGCGCGAGTTCTTCCAGGCCGCCGCGCCGTACAGCACGGGCGGGGTCTACGTGAACTTCATGAGCGAGGACGAGACGGGCGTGGACCGCGTGGCCCAGGCCTACGGCCCGAACTACCAGCGGCTGGTGGAGCTCAAGCGCAAGTACGACCCCAAGAACCTCTTCAGCCGCAACCAGAACATCAGACCCGCGACAGCGCGATAGCGATGCGACGTCCCGATCCGCTGTACCGCAGCGTCAGCTTCCGGCTACACTGCGGCCATGGCCGACGACGGAGCGATCGCCCGCAGGCGCTTCCTCGAGCTCACCGGCATCGCCGCCGGCGCCCTGACCGCGGGCTGCGCGGGCGCGGTGCCCCCGCCGCAGACGCCCGCGACGCCGCCTCCCGCCGCGCCCGCGACCAAGAACGCGACGCCGGCGGCGCTGCCGACGCGGGTCCTGGGACGCACCGGGCTCAAGGTCCCGATCGTCAGCATGGGCGTCATGAACGCCGACAACCCCAACCTCGTGCGCGCGGCGCTCGACGGCGGCATCGTCCTCCTCGACACCGCGCACCGGTATCAGAACGGCCGCAACGAGGAGATGATCGGCACCGTCCTCAAGGGCCGCAAGCGCGACTCGTTCATCGTCTGCACCAAGGTCGTCGTCAGCGGCCTGGACCGCGCCACGGGCATCTTCGCGCCCCACAGCCGGCCCGAGGATCTCGCGGAGAAGCTGGAGATCAGCCTCACGCGCCTCGGGCTCGACCACGTCGACCTCTTCCACTTGCACGGCATGAGCCTGCGGGCGAGCGCGTTGCACCCGGGCATGCTGGCGGCGCTCGCGAAGCTGAAGCAGGCGGGCAAGACCCGCTTCATCGGCCTCTCGACCCACAAGAACGAGCCCGAGGTCATCCGCGCGGCCGTCGAGGCGAAGGTCTACGACGTGGTGCTCACCTCCTACAACTTCAAGCAGGAGCACCACGAGGAGGTCCGCAAGGCCATCGTCGAGGCCGCCCGGGCCGGCCTCGGCATCCTCGCCATGAAGACCCAGGCCGGCGTGTACTGGGACAAGGCGAAGCAGCACCCCATCGACATGAAGGCCGCGCTGCGCTGGGCCCTGCGCGTCCCCGAGGTCCACACGGCCATCCCCGGCTTCACCACCGCCGATCAGCTCGCCCTCGACCTCGAGGTGCTGCGCCACCCGACCCTCACCGACGCGGACCTGAAGAGCCTGCAGCGGCCGGCCGGCGCGCTCGCCGGCTTCTACTGCCAGGGTTGCGAGCGGTGCCTCGGGCAGTGCCGGGAGGGCCTCGCCGTGCCCGAGATCATGCGCAGCTACATGTACGCGCACGCGTACCGCAACCGCGAGGCCGCGCATGACCTCATGCGCGAGCTGGCGCTGCCCGCCGCGCCGTGCGGGTCGTGCGACGAGTGCGCCGTCACGTGCCCGCACGGGCTGGACGTCCGCGACCGCGTGCGCGACATCGCGCGCATCCGTACGGTGCCGCGCGAGTTCCTCGTCTAGGACGCGGGCATGCTGCGAAGCACCCGCAGACTGCCCCTGCCCGTGGCCGCCGGGGGTCTCGTGGCGCTCGTCGGTCTCGTGGCGCTCGTCGGATGCGCCGCCGCGCCCGCGCCCGTGCCCGCGCCCGCGCCCCGCGCCGCCATCACCCCCGCGGCGCCGGCGCCGGCCGCCCCGGTGACCAGCACCGGCGGCCCGCGCCCCGCCCCGCCGCCCGCGCCCGTCGCCGCCCCGGACCTCGCCGGCTTCCAGCGCCCCGAGGCCCCGAAGACCTACGGCCCCGACGCCCTCTACGAGTACATCGACGGCGCGGCCGGCGCATTCCTCGCGTTCGACTTCGAGGAGCTCACGGCCATCAACTACGTCCACCCCTCGAAGGCCGAGGTCACCGTCGAGATCTACCGGCACCGCGACCCCGAGCGCGCCTACGGCGTCTACGCCATGGAGCGCCCGACCAGCTCGCGGCCCCTGCCCATCGGCATCGAGGGCCACGGCGCGCGCGACTACCTCGAGTTCGTGGTCGGCAGCTACTACGTGAAGGTGCTCCTGGCGAACGGCAAGGACCCGGCCCTGCTCCGCGCCGTCGCCGACGGCGTGGCCGCCGTCCTGCCCGGCACGCACGCCCCGCCGCCGGTGCTCGCGTGCTTCCCCGCCGCGGGCCGGGTCCCGCGCGCGGAGAAGCTCGCCGCCCGGGAGTTCCTGGGCCGCAGCTTCCTCCACGACGCCGTCGCCGTACCCTACGAGATCGGCGCCGCGAAGTTCCGCCTCTTCGCCCTGCGCGGCCGCGACGAGGCCGACGCCCGCGACATGGTCACGCGCTTCGCGCGCGTCGGCGGCGCCCCCGGCGCGACGCCCGGCGCCGCGGGCAGGGCCACCCTCAGCGACCCGGTCAACGGCCGCGTCATCCTCCACTGGAAGGGCCGCTGGGTGTGGGGCGCCGTCGACAACCCGCCGCCGCAGAGCGCGCCGCTCCTCGACCAGCTCGGGGCGCGGCTGGCGCAGCTGCCGCGGTAGGCGGCGCGGCGGCGAGGGTCAGTCTGCGGGCGCGTCGACGAGCGTGCCGCCGTCCGGGTAAGAGGCGCTCGCCTCGACACCGGCGTCGCAGAACTGGTCGGCGGGCCCGTCGCACATATCGCACTTGACGACGTACTCGCACCGACCGGAGGAACTTCCCGGGTCCTGGCAGCAAAGACATCGGCAGCAGGGGAGGAAGCACAGGGGAACGTGCTCGCACATGTCCCCGCGCCCGCAGACCTTGGCGTCCGCGTCGAGGCCTCCGCACGCCGCAGCGAAGGCGGCCATCAGAACGAGCAACGGCGCGATCCGGCCGATCATGCAGCCTCCCCCACTCCCGATTGTACGCCGCGCCGGAGCCGCCAGGAAGGCCGGTGGGAAGTCGGGGCCCCGTCGGGGGTGCGGTCCCGCTCGGTCGGAGCGGTCGCGACCGCGCCGGGCGGGCCATCGAGCTCCACCGCCCCCATACCTCGGACCGCCGCTCAGCCACCCTGGCGGAGATGGGCGCCCAGATTCGCGAAAACCGCGAATCCCGCCGTGCATCTCGGTCGATGTGCTGCGGGATTCGCGGAAAACGCGAATCGGCGTAGGGATCCGCCCCGGCTCATCCGACGCAGCGGGACCGCGCCCCCCGTCGGGGCACGGAGGCGACCTCACCACCGCATTCGCTCGGGCTTCATCCGGGGTGACAGCAACAGCCCCTTGCGCGCGCGGCGGTGCCGCAGCGGCACGCGCTGCGTCGGCTTCAGCTCCTGGGCGACGGTCTTCCCGCCGCGGCCCGTGCCCTCGATCGTCAGCACCGCGTCGTCGGGCGGCACCGCCACCGCGCAGAGCTCCTCGCCGACGTCGAGCCCCATCACGATGACGCCGCGGCCGCCGCTCTGGAGCTTCATCTCGGCCCGGGGGAAGATGAGCAAGCGGCCGTTCGCCGACGCCGCGGCCACCCACTCGCCCAGCGCCTTCGCCGGGGCGAGCACCTTCTCGCCCTTCTCGAGCGCCATGAAGGCCTTGCCGGCGCGATGGCGGCTGGTCGCCTCGTTCAGCGCGCACAGGAAGCCGTAGCTGCCGCTGTGGGCGAAGAGGTACACGCTGTCCGGCGTGTCCGACACCACCTGGGCGAGCTTGGCGCCGTCCTGGAAATCGACCAGGGTCGAGATCGGCGCCCCGTCGCCGCGGCCGCCGGGCAGCTCGGCGATCTTGATGGTGTAGGCCCGGCCGTTGGTGCCGACGACGACCAGCGGCCAGACGGTGCGGGTCTCGATCACGGCGAAGGGGTGGTCTCCCGCCTTGTAGCCGATGGACTCGGGGGCGATGCCGTGGCCCTGGCGCGCGCGCACCCAGCCGTTCTTGGACACGATCACCGTCACCGGCTCGTCCGGCACCGCGATCTCGGCCGGCGCCACCGGGGCGACGGCCTCGACCAGGGTGCGGCGGTCGTCGCCGTACTTCCTGGCGTCCTCGCGGATCTCCCGCAGGATCAGCTTCGTCATCGCCGCGCGGCTGTCGAGGACGTGCCGCAGCCCCTCGCGCTCCTCCCGGAGCGCGGCGAGCTCCTTCTCGATCTTGAAGCCCTCCAGGCGGGCGAGCTGGCGCAGCCGGATCTCGAGGATGTCCTCGGCCTGGACGTCGCTCAGGCCGAAGGCGGCGATGAGCGCGGGCTTGGGCTCGTCGGACTCGCGGATGACGCGGATGACCTCCTCGATGTGGAGGAAGGCGATCATGCGGCCGTCGAGGATGTGGAGACGGCGGTCGACCTCGTCGAGCCGGTGCCGGGTGCGACGCTCGACCGTCACGTAGCGGAAGTCGATCCACTCCCGCAGGATCTGCAGCAGGTTCTTCTGCTGCGGCCGGCCGTCGCGCCCGATCATGGTCAGGTTCAGCGGCACCGAGGTCTCGAGGCTGGTGTGCGCGAGCAGCACGGCCATGAACTCGTCGCGGCCCTGGCGGCTGGACCGGGGCTCGAGCACGATGCGCACCGGCGACTTGTCGCTCGACTCGTCGCGGACCGTGTCGAGCACCCCGAGCACGAGCTGCTTGAGGTTCTTCTGCTCCTGGCTGACGTCCTTCTTGCCGGCGCGCGGCTGCGGGTTGGTCAGCGCCTCGATCTCCGACAGGACCGCGGCGCCCGAGACGCCGTGCGGCAGCTCCTCGACGATCACCCGCCACTGGCCGCGCGCCAGCTCCTCCACCCGCCAGCGCGCCCGCATGCGCAGCGAGCCGCGGCCCGAGGCGTAGGCGTCGCGGATGGCCTCGGGCGCGGAGATGAGCTGGCCGCCGCCGGGGAAGTCCGGCGCCGGCAACAGCCGCAAGATATCGTCCAGCCCGGCCTGCGGCTCACGGATCAGGTGGCAGGCGGCCTCGGCCGCTTCGCGCAGGTTGTGCGGCGGAATCTCCGTGGCCATGCCCACGGCGATGCCCGAGGCGCCGTTCATGAGCACCAGGGGCAGGCGGGCGGGCAGCAGCCGCGGCTCCTCGAACGCGCCGTCGTAGTTCGGAATGAAATCGACGGTGCCGCGGTCGAGCTCGGACAGCAGCAGCTCGGCGATCGGGGTCAGCCGGCACTCCGTGTACCGCATGGCGGCGGCCGAGTCGCCGTCGCGCGAGCCGAAGTTGCCCTGCCCGTCGACGAGCGGGTAGCGCAGCGCGAAGTCCTGGGCGACGCGCACCATCGCGTCGTAGACCGAGCTGTCGCCGTGGGGGTGGTACTTGCCGATGACGTCGCCGACGACGCGCGCCGACTTGACGTGCTTGGCGGTCGCCGACAGACGCATCTCGTGCATCGCGTAGAGGATGCGGCGCTGCACCGGCTTGAGCCCATCCTCGACTTGCGGCAACGCGCGCGCTTTGACCACGCTCATGGCGTAGGCGAGGTAGGCGCGCTCGGCGTAGCGATCCAGCGCCAGGGTGCCGTCGTCGTCTCCGCCCGCGGGCGGCGCGGGCGCCGGGGGCGTCGCGGCCGGAGGTGGGGGCGCGGGTTGCAGGTTCGCGAAGAGGTCGAGAGTTTCCTTGGTCATCATGCGGCTTGTCGGCAGGTCGTCAGTGGTGTCGAAAGTGCTCGTCTCCGTGGGCCGGGCTGAAGGGGCGTCACACGTCGGCGTCGACGCTGTCGCCCTTCTCCTCCATCCAGGCGCGGCGTCCGGAGGCCTCACCCTTGCCCATGAGCAGCGTGAACATCTTCAGCGTGTCGGCGAGCCCGTCGCCGCGCACCTGCACCGGGAGCACGCGGCGGGTAGCCGGGGCCATCGTGGTCTCGCGGAGCTGGTCGGGGTTCATCTCGCCCAGGCCCTTGAAGCGGCGGATCTCGATGGCGTCGGGCTTGAAGCCTTCCTTGA
>DASXVK010000832.1:0-14280 GCA_036504295.1 Polyangia bacterium
GGCCGCCGCCGCGGCGAAGGCCGCCGACATCATGCCGGCCTGCAGCGCCTGGGACAGCGAGCCGCCGGCGATCATGGTGGTGACGAACCCGGTGGCAAAGGCGATCGCCGCCGACACCGCGATGTAGGTGGCCGCATACGCGGCCGCGGCGCCGGCGCCCGCGGCTATCGCGCCCCCCATGCCCGCGCCGGCGGCGGTTCCGGCCGCCGTTCCCGCCAGCGAGGTCGCATAGTACTGCCCCAGGATGCAGGCGATCACGATGATCGCGATGATGACGATGCCGATGATGGCCTGGCCCCACTTCTCGGTCGCCATGGCGTACGAGGTGCCGACGACCAGGTTCACGATCCCGCCGATGACGGGGATGCCACTGAAGGCCTTCATCACCCCGGGGGCAAACTTCTTGATGAGCGCGCGCTCGATGAACCAGAGTCCGCCGGTGGCGATGCCGAGGAAGGTGCTGAACCAGCCCAGCCCGTCGATGTCGAGGTTCGACACCGGGTTGTTGGCGCCGTAGGCGTAGCGGTTGAGCCCCACCGTCTCCGTCGTCGGCACGCTCGGGTCCGGCGAGATGAAGCGGCCGAGGGCCGGGTCGAAGTAGCGCGCGTGCAGGTAGAAGAGCCCGGTCTCGTCCTGGCGCTGGCCGGTGAAGCCGCGCGCCTCGGGGTGGCTGGTGCCGGTCGCGAGCCGCTCGCCGTACGGCCGGTACTTGAGCCGCTGCGCCTCGGCGCCGCTCGCGTCGGTGACCACCTGGACCGAGCCGGCGTGGTCGGTGTGCAGCCAGTAGCTCGTCGTGCCGACCCGCTTCGCCACCAGCAGGCCGCCGAGGTGCACGTACTTCGTCATCACGCAGCCCGAGATCTCGAGGTCGTCCCCGATGTAGTAGGTCGCCACCCCGCCCACCACCTTCTTCACCCGGTGGCCGTCGGCGTCGTAGGCGAAGGTCGTGCCGTTGATGTCGCGCGGGCGGTTCTCCGGGTCCCACGTGATCGTGCGGCCGGCGCCCGTCAACAGGTTGCCGTTGGCGTCGTAAGCGTACGCGTTGCTCCCCGCCTGCGTCACGGCGTGCGGCCGCGCGGTGCCGGCCGCGGCGTAGGTGTAGGCGCCGACCCGCGAGTTGCTGGTGATGTTGCCGGTCGGGTCGTAGGCGAAGGTCTGGTCGTCGGCCGGGCCGGACGCGTTCGTCGCGGCGGTCAACCGGTGCAGGTCGTCATAGCCGTAGGTCCAGCCCTCCTGCGCGAACGGGCTCGTGACCTGCGTGATGAGGCCCTCGGCGTTGTGCGTGATGCCGAGGCTCTGGATGGGGTTCGACCCCTTCACGGTGCTGATGCCGGTCAGCCAGTTGCGCGTCGGCGAGTAGGTCCGCGTCGTCACGGTGCCGTTGCTGTTCGTGACCACGAGCGGCTGGCCGGCGGCGTCGTAGGTCGCGGCGTCGACGAAGCCCGGGATCCTGGTCAGGCGCCCGGCGCCGTCGTACTGCAGCGGCGCGAGCGGCGTCCCCACCGTGTCGCCGTCGGGGAACTGGGTCCACAGCAGCCGGCCGCCCGCGTCGTAGCCCTTCGCGAACGAGTAGTAGACGTTGTCGATGATGCGCGCCCCGGCGACCTCGCGGCCGACCGCGTCGTAGTTGAAGCGCGCCTGCCCCGTCGCGTCGATCATCGAGGTGAGGCGCCCGACGTTGAAGAAGCCGGCCGCGGCCTCGTCGTAGGCCCAGGTCACGGTCGCCGCCTGGCCGGTCCCGGCGAGGGTCGTCTTCGCGGTCTTGCGCCCGATGGCGTCGTAGCCGAAGGTCGTGCGCTGCGCCTTGGCGTCGGTCTGGGCCGTCATGCGGCCGAGCGCGTCGTACTCGAAGGTCCAGGTGCCCGCGTCGGGGTCGGTCACCTGGAGTCGCTGCCCGAGCGAGTTGAAGACCATGGTCAGCGCGTTGCCGGCCGGGTCGGTGATGCGCGCGAGGTTGCCGCGCGCGTCGTAGGCATAGGTCGTGGTGGCGGTGACGCCGTTCAGCTTCTCCTGGTGCTGGACGAGGCGGCCCTCGGCGTCGACCACGTTGGTCTGCTGGTGCCCGAGCGGGTCCACCGCCGTCTTCTGGAACAGCCCGTACGAGGTGGTCGCGAACGTCCCGTCCGGGGCGGTCGTGCGCACGACGCGGTCGAGCGCGTCGTAGGTGAGGACCGTCCACTGCGGCGTCGCGCCGTTCAGGCAGCTCGCGTCGGCGAAGTACGGCGCGCTCGCGCGCACGACCTTGCCGCGCGCGTTGTAGACCACGTCCTCGCAGATGGCCGGCTGCGACGGCGAGGGGCCCTTGCGCACCTTGCGATAGACCCGCCCCTTGCCGTCCACGTGCTCGCGGGCCCACAGGTTGCCGGTCCCGTCGGCGGCCGGGGACTCGGTGCGGATCGACTGCTCGGTCGGGTGGAGGACGTCGCCCCAGCCGAAGTGCGTGCGGAGCTGGAAGTTGCCGCCGGGCAGGTCCGTGCGGGTGAGCCGGCAGAGCGCATCGTACTGCATCGTGGCGACCTGGCCGTTGGCGTCCGTCGAGGTCAGGTTCACCCCGCACACCGGGTCGATGCCGTAGGACGCGACGTGGCCGACGGCGTTGCTCATCTGGACCACGTAGAGGTGATAGGTCGGATCATAGGTCGTCGTGGTGCGCGCGCCCAGCTCGTCGACCTCCGCCGTCGGGCTGCCGTAGGCGTCGTACTCGACCGTGCGCGTGAGGAAGGTGCTGGTCGTGTCGCGCCACCGCGCCGATTTCGTCGCCTTCCCCGCCGTCGGCGGCACCGTGTAATCGGCGGCGCCGTCGTAGTAGATGAGACCCTGCGTGAGCAGGGTCGTGGTGCCGATCCCGCTGTAGCTCTCGATCGCCCCTGGCTTCCCGACGATGTAGTCGCTCGCGTTGGGGTAGTAGCGGTAGACGTACGTCTTCTCATCGCCGGCGAGGTCGTAGTCGCCGTACTGGTACTCCCGCGTCAGGTTGCCGTAGGCGTCGTACGCCGGCACCGTGCACACGCCCGCCGATCGCGCGAGGCACTGCTCGGCATAGGCGCGCCGCGAGGCGCCCGAGCCCGCCGGATCGTAGACGTACTCCCAGCGCGCGGTCTCGAACGAGGTGTACGGGATGGTGCCGCTGTTGACCGTGTACTCGTGCGTGCTCGTGGCGAGCAGCACGCCGGCGCCGCTCCAGCGCCGCAGCTCCTCGACCTTCGACACCGAGCCGTAGTCCTGGCGATACCAGGTCTCGGTGTAGGGGCAGGCCGCCTCCCCCTCGATGCAGGGCGCCACCTGCTTGGCGTAGCGGAAGCCGAGGAACCGCCGCTCCACGCGGTCGTAGAGGCCCCCGGCGTAGCTGTAGGTCGTGGTCGCGGACCAGTTCGTGGCCGCCTCCGACTCCGTCGTCGCGACGACCACGTAGACCGGGGGCGGGTTGTTGGTGTTCGCGAACGCGCTCGCCGCCTGGTACTGCACCGAGACCTGGTCGCTGTAGCCGCCGGTCGCGGTCTTGAGGAGGTCGGGGTACTCGTGGCCGCCGCTCGTGAGCTGGACGGCCTTGACCCACATGTTCCCGCCCGACATGGTCACGATGTCGGTCCGGCCATCGCCGTCGAAGTCCCCGGGCCGCTCGTAGCCGGGGGCGCCCCAGTTGAGCGGGCCGCCGGCCGTCCAGACCTCCTGGACGAACCCCGTCCCGAGCGAGCGCTTCACCCAGATGCTGTTGCCCGACGAGCTGACGAGGTCGACGCGACCGTCGCCGTTGAAATCGGCCGCCCAGGTGAGGTTCGCCGCGCCCCAGCCGCTCGCGGTCGTCGCCCAGGTCTGATCGAGGAACGACTTGCCCGTCGACAGCTTGACCCAGATGTTGCCGCCGCTCGCGGTGGCGATGTCGGCCTTCCCGTCGCCGTTGAAGTCCGCCACCCACGTGTAGTCCGAGCCGCCCCAGCTCCCCTCGGGGGTGAGCCACACCTCGTCCGCCGCGTAGCCCGTCCCGGTCGAGCGCTTGAAGATGAGCTGCCCGTTCGCGCGGGTGACGATATCGGCCTTGCCGTCGCCGTTGAAGTCCGCCACCCAGGCCCAGCCGTCCCCGCCCCAGGTGCCGCCCGTCGTGGCCCACTCTTGCTCGACGAAGGACGTGCCGGTCGAGAGCTTGACGTAGATCTTGTTGTTCACGGCGGTGATGATGTCGGCCTTGCCGTCACCGTTGGCGTCGCCGATCCAGGTAAAGGTGCGCGAGCCCCAGCTGGGAGCCGTCGTGGTCCAGACCTCCTCCACGAAGCCGGTGCCGGTCGAGCGCTTCACCCAGATGGTGCCCCCGCTCGCGGTCGCGATGTCGTCCTTGCCGTCGCCGTCGAAGTCCGCGACCCAGGTGTAGTCGGCGCCGCCCCAGCTGGGCGCCGTGGTGGTCCAGGTCTCCTGCACGAAGCTCGCGCCGGTGGAGCGCTTCACCCAGATGGTGCCCCCACTCGCCGAGGCCACGTCCTGGCGCCCGTCGCCGTTGAAGTCCCCGACCCAGGTGTGCTGCGCGTCGCCCCAGCTCGAGGCGGTCGTGGCCCAGCTCGTCTCCGCGAAGGCGTGGCCGAACCCCGCCGCCTGGTAGGTGAAGGTCGTGGTCGGCTGGGTGCTGCCGCCCGTGATCGTCCCTGACCCGTCGATGGTCCGGTCGGTGCCGTACTCGGTCACGCTCGCGAGCAGCGTGCGGCCGGTCGCCGTGCTCGCCCCGTAGGTGAGCTTGTAGGCGCGCACGGCGCTCCCGCCCAGCGTGACGTCCACCGACTTCAGCCGCAGGTACGTCTGCCCCAGCGCCCCGCCGGTCGCGAAGGTGAGCGGGTCGGGCCGCGCCTCCCAGTACAGCTTCACGACCGCGCCGTTGTAGCTCGCCTGGGACGGGTAACAGTCACCCCCGTCGCAGGTCCAGGAGTAGGTGACCGTGTTGCCCTTGGGGTCGACGACGCTGGCGTAGCCCCAGCGGAACGTCCCCGCGGCGGTCTGGAAGATGGGCACGAGGACGGCCCGGGTGCCGTCCTTGAGCCACGCCGTCCAGGTGTTGGCGCCGCTGTCGTACTTGAGCTTCACGAACGACTCGACCTTGGTCGAGTGCGTGCCGCCGCTCGTGCAGCTCGGGCTGACGCTGCCGCCCGCGCACGGGACCAGCTCCTGCCCGTCCATGACGTAGATGTCGCTGGCGTCGTAGCGCGGCGCCCCGCGGCCGGGGCTGGCCCGCTCGACGGTGGTGAAGCCGTTCAGCGCCCACCCCACCCCGCCGAGCGCGTTCGCGCCGGCCGAGTCGTAGGCGAGCGCGAGCTGCGGCTCGAGGCCGCGGAACGCCGGCACCCGGAGCTGCACCACCTCGCGGTAGCTCCCGTAGAAGCCATCCACCTGGTTCTTGGCGACGCTGGTGCTCTGCTGCGCGATCGCCCCACCCGCGGACAGGATGACACAGAGCGCGACCGATCCGAAGGCCAGGACTCGATTCGTTCTGGTCATGATCAACCTCCGCACGTCTCGGTGTAGGACTTGGCGCCGTTCGGCGGGGTCGCCCCGCCCGGGCACGCCACCGCGGTGCCCGTGCAGGTCTTGCCGGTCCAGTCACAGAACCTGCCGGCCGGCGCGAACGCGTCCGCGGGGCACCCGGGCGCCGTGCCGCTGCAGCGCTCCGCCCGGTCGCACGGCCCGGCACTCGGCCGGCACACCGTGCTCGCGCTGGCGAGCTGGTCCGCGGGGCACGTCGGCGTCGTGCCGTTGCAGGTCTCGGCCGGGTCGCACGCGCCCAGCGAGGACCGGCACACGGTCCCGGCCGGCTGCAGGCCGGTGCCGGAGCAGTCGGGTGCGCTGCCGGTGCATTTCTTCTCGGCGCCGCAGCCGCCCATCGGCGCCGCCTGGCACACGGTGTTGGCGGCGACGAAGGCATTGGCCGGGCAGGCCGCCGCCGTGCCGGTGCACGTCTCCGCCACGTCGCAGGGGCCGGCCGCGGGGCGGCAGACCGAGCCCGCCGTCGCGAGCGCGTCGGCCGGGCACGCTGCGGTGGCGCCGGTGCAGGCCTCGGCCGGGTCGCAGCCGCCGGTCGAGGCGCGACACTCGGTGCCGGAGCTCTTGAAGAGGTCGAGGCAGCTCGCCGAGGTCCCGGTGCAGGTGTCGGCGACATCGCAGCCGCCGGCGGCCGCGGCGCGGCACTGGGTGCCGGCAGCCACGAAGGCGTCGGTCGGGCACGCGTTGGTCGTGCCGGTGCACTTCTCCTCCACGTCACAGTCGCCGGCCGTGCCCCGGCAGACGTAGGTCGCTGCCCGCAGCACGCAGGCGCCGTCGCCCGCCTGGCAGTAGTCGCAGCCGCCCGGGCACGGGTCCGCATTCGGGTCGCCGGACCAGCGACAACACGCGCCGCCGTCGCAGAAGTTGGTGTTCCAGCACTGGCCCGCGAACTGGCACGGGCTGCCGAAGGCCGCGCCGCCGCGCACGACGAGACTCCCCGACAGGACCGCCCCGCCCAGGTCGGGGGCTTCCACCGTGCCGGTCGTCCACTTGTAGGCGCACCGCTCCGCCGACAAGGTGTCGATGGGCCAGGCCGCCGCCGGGCATGGCGCCGGCGCCGCCGGCGGCGCCTGGACGATGAGCGTCCCCTTGATGTGCACGTCGACGGTCACGTCGGCGGCCGCCGCCACGGCCGTCCAAGTGAGGACGCCGATCACGGCCGCCAGCGCCACCGCGCCGGCCCACGACGTCCCTCGCGATCGACCGCCGGGCTCCGCTCCGCTGCGAATGCGCGTCATGCCACCCTCCTGATCGTGCGCCTGCATGACATCACGGCCGCGCCGGGGCCGCGGCCGGCCCCGGCAACGTCACCGATATCGACCGCTCGCGCCGCTCGGCCTCGGCGCGCAAGCACTGGTCCTCGGCCTTGCGCCACTGCTCGAGGAGCTTCGCCAGCTCGGCCGTGCGGCCGCTGCGGCGCAGCACCTCCGCCCGCACCACCGCCACCGCGCGCCGATCCTCGATCGTCCGCGCCGCCTTGTCGGCCGCGGTCACCGCCTTCTGCGCCAGATCCGGCCAGCCCTGCTCCGCGTAGAGGTCGGCCGCCAGCAGCGCCGCGCCGACGCCGTCACTCGCGGCGCCGGCCCCGAGCAGCTTGCCGGTCTCGGCCAGCGCCTGGTCCTTCTGCCCCGCCCGCAGCAGGATCCGCACCGCGTCCTCCGCCGCCCGCAGGCGCGGGGGCTGCATGCGCGCCGCCAGGTTGCCCGGGCAGCCGGCCGCGGGTCCGCCGGCCGCGGCCCCCCCGGGCGTGGGCGCCCCCGCGCCCGGCGCGGCGCCAGGGGCGGCGCCCGCGCCCGGTGCCTCCGGCACCGCGCGGCGCACGAGCGCCAGCGCGTCGTCGGTGCGCTTGGCGGTCTCGTAGAGCTGCACCAGCCCGCGCCGCATCTCGGCGTCGCCCGGGTGCAGCGCGAGCAGCTTCTCGTAGACCCGGATCAGCTTGTCCACCTGGGGCGCCGGCGCCGAGGCCGGCGCGGCCGCGCCCGCGGCGGCCGGCCCGGGGGGCGACGCTCCGGCCGGGCTCAGCACGAACGAGCCCCACGCCGGCCCGCCCGCGCCGTACACGATCGCGAGGAAGCGCAGCGCGTCCTCGTCGGGCTTGTCGGCCGCGAGCGTCTTCTCGCGCTCGGCGACGTGCCCCGCGAGCGACCCGTCCTGGCGATAGGCCTCGATCTGCGCCCGCAGGATCTGGTCGCGCCGCCACGGCTCCTTGGCGCCCGCGAGCGCCTGGTCGTAGAGCCGCCCCGCCACCTGCAGCTTGCCGGCCGCGAGGTAGAGCTGCGCCAGGCGCAGCGTGAGGTCCTCGCCGCCCATCGGCCCCGCCGCCAGGCCAGGCCCCGCGCCGCCCGCGCCGCCCGCCGCCGCCTTCATGCGGGCGGTCTCCGCGACCGCCCGCTCGAGCGCGGCGATGGCGCCCTCCCGGTCGCCCTGCGCCTCGCGCAGGCGCGCGACGCCGGTGTGCGCCTGGATGAGCTGCGCCGGCTGGTCGCACGCGGTGATCGCCCTGGCGAAGTGCTCGCCCGCGGTCTTCGGGTCCTGATACCGATCGTAGAGGCCGGCGATCTCCAGCTCGAAGGCGCACGAGCCCACGCGCATGGTGGCCATGCCCGGCAGCGCCGGGCCCGACCCGGCCGTGGCGCCGACGGCCGGCGCGGCGGCAGAGGGCGCCGGCGCCGCCTGCGTGTGGCCGCGGTTGCACGCCGGCGCCAGCGCGAGGAGCGGGACGCAGACGACGAGAAGAGGCGCACTTCGCTTCACGGGGTCCCTCCTACAGCCGCAGCATGGCGGCCAGCCGCGCCATGGCGCGCTCACGGATCTCGGGGCTCGCCCCCCGCTGCGCGAGGCCGCTGAACAGACGGCGCGCGGCGTCGGGCTGCCGGCCCTCGACCTGCAGATCGCCCAGGGTCAACAGGATCTGCTGCTGCTTCGCGGCGTCCTTCTCGGCGCCGTAGGCGCGCTCGAGCAACGCCCCCGCGTCGGCGACGAGGCCGGCCTTGGCGAGCAGGAGCGCCACCGCGACCAGCGCGTCGGGCTGCTGCTCGCGCCCCTTGAGCATGTCGCCGACGAGCTTCTTCAGTCGCTCCTGCTCGCCGAGCGCCACGAGGACGCCGACCAGCTTCTCGACCGCGCCCCGGTCGCCCGGGTCGCGCGCGAGCACCTGCTCGTAGAGCGCGCGCTGCTTGAGCAGCTCCAGGCCCTGCCGCGCCTGCTTGAGCCCCTGGGCGAAGGTCTGGGAGTCGCTCTCCTTCTTGACGAGCGCGGCGTAGAGGCGCGCGGCCAGCTCGTAGTCGCGCTCCATGGTGAGCGCCACGAAGGCCCGGCCCGCCTGATCGCCCCTCTTCTCGAGAGCCGCGATCTCCTCCTTGAGCCGCCCCGCCTGCTGCAGGATCTGCAGCCGCACCTCGCGCGCCGCCTGCCGCACCTCGAAGCTCGGGCTCTGCGTGGTGAGGCGCTCGGCGAGCTTCACCCCCTCGTCCACCGCGCCCGCGTGCGCCAGCGAGCGCGCCACGAACAGCGCCAGCGCCGCGTGCTGCTCCTCGTCCTTCAAGGTCTGGTCATAGGCCCCGGCCACGCGCATGACGTCCTGCGGCCGCTTCAGCTCGTGATAGACCTCCAGCAGCGCCGCCTGCAGGCTCGCATCCTTCGGGTTCTGCGCGAGCAGCGGCGCGAGCAGGCGCTCCGCCTCCTTCGCGTCCCCGAGGAGCCGCAGCGCGGCGAGCCCCGCCGCGCGCGCCGCCGCGGCGTCCTCCGGCTTGGTCGCCTTGACCCACGCCGTCGCCTCGTCCTTCGTCCGCGTCGCCGCCGCGAGCCGCAGGCGCGCCTCGTCGGCGACCGCGGGCTCGGGCGCGCCGGCGGCGACCTCCTGCGCGAGCGCCTCCGCCTGCGGCTTCTGCTTGAGGGCGGCGAGGAGACCGATGCGGCGCAGCGCGATGGCCCGCTTCGCCGCCGGCTCCGTCACCAGCCCCGCGCGCTCGCGCTCGCTCGCCTCGACCAGCGCGAGCTGTCCCGCCTGCAGCGCCGCGTCGGCGGTGAGGGCGAGGTAGCGCTCGCGGGTCGCGGCGTCGCGCACCCGCGGCCCGAGGCGCCGCAGCGTCGCGAGCGCGGCGGCGCCGCGGCCCAGGCGCACGTCGATCGCCGCGTGCTCGAGGACCACCGCGACGTCGCCCTCGGTCGCGCGGCCGAGCGCGCGCGCCGCGCGCCAGCGGCCGAGCGCCGGCCCGGCGGTCGCGCCGGCGAAGAGGCAGGCCGCGACGAGGAGGGTGATGGCGGCGGCGAAGAGGAGGGTGCTCCGGCGACCGGCCGGGCGCGGCAACGACGACGGCGCAGCCTTCCCACCCAACTCGTCCCCGTGCTCCGCCTTCGACTCCTGCGCCGAAGGCGTCACGACGACCTCGCCGTCAGCCGGTCTCTCCTGCTCTACTCCAACGAGATCTTCGCTCATCTTTCCTTGTCCACCGCCAGCGGGCGGCTTCAGGCGGCTACCGGCCGAGAATGCGTGACCTACCTCCATGCCTTCACCCGGTAGTAGCCGGTGTAGCAACTGCCGTCCGCGTCTCCGTCGCAATTCCAACCGCGCGCGGGGGTCCAGTAGCCCCAGAGCCACCAGCTTGTCGTGATCGTCACGTACACATACCACGTGTCGGCAGTGATTCGGACGGGGTTGAGCTGCGCGCCGCCGTCATAGTAGTGTCCCTCCATCACGGTTCGGGTCAGGCAGGCATCTCCCGCGATCGCGCCACACTGCCACAGCGTTACTCGCGATGGCGTGAACCCGAAGCCGTGGGCGAAGGGCACGTCGCCGCTAGCATTGGTCAGGTACACCCAGCCCGAGTCATAGTTGGGCGTAGCTTGGCCGCTGACCGCCAGGTTGCCGGTGACGGTCGTCCCCGAATTGGTGACCCCGACCTTCCAGCTCCCGTCGGGCGACAGCAGGCCGAAGTTCGTGCCGTCGGCGTAGAGGTAGCCGCGAATGGCGCCCTCGTAGCCGTTGCGGATCTGGATGCCGTACGGCGCCGAGCTCTTCCAGTACGCGTTCTCGGTCGAGTACCAGTGGGTGCCGGTCACCTGGTTTAAGAGGCCGGTGCCGGTGGAGTTGCTGCGGAACCAGCCGTTCGTGTAGACCTCGGCGAACGTCGGGGTCGACGCGCTGTTCGGCAGCAGCGCGCTCAGCCAGCCGCCCCGCGCGCCGAGGTAAATGTCGCCGCTGGCCGAGAACCTCTCCGCCGCGATGCCGATGCCGCCATAGACCGCGCTAGAGGTATTGCCCGCGCGGATCCAGCCATCCGCCGCCGTATTGAAATGGAAGCACTGCTCATTGCCGCACACGACGCCCAGGTTGTACGCGCCGCCCCCCACCACCTGGAGCTTCTGCGCCGGCGCCGAGGTGCCGACGCCGAGCCAGTTGAGGACCCCGAGCCCGTTGTCCAGCCACACCGACTTGCCGCCGAAGCTGCGGATCCACGTGGTGTCGGACATGTTCCAGCCGCCGCCGTAGCTCTCGTTGTACCAGCCATAGCTGCCCGAAGTCCGCAGCCAGCCGCCGTTGGCGTAGACGTCGCCCGCGACGTGGAGCTTGTAGACCGGCGAGGTAGTGCCGATGCCGACGTTGCCGCCGTTGAAGAGCGCATTACCGCTGCTGGGGAGATTGATGTTGGCGGCAGCGTTCGTGAGGCCGATGACCACGCCGCCACTGGCATCGCACGTGCCCGACGAATTGTTGGCGCAGAGAGCGCGGTAGGCGTAGAGGTTGTTGGTGTTGCCGTCGCCGATGATGAGGTTGCCCCACGTCGGGTTCGGCGTCGTCCCGGACTTGATGGTGCCGACCACCTCCAGCTTGGTCGCGGGCGCCGTCGTGCCGATGCCGACGTTACCGGAATTGATGGCCAGGCCGTTCACGTCCGCCCCGGCGGCCGTCACCGTGTTGAAGAAGATCTGGTTGTCGAGCAACCGGATGTACGAGGCACCGCGGGTCGCCGTGATGCGGCCGTAATAGGGACTGATCATGTTGTTGCCAATGCCCGCCCCGGTGAAGGTGAGGCCAGGCTCGCTCGCCCAGGAATTCAGGTAGGCGTTGTTCGCGGCACCATCGCCGGTCGAGTACAGGCGCAGGAAGGTGTCGCCGTGCCCTCCCTTGATCTCCAGCTTCGCCCCCGGCGACGTCGTCCCGATGCCCACGTTCCCCAGGAAGTAGTTGGCCCCCTCGCCCGTGATCGTCCCCTTGACGTTGAGGTTCTGCGCCGACGCCACCACCCCGACCGCCAGCGCCGCCACCGCCGCCGCGCCCATCACGAAGAGCTTGTCTCTCGTTCGCATCGCGCTCTCCCAGGGCGCCCCACGCGCCCGCTGCTGTCCAGGCCCCGACGGCCTAGCGCCCGTAGAGGACCACCCGGCTCCCGTAGGCGAAACCCGTCGACGCGTCACTCGAGAGCTCGATCTGGGTGATCTTGGCGGTGCCGTTGTACTGCACGCTGCCCAGGTTGTTGCACGCATCCACGTTCGGGTTGTGGTAGGCGCTGTGGGTGGTGAACTGCTTGTACTCGCCCAATACGTTGCTGATCATCCCGTCGCCGAGGACCCAGCGCCCGGACGAGCTGGGCGGGGAGACGCCGAAGACGCCGTAGAAGTGGCTGCTGAGGCCGTTCGTCCAGTTGGTCCACCCACAGGTGGCGATCGACGAGTAGTTATAGCTGCGGTCGCCGTTGAACGAGATGCCCATCCAGCGCGCGCTGGTGCTCGCGTTCGCGAGCTTGAACTCGAGCTTGAGGTAGTCGTACTGCGTCGGGATGTTGTAGAAGCTGATCTGGCCGCCGTACCCGCTGAGCTCGGCGATCTTCGTCCAGCCGCCGCCGCCGCTGAGCGTCCCGTTGACGGTGAGGTCGCCCTCGACCGTCGTGCCGCCATTGTAGGTGCGCACCTTCCACGACCCGTCGGGCGACAGCAGGCCGAAGTTCGTGCCGTCGGCGTAGAGGTAGCCGCGGATGGGGCCCTCATGGCCGCTGCGGATCTGGATGCCGTACGGCGCCGAGCTCTTCCAGTACGCGTTCTCGGTCGAGTACCATTCCGTCCCGGTGACCTGATTGTAGAGCCCGGTCCCGCTCGCGTTGCTGCGGAACCACCCGTTCGTGTAGACCTCGGCGAACGTCGGCGTCGACGCGCTGTTCGGCAGCAGCGCGCTCAGCCAGTTGGCCTTGGCGCCCAGGTAGATGTCGCCGTTGGCCCAGAGCTTGTCCGCGGCGATGCCGATACCGGCGTAGTGCGTGGCGGTGTTGCCGGCGTAGATCCAGCCGCTCGCGGCCGAGTTGAAGTGGAGGCACTGCTCGTTGCCGCACACGACGCCCAGGTTGAAGGCGCCGCCCCCCACCACCTGGAGCTTCTGCGCCGGCGCCGAGGTGCCGACGCCGAGCCAGTTGAGGACCCCGAGCCCGTTGTCGAGCCACACCGACTTGCCGCCGAAGCTGCGGATCCACGTGGTGTCGGACATGTTCCAGCCGCCGCCGTAGCTCTCGTTGTACCAGCCATAGCTGCCCGAGGTCCGCAGCCAGCCGCCGTTGGCGTAGACGTCGCCCGCGACGTGGAGCTTGTAGACCGGCGAGGTGGTGCCGACGCCGACGTTGCCGCCGCCCAGCTGCATGATGAGGTTGGCCCACGCATTGAGCGCGTTGTTGTGCGCCCCGAAATTCGCCTGGCCGAGGTAGGTTCCGGCCACGACGCGGTCACCGGTCCCATCACCCACGGTGGACTGCGGCCAGGCGCCGAGGACCGTCAGCTTGCCGCCAATGCCGACGTTGCCGGCGCTGTCTTGGTAGACGAACTTGTTCCACGGCGTGCTCGGGCTGTTGTTCGTCTTGCGGAAATACAGGCCTTGATCGAAGAAACTGCCGGCGATCTGCAGAGCGTAGTTGTTCGCCTCGTTGCTATGCCTGGCCTCGATGAGGTGCTGCCAGCTCGACGCGCCCGCGTAGTAGTTCACGGGGAGCGAGCTCTGGAAGAAGCCGCTGCGTGACGCGATCGCGCCCGCGTCATCCTTGTACTCGGTTCGTTGCCCCGACCCGCCCCCCCAGTACACGGAGCCAGTCACGTTGACGTTGCCGGAGACATCCAGCTTCTGTCCCGGCGACGTCGTCCCCACCCCCACGTTCCCCAGGAAGTACGTGTTCCCCTCGCCCGTGATCGTCCCCTTGACGTTGAGGTTCTGCGCCGACGCCACCACCCCGACCGCCAGCGCCGCCACCGCCGCCGCGCCCATCACGAAGAGCTTGTCTCTCGTTCGCATCGTCGTCTCCTTCGCGTTCGACTCCGTCCCGCCTGCTCACCCGCGCTGCGTGCTCATGCCTGGCGGGGCGGCGGCGCGCGCGGGACGGCGGGCCGTGGCGCGCAGGCCGCTATCGCCGTCGGGGCGCGCGCCTGCGACGCCCGCGGACCGGCACGGTCATCCGCGATCTCCACCGGCGGCGCGACGGCGCCGGCCTCCGGCCGCGGCCGCTCGGGCGGCGACGGCGCCACGGCCGTCTCGACCGCCGCCGCGAGCGCGAGCTCGCGCCGCGGCGGCGCGGCCGGGGTGGGCGCCACGGTCTCGCCATCCTCAACCGCCGCGCGCAGACGCGCCGGCGCGGCGTCGAGGGTGATGGTGCCGAGGACCGCCCCGAGGCAGCGCGCCGCGGACCCGCGGATGGTCAGCACCTCCGCGCCACCGCCGATGACGGTGTCGCAGGTGATGACCAGCGTGCCCTGCGCCGACGCCCGCGCCGGCGCGACGAGGGCCGC
>DASXVK010000833.1:0-16471 GCA_036504295.1 Polyangia bacterium
CGTCCCCGGTGTAGAGGTCGAGGTGGGTCTGCGCCGTGAGGTCGTACCAGTGCTGCACCTGGAAGCCGCGCTGCGACCAGCGCCGGGACGCCGCCTCCGCCATCCGGCGCGCCTCGGCCGGGTCGTCGCCGACGAGCCACGCGAGGTTCGTGAAGCTGAGGCGCAGGTTGGTCGCGCCGTAGAGGTCGCCGCGGTCGAGCGCCTCGGCCAGGTGCTGGAGCGCGCGGAACTCGTTCTTGAAGCGCAGCACCGCCTCGCCGCTCTGGGCCGCGCCGCCGAGGTTGCGCAGGGTCTTGAGCGCCACGTGCAGCCCGCGCTCACGGTCACGGGCCTCGTAGACGACGCCCATGCCGCCCTCGCCGAGGCACCGGACCACCTCGTAGCGGGTCGTCGCGAAGGAGCCGGCGTCGACGGTGGGCATGGGGTCAGCTCGGCTCGCTCGCCGGCCGCGGGCGCCACGCGCGGGGCGGCGAGCCGGGGGCGAGCATCGCGGCCCAGCGGCCCGGCTGCCGGACGTGCTGCGTCGCCATCCAGGCGTCGGCCGCGTGGACGAGCGCCGCGCCCGCGGCGCCGCCCTGGAGCTCGCCCTGGCGGCGGCGCGCGACCGCGGCGTGGAGCGCCATGTCGGCGCCGTCGGCCGCGGCGGCGGCCGCCGCGAAGCACGCGCCCGCGCCCGCCGGGTCGCCGGCGGCCGCGGCGGCGCCGCCGTCGAGGAGATCGGCGAGGCAGCGAGCGACCCCCGGCAGGCGCTCGCGCCGGATGCGCCGCGCGTCGCGCCGCGCGAGCGCCAGCAGCGCGGCGCCCTCGCCCGGCGCGGCGGCGCTGGCGGCGGCGAGGGCGGCACGGGCGCGCAGGGACCAGGCCTCGATCCGCACGAGCTGGATCCGCGGCAGCAGGGACCGCGTGAGCGCGTCCCAGCGCTCGCTCATGCGGCGGTGCGCCCCGGCGGCGTCGCCGGTGTAGAGGTCGATGTGGGTCTGCGCCGTCAGGTCGTACCAGTGCTGGACCTGGAAGCCGCGCTGGGACCAGCGCTGCGAGGCCGCCTCCGCCATCCGGCGCGCCTCGCCGGGGTCGTCGCCGACCAGCCAGGCGAGGTTCGTGAAGCTCAGCCGCAGGTTGGTCGCGCCGTAGAGATCGCCGCGGTCGAGCGCCTCGGCCACGAGCTGGGGCACGCGGCGCGACATCTCGCCGAGGCGGCCGAGGTACATCATCGAGAAGAGCAGGAAGAGCCGCACCGTGTCGAGCTCCCAGGCGACGCCGGTGCACTGGTCGCGGTAGATCGTCTCGGCGCGCTCGAGGTGCTCGCGGGCGGCCGGAAACCGGCCCAGGTAGTAGTCGGCCATGCCCTGGGTCGCGGCGGTCCAGCCGTGGCCTTCGGGTGAGCCGATGCGGCGGGCCAGGCTCAGCGTCTGCGCGAAGAGCTTGACCCGCCGGCCGCTCCGCGGGCCCGTCATGGTGCTGTAGACCGCCTCGGAGCCGAGAGTGCGCATGAGCCGGGCGGGCTCCCCGGCCTGCAGCGCCAGCAGCAGCGCCCGGCCGCTGTAGTCGAGGCCGTGGATCGTGTCGATGGTGCCGATGACGGTCGCCATGGACCAGCACACATCGATGCGGCGCAGGAGCTCGGGCGCGACCTCGTGCTCGCCGCGCTCGCGGCAGCGCAGCCCGCGCAGGCGGATGAGGCCGCGGCGCACGACGGCGGAGGCGAGCGCCCGGCGGGGCGTCTTGGGCAGCGGCAGGTGCACCGCGGCGAGGACGCGGCGGATGGCCGCGAGCCCCTCGTCGACGTGGCCGCTGCGCAGGAGCTGCTCGGCGGCGCGCTGCTGCAGCTCGAGGGCGCCACCGGGATACCCGTCGGCCGCCTCGAGGTAGACGCGCGCGGCTTCGGCGCCGCGGCCGGCCTTCGCCAGCGTGTCGGCGAGCTGCACCTGCAGCGCGTGGGCGTCGGCGCGCTCGCCCGCGTGCAGCTCGAGGGCGGCGCGGTAGAGCTCGGCGGCGTGATCGAAGGCCAGCGCCTGCGCGGCCGCCGCCGCCGCGCGCGCGGCGTACCCTGCGGCCCGCGCCGGCTCACCGGCGCCGCGCCAGTGCACCGCGAGCGCCTCGGGGTCGGGCTGGTCGCCGGCCTCGAGGCTGAGCGCCAGCTCGCGGTGATGGCGCTGGCGCGCGGCGGCGTCGAGACGGCGCAGGACCGCGTCGCGCACGCGGTCGTGGTAGACGCCGAGGGCGAGCCGGCCGCGCACGTGCGCCGAGTGAGCCAGGTTCGCCGCCCGGGCGAGCGCGGCGGCGCGGTCGAAGTCGGCCGGCTCGAGGCCCGCGGCCCGCGCGACGACGTCCTGGTCGAGCGGCGTGCCGGCCACCGCCAGCAGCTCGAGCACCCGGCGCGCCGGCGGCGGCAGCTCCGCGACGCGCGCCTCGATCACGCCCTCGAGCCGCAGCGGCCCCGCCCCCCGCGCGCCGTGCCCGGCGGCGTGGCGCACGAGCTCGTGGATGAAGAGCGGGTGGCCGCTCGCCTCGGTCGCGAGCTGCCGCGCGAGCGGCGCGGCCGCGCCCCCGGCGGCGCGGTCGAGCAGCGCGGTCGCCAGCGCGAGCGCCTCGGGCGGCGGCAGCGGCCCGAGCGCGAGCCGGCGCACGTCGCCGGGCAGGCTCACGAGCGGCGCCTCGCCGGTCCCGCCGCCCGGCGCCGGCGCCGCGCGCATCGTGGCGACGAGCAGCAGCCGCGGCGCGTCGGGCGGCCGGACGAGCTCGGAGAGGAGCGCGAGGCTGTCGGCGTTTGCCCACTGCAGGTCGTCGATGAGGAGGACGAGCGGGCGCCGGTCGGCGAGCCGCCCGAGCAGCTCGCGCAGCGCGGCGAACAGGCGCGTGCGCAGCTCCTGCGGGTCGACGCGGCCCTCGTGCGTGCGCGGTGCCTCGGCGATGGCGCGCACGCGCCGCAGCACCGGGAAGACGTCGCCGAGGAGGGCGGCGGCGCGGGGCAGCAGCGAGGCCGCCTCCCACTCGGGCAGGTGCATCATCGTGCGGCTGAGCGCGTCGACGACGCCGTCGAGCGCCTTGAAGGGCACGACCTCGCGCTGGTAGCAGCGCCCCGCCAGCACCACGACCTCGCGCTCCTCGAGCGCGACGCGGGCGGTGACCTCGCGCACGAGGGCGCTCTTGCCGACGCCCGACTCGCCCGCGACGATGGCGGTGACGGCGTGGCGCCGCGCGTCCGTGAACGCCTCGCGCAGCTGGCGCAGCTCCAGTGCGCGCCCGACGAAGAGCGGCGCGAGCGAGGCGTCGCGGGCCGGGGCGGGCGCGGGCGGCGCGGCGGCGCCCGCGCCGAGGCGCGCGCGCACCGCGGCGCCGCTCGGCCGCGCGGCCGGATCGAGCCGCAGCAGCTCGAGGCACAGCGCCTCGAGGTCGGCCGGCACGCCCCGGGCGCGGCTGCTCGGCGGCGGCGGCGTGACGGTCTGCTTCTGCACCAGCACCTCGAGCGGCGCGCCCGCCATCGGCACCTGCCCGGTCAAGGACTGGTAGAGCATCACGCCGACGCTGTACCAGTCCGCCTCGGGCCCGACCGGCCGCGCGCCCGCCTGCTCGGGCGCCATGTAGTCGACGGTGCCGACGATGTGCGCGGTGGAGGAGCGCTCCCGGTCGCCGGTGCCCGTGACCAGGCCGAAGTCGAGCAGCACGACGCGCCCCTCGTCGGTGACGAGGACGTTCGAGGGCTTGATGTCGCGGTGTACCTTGCCCGCCGCGTGCAGCGCGCAGAGGCCCTCGCTGAGCTGCGCGAGCGCGCCGCGCAGGCGCCGCTCGTCGAGCCCGGCCAGCCGCGGCCGCACGTGGTCGACGAAGTTCGTGCCGTCGACCAGCTCCATCGTGAAGTACCAGCGGCCGTGCTCCTCGACCAGCTCACCCAGGCTGACCAGGTTCGGGTGCTCGAGCCCCTGCAGGGCGCGGAACTCGTTCTTGAAGCGCAGCACCGCCTCGCCGCTCTGGGCGGGGCCGCCGAGCCGGCGCAGCGTCTTGAGCGCGATCGTGCGCCCGCGCTCGCGGTCGCGGGCCTCGTACACGACGCCCATCCCGCCCTCGCCCAGGCAGCGGACGATGTCGTAGCGCGAGGTCGCGAAGGAGTCGGCGTCGACGGTG
Source organism: Polyangia bacterium (assembly GCA_036504295.1). Lineage (GTDB taxonomy): Bacteria > Myxococcota_A > Polyangia > JACRCY01 > JACRCY01 > DASXVK01. The sequence continues at coordinate 4,123 of DASXVK010000833.1, forward strand.
GACATGGGGGTCGGGGCTCGACGGAGACTCTACGCGGCGCCGTCGGGGCCGGTCAAGCGCGGCCGCCGGGCGGGCCGGGCGGCGGGATCGTCCGCGCGCGCGCCCGCGAAGCCGGTCGCGCGGCGGCCGGCCGTGCGGTACCATGGATGCTGCATGCGAGCCGCCGCGGTCGCCCTCGTCTTCGTGCTCGTGAGCGCCTGCCGGGGGGGCGAGGTCACGGCCACCGGGGCCGATGCCGGCGACGCCGGCGAGACCGCGGACGCGGCGCGGGACGCCGGCGCGGCCGCCGACGCCGCGCGGGAGGCCGGCGCGGCCGCCGACGCCGCGCCGGACGCCGGCGGGTCGGCCGAGGCGGGTGCCCCGGTCGGGGACGGCGGGGCGGACGCTGCGACCCAGGCTGACGCCGGCGCGGGCTGCTTCCTGAGCACCGTCGGCGTCTACGGGGAGTGCCTGCCGACCGCGGACTGCGCCGCGCTCGGCAGCCATGTCTCGACCCCGGGCTACTGTCCGGGGCCGGCCGACATCCAGTGCTGCACACGCGCGCCGAACGTCGCGGACAATCCGCCGGTGCCGGCGGGCTGGCGGCTGATGCAGCAGTCCCAGGTCACGGCGGCGATGACCGCCTGGGCGGTGGCGATCCTGCACGACCCCACGACCTACCCGATGTTCTCGACGACGCCGCAGACCTTCGGCACGCTGACGGTCCTGGCGCGGGTCGAGTGGCATCCGCCCGACTTCCAGAACAGCGTGGTGCACCGCGGGGTGACGCTGTACGTGCCGACCCCGTAGGCCGGGCGCCCTCCCCGGGTCGGCTCGACCGCCGTGTGCTAGACTCCCCGCTCGGTGGCTCGACGTGCCACTGGAGCGTCGTCCGATGGAGTCCGTCCCTCTCTCGCTCGTGGTCAACGGCGCGGCGGTCTCGGCCGAGGTCCCGGCCGACCGCACGCTGCTGCGGTTCCTGCGCGACGACCTCGGCCTCACCGGCGCCAAGGAGGGCTGCGGCGAGGGCGAGTGCGGCGCGTGCACCGTGCTGCTCGACGGCGAGCCGGTGTGCTCGTGTCTGACCCTCGCCCTCCAGGCCGCCGGGCGCACCGTCGTCACGATCGAGGGGCTCGGCGCCGGCGCCGAGGTCGACCCGGTCCAGCAGGCCTTCATCGACGCGGGCGCCATCCAGTGCGGCTTCTGCACCCCGGGCATGATCCTCGCCGCGAAGGGGCTGCTCGCGCACACGCCGCACCCGAGCCCGGGCGAGATCCGCACGGCCCTGGCGGGCAACCTGTGCCGCTGCACCGGGTACGCGAAGATCGTCGAGGCCGTCGCCACGGCGCCCGTCCCGGCCAAATGATCGTCGCGCTCGTCCTCGCCGCCGGCGGCTCGACGCGCATGGGGCGGCCCAAGCAGCTCCTGCCCTACGGCGGCGGCACGCTCCTCGAGGCGGCCCTCGCGCCCTACCTCGCCGCGCCGAGCGTCGACCGCGTGATCGTCGTCGTGGGCTGCCGCGCGGGCGAGGTGGCGGCGGCGGTCCCGCAGGGCGACCGCGTCGACATCGTCCGCAACCCGCGGTGGGCGCTGGGCATGGCGTCGTCGATCCGCTGCGGCGTGCGCGCGGTCGCGCCGGACGCCGGGGCGATCCTGCTCGGCCTCGGCGACCAGCCCCGGGTGACCACGGCCGCCGTCGAGCGCGTGGTCGCGGCCTGGCGCGCCGGCCGGCCGCGGCCGCCCATCGTCATCCCCATGTGCGCCGGCCGCCGCGGCCACCCGGTGCTGTTCGATCGCGCCCTGCGGGCGGAGCTCACCGGGCTGCGCGGCGACCGCGGCGCCCGCGCCGTCGTCGAGCGCCACGCGGCCGGGCTGGTCCTGGCCAAGGTGCGCTGCCCCGGCATCCTGCAGGACGTGGACACCCCGGCGGAGTACGACGCCCTGCGCGAGCGGGCGAGCTGAGCCCATGTCGGAGCGGGAGATCTTCGAGGCGATCGTCAGGATCCACCGCGAGGGCGGCGTCGCCGCGCTGGTCACGGTCGTGGGCACGAGCGGCTCGACGCCGCGCAAGGCGGGCGCCAAGATGCTCGTCTACCCCGACGGGCGCCACGTGGGCACCGTCGGCGGCGGCTGCATCGACCGGCGCGTCTTCTCCGAGGTCGGCCGCGTCCTCGCCGAGGGCAAGCCGCGCCTCGTGCGCTACGAGCTCGACGGCGAGGTGGCCGCGGAGCTCGGCATGATCTGCGGCGGTCGGATGGAGGTGTTCGTGGAGCGCATCGACGCGGAGCCGCGCGTGGTCATCTTCGGCGGCGGGCACGTCTCGAAGACGCTCGCGCACCTCTGCGCCGTCGTCGGCTTCAAGGTGACCGTCGTCGACGACCGCGAGGAGTTCGCGAAGCGCGAGCGCTTCCCCGACGCCCAGGAGGTGCTGCTCGAGCCCTTCGCCCGCGCCGGCGCCCGCGTCGCGCAGTACGGCGCCCCCTTCGTCGTCATCGTCACCCGCGGTCACGAGCACGACCGCGAGGTGCTCGTGCAGGCGCTGCGCGAGCCGACGCGCTACGTCGGCCTCCTCGGCAGCAAGCACAAGATCGGCGCGCTCTTCTCGGCGCTGGTCCAGGCCGGCGTGCCCGAGGAGCGCATCGCCGAGGTGCACACGCCGGTCGGCCTCGACATCGGCGCCCAGACGCCCGAGGAGATCGCGCTCGCCATCTGCGCCGAGCTCGTCGCCGCGCGCTACGGCCGCCCCGGCGGCCAGCTCGTCGACGCGAAGGACCCGCCCAAGGGCAAGGGTATTCCCCCCGAGGAGGGCGAGGAGGGCGAGGGGTGACCACCGCCCGGCCGCTCGTGGTCATCCGCGGGGCCGGCGACATGGCCACCGCCGCCGCCCACCGGCTGTGGCGCGCCGGCCTGGACGTCGCGCTCCTCGAGCGGGCCGCGCCGACCGCGATCCGCCGCGCCGCCGCGTTCGCCGAGGCCGTGGCCACCGGGCAGGCGACCATCGAGGGCGTCACGGCCGCGCGCTGCGTGACGGTGGCCGAGGCCCGGGCGCTGCTCGCGGCGGGCACCATCCCGCTGCTCGTCGACCCCGCCGCGGCGCTCGTCGCGGCGCTCGCCCCGGCCGCGGTCGTCGACGCGCGCATGCTGAAGGACGACCCCGGCCCGCGGCCCGCGGGCGCCCCGCTGCTCGTCGGGCTCGGCCCCGGCTTCGTCGCCGGCGTGAGCTGCGACCTGTGCATCGAGACCCAGCGCGGCCACACGCTCGGCCGCGTGCTCACGCGCGGCGCGCCGCTACCCTACACCGGCGTGCCCGCGGTGATCGCCGGCGAGTCCGCCCGGCGGGTGCTGCGCGCCCCGCGCGCCGGCGTGCTCCGCGCCGCCGCCCGCATCGGCGATGTCGTCGCGGAGGGCGCCGTGCTCTGCACCGTCGACGGCGAGCCCGCCTGCGCGGCCGTGGGCGGCATCGTCCGCGGCCTGATCCCCGACGGCGCGGAGGTCACCGCCGGCCAGAAGATCGGCGACGTCGACCCGCGCGGCGCCGCCGTGGACGTCACGCTCATCTCGGACAAGGCGCGCGCCATCGCCGGCGGCGTGCTCGAGGCGGTGCTCGGCCGCCTGGGAGGACGGATCCCATGAGGTTCTTCGCCCCGACCACCCTCGCGGAAGCCATCGCCCGCGTCGCCGAGGGCGCCGTGCCGCTCGCCGGCGGCACCGACCTGCTCATCGACTGGGAGCGCCGCCCGCACCCGCAGAGCGTCTGCGACCTCGCGCGCGTCCCCGGCCTACGCGGCGTCGAGGAGCGCGCGGGCCGCCTCTGGCTCGGCGCGCTCGTCACCCACGGCGAGATCGTGCGCGCGCCGCTCCTCGGGGCGGCGGCCCCGCTCCTCGTCGAGGCCGCGCGCAGCATCGGCGCGGTCCAGGTGCGCGCCCGCGGCACCGTCGGCGGCAACATCGCCAACGCCTCGCCCGCCGCCGACGTCGCCACGGCGCTCCTCGCGCTCGAGGCCGAGGTGGAGCTGCACGGGCCGGCGGGCCCGCGCGCCGTCGCGCTCGGCGACTTCGCCTTCGGCCCGCGCCGGACCGCCCGCCGCGAGGGCGAGCTCATCACCGGCGTCTCGTTCCCGCGCCCAGGCGGCGAGGTCCAGGGCTACGAGAAGCTCGGCCTGCGCGCGGCCCAGGCGATCTCGGTCGTCAGCCTGGCGGTGCGCCTGCGCCTCGGCGCCGGCGGCGTCGAGCGCGCCGTCTTCGCCCTCGGCTCGGTCGCGCCGACGGCGATCCGCGCGCCGCGCGCCGAGGCCGCGCTCGCCGGCCGCCCGCTCGACGCCGCGGCCGTCGCCGCCGCCGCCGCCGCGCTGTGCGCCACGGCCACCCCGATCGACGACGTCCGCGCCAGCGCCGAGTACCGCCGCGCGATGGCGGGAGCGCTGCTCGAACGCTTCGTCGAGCGCGCCGGCCTGCTCGCGCCGGCGGAGGCCCGGGCGCGTGCTTGACCTCCTCGTCGCCGGCGGCACCGTCGTCACCGAGGGCGGCGCGATGGGCGCCGACGTCGGCGTCGAGGGCGGCGTCATCGTCGCGCTCGGCCGCGCGCTCGGCCGCGCGCGCCGCACCATCGACGCCGGCGGCCGGCTGGTGCTGCCCGGGGCTATCGACCCGCACGTCCACCTCCAGCTCCACGTCTCGGGCACCGTCTCGGCCGACGACTTCCTCGCCGGCACCCGCGCCGCGGCCTGCGGCGGCGTGACCACGGTCATCGACTTCGCCGAGCAGAAGCCCGGCATGGGGCTCGCGGAGGCCGTGGCCGCCCGCCGCGCCGAGGCCGACCCGCAGGTGGTCGTCGACTACGGCCTGCACTGCCAGGTCGGCGACCTGGCACGCGCCGAGGCGGAGCTCGGCGCCGCGGTCGCGGCCGGGGTCACGTCGTTCAAGTACTTCATGCTCCGCAAGGAGGGCGTGCTCCTCGGCGACGCCGACCTCTATCGGCTGCTGCGCGCCTGCGGCCGGGAGGGCGGCCTCGTCACCGTCCACGCCGAGAACGCCGCTCTGGTCGAGAGCCTCGGGGCCGAGCTCCAGGCCCGTGGCGACACTGGTCCCGCGGCGTTCGGCCGCTGGCGGCCCCCCTTCGTCGAGGCCGAGGCGATCGGCCGCGCGCTCGCCATCGCCGACGGCGCGTTCGCGCCGCTCTACGTCGTCCACGTCTCGACCAGCGAGGGCGCCGCGGCCGTCCTCGAGGCGCGCCGCCGCGGCATCCGCGCGTACGGCGAGACCTGTCCGCAGTACTTCCTGCTCACGGAGGAGCGGCTGGCCGGACCGAAGGGTCACCTCTTCACCTGCACCCCGCCGCTGCGGTCGGCGTACCACAGCCAGGGCGTCGGGCTCGCGCTGCGGGACGGCTGGCTGCAGACGGTGGGCTCGGACCACTGCCCGTTCCCCGCGCGGGAGAAGGCGGCGGCGAAGCGCGACTTCAGCCGCATGCCCTGCGGCCTGCCCGGCGTCGAGACGCTGCTGCCGCTCGTCTACACGACCTTCGCCGTCGGCCGCGGCGGCGCCCTCTCGGTCGAGCGCCTCGCCGCGATCACGAGCGCGAACGCCGCGCGCATCTTCGGCCTGTGGCCGCGCAAGGGCGCCATCCGCGTCGGGGCCGACGCCGACCTCGTCATCTTCGACCCCGACCGCCGCGTCCGCCTCGGGCCGAAGGCGCTCCACTCGCGCATCGACTACACACCCTACGCGGGCCGGACGGCGCTCGGCTGGCCGACGGCGACCATCGCGCGCGGCGAAGTGATCGTCGAAGAGGGCGAGCTGCGCGCCCGCCCGGGGCGCGGCCGATTCCTGGCCCGCGCTCCCCACGGCGCGGCCCTGGCGGTGTAGGCGAGGCAAGAAAAAGCCCGGCGCACCGCGAGGCGCGCCGGGCCGGAGCTGCGACAGCGGTGCGGCCTAGTCGTCGGCCAGCTTGTCCGAGTGGCCCTTCTCCGCGTACTCCTCGAGCATGTCGGTCGAGAGCGACTTCGGGCGCTCGATGGCGTAGCCGAGGGCGCGGTCCCACGTGATGTTCGCGAGGACGCCGAGCGCGCGGCCGATGCCGAAGAGCACGGTGTAGAACGAGTACTCGGTGACGCCGTAGAAGTACTGGATGACGCCCGACTGCGCGTCGACGTTCGGCCACGGGTTCTTGGCCTTGCCCTGCTCGATGAGGACCTTGGGCGCGACGTTGAAGATCTGGCTGACCACCTTGAAGAGCGGGTAGTCGGGCAGGTTCTTCAGGCAGAACTCACGCTGCGCCATGTAGCGCGGGTCGGTCTTGCGGAGCACCGCGTGGCCGTAGCCCGGGATGACGCCGGTCTTCAGCGTCTCGACGAGCGCGGCGCGGATGACGTCCTCGGTCGGCTCCTTGCCGCCGAGGCCGGCCATGAACTTCTGGACCCAGCGCAGCACCTCCTCGTTCGCCAGGCCGTGCAGCGGGCCCGCGAGGCCGTTGATGCCGGCCGAGAGGGAGTAGTACGCGTCCGAGAGGGCCGAGGCGACGAGGTGCGTCGTGTGGGCCGAGACGTTCCCCGACTCGTGGTCCGAGTGGAGGATGAAGTACATGCGGGCGACATCGTCGTACGGCTTGGGGATGCCCATCATGTGGGCGAAGTTCGCGCCCCAGTCGAGCTTGGGGTCGGCCGCGATGGCCGCGTCGCCCTTGTACTTCATGCGGTAGATGTAGGCGCCGATGGCCGGGAGCTTCGCGAGGATGTTCGTCGCGTCCTCGTAGTAGGCGTCCCAGTACTGGTCCTTCTTGATGCCGTCGCGGTAGCGCGCGGCGAAGACCGACTCGCGCTGCATCGCGACGATCGCGGCCGAGAACATCGTCATCGGGTGCGAGTCGCGCGGCATGGTGCGCAGGATGTCGTAGACGTACTGCGGGACCTGGCTGCGGCTCTTCCAGTCCTCGACGACCTCGAGCGTCTGCTCCTTGGTCGGGACGTCGCCGGTGAGGATGAAGTACCAGAAGCCCTCGACGTACGGGTAGTCCGAGCCGGGCACCTTCGGCAGGCACTCGAAGGTCTCGGGGATGGTCTTGTTGCGGAAGCGGATGCCCTCGTTCGCGTCGAGGTAGGAGATGTCCGTCACGAGCGAGCGCACGCCGCGAGCGCCACCGATCGCCTGGCCGATGGTGACCTCGCCGACCTTCTTGTTCCCGTGCTCCTTGACCAGCTTCTGGATGCGCGGCCGGTGCGCCTCGATCTTCTGTGCGAGTACCTTCTTGAGCGTCGTCATCGCTATCTCCTTCCGCTTTCCGCCCGCCGCCGGAGCGAATCTCGTACGGGGGACCTGGTGCTCTTAGTGGCCGCATCCTAGTTCAATGCAGGGCCAATGACAACCGGATCGAACGGTGGTCGCATACGGCACTTGACCGTCGGTTAGTTACTTGACACGAGGACCCCAAATGGGCGAGGAGTACGGGTCTGGCGAGGCGCGAAAAGTCGAGTATAACCAGTGGCGCGCCGCCCTGTATGGATGGTCTACACATGAATGAGCTCCTCGAGAAAGAGACCCTGGCGCCCAAGGTCACGCGCTATGTGATCCGGGCCCCCGAGATCGCCCGCCGACGGAGAGCGGGCCAGTTCGTCATCGTGCGCCTGAGCGAGGACGGCGAGCGCATCCCGCTCACGATCGCCGACGCGGACGCCGCGGCCGGGACCGTGACGCTGGTGGTGCAGGAGGTCGGCAAGTCGACCGCGGAGATGGCGCTCACCCCCGTCGGCCAGGCCATCCTCGACGTCGTGGGCCCGCTCGGCAGCGCGACCCACGTCGAGAAGCTCGACTACGTCCTCGGCGTGGGCGGCGGCATCGGCGTCGCGCCGCTGCACCCGATCTGCCAGGCCTACCGGGCCTCCGGCGCGCGGGTCGAGGCCATCCTCGGCGCGCGCAACAAGGACCTGCTCATCCTCGAGGACTGGATGCGCAAGGCGAACGACGCGGTGCACGTCTGCACCGACGACGGCTCCTACGGCGAGAAGGGCTTCGTCACGAACGTCCTCGAGCGGCTCATCGGCGTGCGCAAGCCCGACCTCGTCGTCGCCATCGGCCCGCTCGTCATGATGAAGAACGTCGCCAAGGTGACCCAGCCCCACGGCATCAAGACCATGGTCAGCCTGAACCCGGTCATGGTGGACGGCACCGGCATGTGCGGCGGCTGCCGCGTCACCGTCGGCGGCAAGACCCGCTTCGTCTGCGTCGACGGGCCCGAGTTCGACGCGCACGCCGTCGACTACGACGAGCTCCTGTCGCGCCAGCGCTTCTACGTCGAAATGGAGAAGCAGGCGTATGAGCGCTTCGTGCAGAGCCACGAGTGCCGCATCCGGGGAGGGCTGTAGCCATGGCCGACACCGCGACCCCGAAGAAGAAGAAGTCCACCCTGTTCAAGGAGCCCCGCACGCCGATGCCGGAGCAGCCGGCGGCGGAGCGCGTCACGAACTTCCGCGAGGTCCCCTTCGGCTACACGCCGGAGATGGCCATGCGCGAGGCGGAGCGCTGCATCGCGTGCCCCAAGCCGCACTGCATCGAGGGCTGTCCCGTCAGCATCGACATCCCCCGCTTCATCGCCGAGATCCGCGACGGCAACTTCGGCGCGGCGGTGCGCACGATCAAGGAGACGAACGTCCTGCCCGCCGTCTGCGGCCGCGTCTGCCCGCAGGAGGAGCAGTGCGAGAAGGTCTGCAACATCGGCGCGGGCGGCAAGTACCAGCCCGTCGCCATCGGCCGCCTCGAGCGCTTCGCCGCCGACTGGGAGGCGCAGCAGGGCGCCATCAACCCGCCGGTGTGCGCGCCCGCGACGGGCAAGAGGGTCGCGGTCGTCGGCGGCGGCCCGGCCGGCCTCACCGTCGCCGTCGACTGCGCCCGCATGGGGCACAAGGTCACGGTGTTCGAGGCGCTGCACAAGTCGGGCGGCGTGCTCGTCTACGGCATCCCCGAGTTCCGCCTCCCCAAGGCCATCGTCGCCCGTGAGGTCGACACCCTCACGAAGATGGGCGTCGAGGTCCGGGTGAACCAGGTCATCGGCAAGTCCATCCCCGTCGAGGACCTGCTGCAGGACTACGACGCCGTCTTCATCGGCACCGGCGCCGGGCTGCCCTACTTCATGGGCCTCCCCGGTGAGAACCTCAACGGCATCTACTCCGCCAACGAGTACCTCACGCGCGTGAACCTCATGCGCGGCTACAACTTCCCCAAGGACGACACGCCCGTGTGCCGCGGCCGCAAGGTGGCGGTCGTCGGCGGCGGCAACGTCGCCATGGACTCGGCGCGCACGGCCCTGCGCATGGGCGCCGAGAAGGTGTACCTCCTCTACCGCCGCACGATGCAGGAGATGCCGGCGCGGCTCGAGGAGCTCCACCACGCCCAGGAGGAGGGCGTCGACTTCCAGCTCCTCACGGCCCCCATCCGTTACGACGGCGACGCCACGGGCCGCGTGCGCAACGCGCACTGCCAGCGCTTCGAGCTCGGCGAGCCCGACGCCTCGGGGCGCCGCCGTCCCGTGCCGATCAAGGGCGACGAGTTCGACCTCGAGATCGACATGGCGGTGTGCGCCATCGGCAACGGCCCCAACCCGCTCGTCCCGAGCGAGACCCCGCAGCTCAAGACCCGGCGCGGCGGCAACATCGTCGCCGAGAAGGGCACCTGCCGCACGTCGATGAAGGGCGTGTTCGCCGGCGGCGACATCGTCCTCGGCGCGGCCACCGTCATCCTCGCCATGGGCGCCGGGCGCGCGGCGGCGAAGGCCATCGACGACTACCTCAAGTCGGGCGCGTGGCCGGAGCTGGGCGAGCCCGAGGTGAAGTAGATAGCTCCGCAGACCCGCAGCGCTCCCGGCGTCACATCGCCTCCATCCGCTCCACCAGCCACGCGCGGTGCCGCCGCTCGTCGGCGAGGTTGCGCTCGAGCACGTCGCGCAGCTCCGCCGTGGCGTCCGGGTGCCCGGCGACGCGCTCGTAGGCGGTCACGGTGTCGTCCTCGTTCGTCTTCAGCGCCGCGAGGATGCGCTTGTCGTCGAGCCGCCCGCCGCCGGCGACCTGGCCCTGGGGGAGCCCCGGCCGGAGCCCGCCGGGGCGCGGCGCCTCCTCCCCGAGCACGTAGAGGTGGGGCGCGAGGTCGGTCACGTGCCGGTGGTGGTCGTCCATGAGCTGGGCGAGCTGCCGCCGGTCGGCGTCCTCGCCCAGCCGGGCGACCGCGGCCCGGAACGCCTCGATGGCGTCGTAATCGAGCTCCATCAGCCCGCGCACGAGGCGCGCGAGGTCCAGCGGCGGCGGAGCAATCCGTCCCATGCAGTCCCTCCAGCCAGAGCCCACTTCGATGTCCAACCCCTCCCCCTGGATGCACCGCGTCAAAAGGGGACACGCAGCCCCCCCATAGGTGGCTGTAATCAAAGGCGTCCTAGGCCTAAGTGCGGGTTTCGCTCGGCCGGCCTGCGCGCGCCGTCGAGGCCGGAGCAAAACACGCACTATGGTCCATGAAGGCAATTAAAACGGGGGTTTACTGGGGGGCTGCGTGTCCCCTGAGCGGGGCGAAAAGCTAAGTAGCAGCGGCGGGTTAGCGGGGGGCTGCGTGTCCCCGAACGGGAGTGGGGTCGGGGTGGGTGACGACCTCGGCGGCGGCTTTCTCGGCGCTGACTTGCTCGGCGTTCTGCATGCGGTCGGGCCAGATGTCGTAGACGTTGATGCGGCCGAGGAAGGGCACCAGCACCGAGCGGCCCTCGTTGTAGACGTCGCTCGCCCAGGCGGCGTCGGCGACCTTGCGCCACTCCGCCGCGTACTGGTCGAGGTGCGCCTTGACCTCGGGGCTGCGGACGATGTTGTCGGCGCCCTCGTAGGTCGGCTGCGCGTGACAGCGCTCGACGACGTCGCGCAGGTCCTGCGGGTTGTCGATGATCTTGCACGGCCGCAGCAGGTTGCGCGAGTACGGCTGCATCCCGCGGATGGCCGAGAAGAACGGCGACTGGAAGATCTCGGTCAGCGTGTTGTCGCGGACGTTGTGCGTGTGGAAGTGGACGAAGGTGCACGGCTGCACCTTGCCTTCGGGGGTGACGTAGCAGTACTTGCTCGCCGACATGCAGCCGCCGACGCAGGCGCCGTCATTCCAGAAGTCGCCGACGAAGATGGGCTTCGTGACCTGCCAGCGCTTGGTGGCCTGGCGGACGCGGTCGCGCTGCTGCGGGGTCGCCATCAGGTTGACGTCCGGGTCGAGGCCGACCGGCACGTACTGGAACATCCAGCCGAAGAGCGCGCCCTGCTCGAGGTAGTAGTCGACGAAGCGGTCCTCGGCCAGCAGGTCGCTGTTGAGCCGCGTCGGCGTCGCGGAGAAGCCGAACATGACGCCCGCGTCGCGCAGGTTGCGCATCGCGCGCTGGACCTTGCTCCACACGCCGGCGCCGCGGCGCAGCTCGGTCTCGGCCTCGTACCCCTCGACGCTGATGGCGGGCCAGACGTTGCCGAGCTCGGCGAGGCGCCTGGCCTTCTTCTCGTCGATGAGCGTGCCGTTCGTGTAGTTCATGAAGATGAGGTCGTTGAACTCCTCGGCCATCCGCTCGAAGTGCGGGTAGGCGAGGGGCTCACCGCCCGAGACCGTGATGAAGCGGGTGCCGAGGTCGCGCGCCTCGGACAGGACCTTGCGGAGCAGGTCGTAGTCCATGTGCGCGCCCTTGTCGAAGTTGTACGCGTAGCACCCGGTGCACTTGAGGTTGCACTTCATCGTCGGGTTGATGACGATGGTGTACGGGCCGAGGAAGCCGTGCTCGCGCTTGACCTCGAAGCGCCGGCGCGTGCCCTCGATGACCGAGTTGACGATGAAGTTCTGGAAGAACTTCTCGAGCGGCTTCTCGCTGAGGTGGGTCGCGATGCGGCGCAGCCACTCGAAGAACTCGGGGTTGTCGCTCACGTTCTTCAGGAAGCCGCCGGTGACCGACTTCTGCGTGGTGCTGCTCGGGACGGTCGCGTAGAGCCGCATGAGGAGCGCCAGCCGGTCTCCCGGGATCTGCGAGAGGACCTTCCACAGCGGGGCGAAGGCGGGCGACTGACCGAGGGCGTTGAGCATGTCAGCGGGGAACATGAAGCCTCCTGGATGTGCTGCCGACGCCGCACCCCAGCAAGAACCATGCCCGCCGACGGCTGGCGAGCTCTGAACAAATAGCCGTGATCGTTGCGGTTTTTCGTCGACCTTCGATACGTCGACCGACCGTATGCCGCGCGTTGCACCGCGTCGTGCGCCCCGCGTCGCGGCGGAGACCCGCCGTCAAGGCCCAAGAATCCGTATGGATTGGGTAAAACGGCGGATGCACGGTGATGTGCACCGGTGCACATCACCGTGCATCCGCCGTTTTACCCAATCCATACGG
>DASXVK010000834.1:0-1699 GCA_036504295.1 Polyangia bacterium
CTCAAGGTCGGCGTCGAGCTCGACGGCGACGTACAGGAGCCGAGCCTGCGCCTGACGGTCGACCTCGACCACCTGAAGACGCCGCAGGTCGACGGGCTGTCGAGCTCGATCCGCGTCCTCGCCCGGAGTCGCGAGACGCGGCTCGACGCGTCGGCCGCGGTGCGCGACGCGCGCCTGCTCCAGGTGGCGGGCACGGTCGGCCTGCCCCTCGAACGGCTGCTGCGCGGCGGGGACCTCGGCGAGCCGCCGGTCGAGCTCACCGGCACGTTCACGCGCTTCGACCTGGCGAAGCTGAGCGCCGCGGCGCCGTCGTTCGGCCGCCTGCAGGGCATCCTCACCGGCGGCGTGCGGGTCCAGGGGCGGCTGCAGCACCCGGAGGGCCACGCCGGCGCGACCGTCGCGAACGCGGTGCTGGGCGGCGTGCCCTTCGCGCGCCTCGACGTGCGGGCGGACACCTCCGGTCCGGCGGGGCGCATCGTGGTCGCCGCGGCCTCGGCCGATCAGCAGAAGGGCGGCCGCCTGCGGCTGACCGCCCGGGTCGACCGCGCGCCCGGGGGGCCGGTCGAGGCCCAGCTCACGGCGACCGGGCTCGACGTGGCGTTCGTGCGCGCGCTCGTGCCGCAGGTGCGCACGGCCGCCGGCCAGCTCGACGCGAAGATCGCCGTGCGCGGCCCGCGCGACCAGCCGCGGGTCACGGGCGTCGTCGCGCTCGCCCGCGGCCAGCTCGGGGTCGTCGGGGTCCAGGAGCTCGACCACATCGAGCTGCGGGCCCGCGTGTCCCCGACGCGCATCACCCTCGACCAGCTCGACGCGCGCTCGGGCAGCGGCTCGGTGCACGCCGACGGCTTCGTCGGCCTGCGCGGCACGCTGCCGACCGCGCTCGCGGCGCGCCTCAAGACGAGCGACCTGCCGGTGCCCTACGCCGGCCTCGCCGGCGCGCGGCTCGACCTCGACGTCACGGCGAAGGGCGCGCTGCAGGGGCGCGACTTCAATCTCGACGTCGGCGTGCAGCGCGGGCTGGTGAAGGTGCAGAAGCTCGGCGGCGGGCGCGCGCTGCAGAAGACCGGCCCGCTCGCGGACGTCGTCTTCGTCGACCAGCGCGCGCGGGCGGCGGCGCCGCAGCCGAAGCAGTACATACTGCCCGAGCGGATCAACGTGAAGCTCCGGGTCGCGGACTTCTACGTGCGGGGGAAGGACGTCAACGCGGACTTCCGCGCCGATCTCACGGTGCACACCGAGCGCGGCGTGACGCTCATCAAGGGCGAGGTGCTGGCCCGCTACGGCCAGGTGGAGCTCTTCGGCCGCCAGTACACCCTCGACCACGCGCGCGTGCTGTTCAACGGGCGGCCGCAGCCCGATCCCGCCCTCGACATCCGGCTCACGCGCCAGTTCCCGGAGGTGAACCTCGCCATCGCCGTGACGGGCACGGTGGGCAAGCCGCACCTCAAGCTCACGAGCGATCCGGCGCTCTACCAGGAGCCGCAGCTCGTCTCGATGGTGCTCACCGGCTCGGCGCCCGGCGCGCCGAGCCAGGGCGGCGACGTCACGAACGCCGTCGCCGCCGGCATCGCGACCGCGGTCATCGGCCAGCTCGCCGCCCAGATCGCGCCCAGCCTGCCATTCGACGTGCTGCGCGTCGCCCGCGGGTCGCCGGAGAAGACGCAGGCGGAGCAGAACAAGTTCGCCGCCGGCACCGAGA